>CAZFQG010000384.1:0-1500 GCA_964520785.1 uncultured Planctomycetaceae bacterium | reverse complement strand
AATCCTCGCCCGCCAGGTAGCGGCGGATTTGTTGGTCGAGTTCGGGGTACTCGTGCGTGATGTGCGGCAGGATGTCACACGCGCTTCTAGATACTTTCACCCCAAACGACTTCTCGAAAACCGGCGCCAGCAATCGGTATTTGGATCGGGGGTATCCCTTCGGAGGGCAGGGGGAGAGGCCGGCGCGGCGACGGACGACTTCGCGACGCACCTTGAGTGTTTCGTAGGGGCCCAATACGAAACGCAAGAGCACGACCATTTCGGCGGGGGATTTGACCGTTCTGAATTGGACGGGACAATTCTCGCGCTTCTGCAATCCTTCGAACGCGGTCGCTCCGGAGGTCTCTTTCGTGGACGGTTCGAGGTGCTCCAGGTAAGGCAGTCTCCGCAGGTAATAGGTCCATGGTTTCGGCAACGAACCGGTTATGTTCCCCAAATTGAGCCAGGTTAGCGATTTGATCTCCACGATCGCCGGAATCAGCGACGCGTGGATGGTGTTCTGCCAGTCGCCGAAATCCAACTCTTCCAAGTGTCCGTTGAGTGAAGCCACGGCCTTGAACGTCTCGTCGTCAATCGGCTGGGAGAAATCGGCGTGCCAGACCGCGAGGCTTCTTATGTTCGATAGTTTCGATACCGTCTCGAAGAACGGCCTCGCGCCGAAGGTCGGCCCGTCGACTCCCAATGTCGACAAGTTCTTCAGTTTGCTCAGATGGGCGAAGCCGTCCGCCGAGAAATGACAGTCAAGTGTGAGCGTCTCCAAATCAGCCAGACTCGACAAGATTTCCATTCCCCTGTCTGAAATGTCGGCCGCGCGCCTCCGTGGCGACGTGCCTATGCCGATGGACAGACTCCGGAGGCTCTTGCCGCCGGTCGCGATTTTCTCCAGCAGAGCGTCCGGAATGGACGCGACGCCGATGTCTTCGATTCTAAGACTCCTGGCGCGAGATATATCTGGGAACTCCTTCAGCAGGCGTTCGACCTTTCCCCGACTCGTTAGGGAGAATGTCAGATGACTTTCTCCGCGTTTGTGTGGCTGAGCACTCCGGTCATCGCCCACGGCCGTGACGCACGAGAGACCGGTGACGAGGAAGAACAGGGCTCGCGCAGCCGATGGGTTGAGACAGCGTCGCGGTGAGGACGCAACGAGGGACCTCGGGGGTTTTCGCATATCTATGTTCCTCTCACTTCAATAGTGTTGGTTTATTCGGGAGGTGTTTTGGGTGTAATGGTCGCCGACGTGAATTTCACCCCACTCCCCCAATGGCTCTGAAGATGCACATAGGGGTCGGCGCCCGGGTGTGCGCCGCTCCCGGTGCTCGTGCTCACCCATCCCTGAAATGTTGTCTCACCATTGAGGGTCACAACCAGATCGATTCCGCCCGACGGACTGGGGGTGACATCAATGATCATCGTGTTCGTGCCTTGCAGTAGTTCCGCCGCCGTTTGGAGTTGAGCCAGCGTGGTGTAATTGCCTTGCTTATACGGTATTCCCGTGATGCA
>CAZFQG010000383.1:0-1515 GCA_964520785.1 uncultured Planctomycetaceae bacterium | reverse complement strand
GGCCCGGGTTCGAGCCTTAACTCGATTCAAGAATAAAGCTCGCCGGCTTCGGCCAGTTGCCAGCGGGTGATGGCCCTCAGGGCGCCAGGCGCTCCCGGCCTGGTCGAATACATCGTGCCGGCGCGGTTTTCCACAAGCCAAGTATCGAAGATACCGTTTTCGCCCCCCAACTACCCCTCTACGACGGCGATATAGCCACGTTCCATGACCAACTCGTTCCAGTTATCCATAAGGCGCTTTTTCGCCGCCGCGTGTTTGGCGAAAACCATGACTCCCGAAGTGTCCCGGTCCAGACGGTGTACGACGGCGGCTCTGCCTTTGGGATTCGTTCGCCGGATATGGTCTGTTACGATATCGTAGAGACTTTTGATTCTCGATCCTTCGGTTGCGATGACCTGAAGTCCTTCTGGTTTTTAGACGACGACTATATCCTTGTCTTCGAAGAGAAAATCAATGGTACGGCGTCTCCCGGCCGCCGGAATGGACCGCCTGGAGTCTCGATGAGTATCTGGATCCGCTTGTCTCCGTCGCATAGGGTTATTCTACATCGTGGCGCTTGGATG
Organism: uncultured Planctomycetaceae bacterium; assembly: GCA_964520785.1. Classification (GTDB taxonomy): domain Bacteria; phylum Planctomycetota; class Planctomycetia; order Pirellulales; family Thermoguttaceae; genus CAZFQG01. Next base: position 952 of record CAZFQG010000383.1, on the reverse strand, counting down.
GACTATAGCTGGACTATGGATGAAGGGCGGTTGCCGCAAAATCGACGAACTGTTAGGATTGGGCCGAGGAGCATACAATGGTAATAGAACGTTCAAGCCTAAAGACAGAGATAAAACCACGCATGCGGGAAGGTAAGGGCGATGTGGCGCTGACGCATCTCGGCGGCGCGCGACTTCAAAAGCATCTGAGGCTCCTGTCGGAGATTGTGATCCCCCCTGGATCGAGTATCGGACAGCATCCCCATCCGGCGGAAACAGAATACTATATAATTCTCGAAGGCACGGCCCTTGTGAATGACAACGGGGCGCCGATCGACGTGAAGCCCGGAGATATCGTGGTCACCGGCGGCGGAGCTTCCCATAGCATCGAGGCGACCGGCGCGGTTCCGCTGAAGATGATCGCGGTCATCGTAACCGACGAATAAGGGAGTAGAGGCAGATACTTCCCGCCACGACCACGTTGAGCGAATCGACGCCTTTGCCCATGGGTATGTAGATTTCCCGGGAGCAAAGACCGGTGATTTCGGCCGGTAAGCCGAACCCCTCGTTGCCGAGAATGAGGATAAGGGGAGGCGTCGAAGTTTCTTCGTCGAGCGCGTCTTTCGTCGATGCCGCGGCGGGCAGGGGCTGGGCCCTCGCCGAGAGCGTCGCGGCTACCAGGTCGAAACCCCGGACGGCCAGTGTCCGCAGCGCGGTTTGGTCGCAGGCGTAGAGGGGAAGGCTGAAGGCGTTGCCCATGGAGGCGCGCAAGGCTTTGCGGTAATAGGGATCGGCGCAGCCATCGCCGAGAAGGACGCCTCTCGCCCCCAGGCCCGCCGCGGAGCGAATAAGGGCTCCGAGGTTGGATGGGTCGGTGACGTTCCAGAGGCAGAGCCAGAGGTCGGCAGTGTCGGCCTGTTCGTGCGTCGGCCATAATCCCGAGGCGTTTCTCAATTCCGGACGCCGTCCGAGG
>CAZFQG010000382.1:0-1575 GCA_964520785.1 uncultured Planctomycetaceae bacterium | reverse complement strand
CCTGCATCAGGTCGGTCGAACCATTGACGATATACGGCTCGTCCACGCGGTCGACCAGAACGACGATTCCCTCGAACCCCAGCGAGCCGAGAATGGCCTGGAGCTTGTCCAGCATTTGATACCGGTCCTCACTGCGGTTCTTGTTCGGAAGCGGCTGGTCGGCAAGGTCGCGCTCCGGCATCCGCAGAAGGAGCTTGGCGATTCCCTTGACCGAGTGCTCCAGAACCCGCGTTCGCCGGGCCGTCCTCCAGGCGGTGAAAAACGTCTTGCCGAAACGCCACAGCTCGGGAAGCCAGAAGAGCACAATGGCCAGGTAAACCCAGGGGGAATGAAACCAGTCGCGGTTTCCCCAAAGGTACCAAACCAGAATGACGGCCGCCGTCCCGAGAAGCCCCAGTCCCGCCTTCCAGCACGCCCTCCACGTGGGGAACCGCAGTTTCCGCCGCAGTTGGTTCCACCGGCCCACTCGGTCTCCGGAAGACGAGAGGTCGTAGCAGGCGGCCAGCAGAAGCAAATCGCGACGCTGGGAGCGGTCGAGCGGTTTCGGCGCAAGGGGTTCCACGTCGACCGCCGCCGCGTACCCGGCCTGCGTGTTCCCCAGCATCCGGTCGACGATTTGGGTCGTGGCCAGGGAGAGAATCGCGTCGAGGTGGTCCCAGACCTTGAGCCTCGCCATCACCTTGTCCACGCGTCGGCGCCGGAACGAATCGCGGAACCGGTCCAGGAATACGTTAAAATCATCGTATTCGACGACGAACACCCGGTGATCCGGATTGTCGGCGTTGTGATCCCGCAGGTGTCTGGCGATCTGCATCCGCAGCGCCGTCTTGCCGGAGCCTTTCTCCCCGAAAACGACGGCGGTCGCCGGAGTGTTCGGGGTCCCGTAGACCTTATCCCAGGAAGGGTGGTACGTGTTCGCGATGCAATAGGTCTTGAATACGAGGTCCGTCTGGGCGTCTTCGTCGGAGAACGGATTCTCGACGATCCCGTGGTGCGCCAGAAAAGCCGTGGTCTTCATCGCGCAAGTCCTTTTCTGGAAAAGGAGGGTTGAGTGGGCGGCTCGGTATCCGCGCCGGGAAAGGGACGATCGCCGGACGGTCTGTTCGCCGCTACCGGAGAATTCGCTGTACGCCGGGCGGAGCCCACCGAAAGCATAGCGGGCGAATGAAGGTGGGGCAAGTTGGCGGCCCCGGGGTCTTTTCCCGTCCTTCACCAAGCCCAACCCAGAATACCCCCCGGGCTCACGGCCCCAGGTCCCCCTCGTTCAGCGGCCTCTGCGTGTAGTTCGCGTTTCCCACGATCAGCAGTTCCTGTCCCCAGGGCGTCATGATCTGCTGATAAACCATTCCGTCAATCTCGTTGTTCAGCGATTTCTGATGGCCGTCGCAGAACGTCGCGTTGAAAACACCCGGGTGGTTGGACGAAACGTGATAAAGCTGCTTCGGGATGACGGTGCCGGTGATGTCGTTTTCGGTCCACACGAACCCGAGGTTGGCCTTGTTGAACGCCTTGCTCTCTCCGGGGAAATAGGGGTATTGGCGAAGGTGGCTGACGTCGGCCCCTCGAGGAGTCACG
>CAZFQG010000381.1:0-1620 GCA_964520785.1 uncultured Planctomycetaceae bacterium | reverse complement strand
CAACGGTTTTGGTCAGCCGTGCGAAAACCGCAGATTGTGGCCGCGTTGAGTATATTCACTGGTGAGCTTTCATGGGAAAAAAACACTCTCGGGGTGATTTGCCTTGGCCCGTTGCGCCGATACCGGCTGTCCCGAACGTCTCGAAGGAAATGGATGCGATCGAGATTTCCGACCGGCTGGACACTTGGTACGGGGAGCTTGATCACTGGTTGCACATTTGGCGGAGGCGGAACGCCTTGTTCTTCCAGCGCCTTCCCAAGATTGAGGAACAGGTGCGTCTCTTGATTGAGTACGCGGAACGGTATTTACCCAAAAAACTGGGCGGTAGATTTTACGGGATCAGGAAGACTTCGACGCTGGCGGAATACCACGAGCTTTTGGCGCGATGCCTCAGCGCCGCTTGTGACTGGCAGAAAGATAGTGAAGCGGTCAGTGAGTTCAAACTTGCCATGGCCTTGGTGCCGGAGGCCGCGACCCATTGGTATAGCTACGTCCGCCACCTGGTTCGCAGAGCGAGCATGGTTGAGGCGATTGACGAGATCAATTCGGTTGAGTTGCGACTCATAGAGAGCGAGCACGACTCGATCGCGCAACAGATTCTTAACTGGGCACTCGCATATCCCGAAATGGCATCCGGAATTCGGGCGGATATTATTAAAGAATGCATGATGTTGGTGAGTCGCGTTGGGACGGGGCTTCTGGTTCGAGGTTGTCCACTTCCCCATCCACCCGACATGAAATGGCAACGTACGGAGATACTTCGCGTCCTGTGGGCGGGTATGCAATGTAGCATACCGATTGACGAGTTGTGCCAACGTGAAGGGATCGATGAGGCAACGTATTACCGATGGCGAAAGAAATACTTGCCTCCCGAATGGGGCACGGAGCCAGCGCTTGTATAGCGGACCTGCAGCAAACGCGCGCATGAAGGAACAATCCCAGGGACCCCGGACACAATTGCCGACGCTGGCTTCCCGTTACGTACGAAACTCCCAAGCAACGCCTTCTCGCCTGGACGTCGAAACGGGGACGCAGCTAGTTTCTGAACGTCGAAACGTCCGGCCGCGTCGAATACACCTGGGACGCCCGCAACCGCCTGACGTGCGTTACGTTCAAGGACTCCGGCGGGACCGTCACCAAAACCGTCACCTTTGCCTACGACTACCTCAACCGGTGGGTCGCGACCGAAATCGACACCACCCCGGCCACCCCGGACGATGAAACGGGGGAGTATTTCGTCTACGGGCAGGCGACGCTCCCCGATGAAGTCGCCCCCTGGGACCGTGCCGCCGTTGATTCGCGGGATATTGGCCAAATCACCCTCCGCCTGGACGACACCCAGAAAATCACCAACCGCTACCTCTGGGGGCCGGCGGTGGATCAGATTCTGGCGGATGAGCAGGTCGACTGGAACGCCGGGGCCCACGATTACGACATCGACCAAATCCTCTGGCCACTCACCGACCATCAGGGCACCGTCCGCGATCTCGCCGCCGTCAACGCCACTTCCGGCGAAACGGAGGTCGTAAATACTTACAGCTACGACGCTTATGGCGTCCTCCTGACCGAAACCGACGCCGGAATTCACCACCTCTTCGGCTTCACCGCGCGCCCGACCCA
>CAZFQG010000380.1:0-1673 GCA_964520785.1 uncultured Planctomycetaceae bacterium | reverse complement strand
CCACGATGCCGAGGCGGACGAGGGGATGATTCAGGCCTTCCGCCGGGAGGCGAGCGTCTATCAAACGGCCGAGTTGAAGCCGCGAGCGCTCGATCCGAAGGCGACATACGAGGTGAGGAATCTGGCAACCGGCAAGACGACTGAAGCCACGGGGGACGCCCTGATGGGCGGGGGCCTCACGGTGATGATCGACGCTCAACCGGGCGCGGCCGTCGTCGTCTACAAAAGGAAATGAGGGAAGGGTCCCGCGAGGAGGGTTTTGACCGTGAAACATCGTCTACTTCTGCTAATGTGTCTCTTGCCGTGGTGTGAGGGCGTCGCCTTTTGCCGAGCTCCCTCGGCGGAGGAGATCGGCATGGCGCGCCAGTGGTTTTGCGCCGTTTTCGGTCAGCAGCAGCCGGTGGAAGGTCCGGTGTCCGGTCTGGAGATCGTCCGGCAGGATCGGGGCACCTTGGAGAAGAACCGTTCGTGCCGCAAGACGACACCGCTCAAGCTGGAGGAGGATATCGGCGACAAGACGGTCTTTTCGACGGAGCTTCCGTTTTCATTCGTCTACGACGGCAAACCATCCGCGGAACTCTTGAAGGCCTGGAAGCGGACCGACAAGACCGAAGAACCGGCCGGCGGCCGCGTCAGTCGGGTACTGGTTTTCACCGATCCGGACACGGGGCTGGAAGTCACGTGCAGCGCGACGGAGTTCACCGACTTCCCCACGTGCGAGTGGACGCTGGTGTTCAAGAATACCGGCACGGCCGATACGCCGATTATCGAGAGCATTCAGGCCGCCGACATCGCGGTCGCTAGGCCGCGAGAGCCGGAGTTCGTGTTGCACTACTCGTGCGGCGCCAGTTCAACGGCAATGGATTATGCGCCGCTGGACAAAGTTCTCGATAAGGGAATCACCGAGACTTTTGCGCCGCAGGGAGGAAGACCCGCCAACGGCGCCTGGCCCTATTACAACTTGCAGTGGGGTGATCAGGGGGTCATTCTGGCCATCGGCTGGGGAGGCCAATGGGCCTCGGAGTTCATTCGCGACGACGGCAAGACGGTTCGCTTCCGTGCGGGCCAGCAGTTGACGCATTTCCGGCTGCACCCCGGCGAGGAAGCCCATGCGCCGCGGATTATCGTCCAGTTTTGGAAGGGGGGCGACTGGATCGGCGCGCAGAACGTCTGGCGGCGATGGATGAAGGCCCACAACATGCCGCGGCCGGGTGGAGAGCTGCCCAAGCCGATTCTCTGCACCTACACGGGGCATACCGGTCCGGTCATCCAGGAATTGGCCGAGGCGACCGAGCAAAGCCAACTTGCATGTCTCGACCGGTACATCGAGGAGAAGATCGGCCAGGACTATTGGTGGGTGGACGCCGGCTGGTATCCGTGTCGCGGAGACTGGCACAACACGGGCACTTGGGAAGCCGACAGGGAGCGGTTTCCAAACGGCCTGAAGGCTATTTCGGACGCCGTACACGGCAAGGGGATGAAAATGCTCCTCTGGTTCGAGCCGGAGCGGGTCTATCCCAATTCATGGCTTCATGACCAGCACCAAGACTGGTTGTTGGGGGGCGTTTTGCTGAATTTAGGGAACCGCGAGGCGCTTCGGTGGTTGATCGACCACGTCGATCGGATAATGACGCAGGAGGGAATCGACCTCTACCGTCAGGATTTCAATATGG
>CAZFQG010000379.1:0-1741 GCA_964520785.1 uncultured Planctomycetaceae bacterium | reverse complement strand
ATTTAATGCCAACACCAAAAAACGGTTGACAAACGGCCCCTACAGAGGTAAACCCTTGCCGTCGCATCAGATCCGACCCTCCAAAAAAACGTTCGTCCTCCGGTCCGCCGCCACATCGTCCGCACCTCCTACATGCGCACCGCGACGGACACTTGATCTGACTATAGCTGAGTTGGAACAAATACGCAATACGCGGCAACCGCAAGAGTGACGGGTACCCCACGACAGGGGGTATGGTCGGGCGTCGTTTTCCGGCCTGCGGAAGCCAGATTCGATTCGGACAGCATACACAACTATTTCGCCGCCGCGGTCGGTTCCCGCGGCGGATCGGGCGGCAGTGTCGCCAGAAACTCCGACACCGCGGCGGCCGCGGCCGCGGGCTGCGTCTGCAACAGGAAATGAGGAGCCGGTATTTCCACGACCCGGGCCGAAGAACACTGCGCCACCACCTCGTCCCCGTTCCGAGGCCCAACCACCCGATCGTGAGTCCCGCGCAGGTACAGGACCGGCACACGGCAGGTCTCAAGTTCGATTCGCCCAGGATCACGAAGGGTTCTGATCTCGGAAGCGCATCGAGCACGCGAGGGAGAAGCTCCTCGTAGCCGAGCCGCTCCCGCGTCGGCTCGTAGCCGAGCCGCTCCCGCGTCGGATAGGCCGCGACAAGAGGCCGCAATTCCGGAGGCAAATGGGCGAGCAACGGCTTGAACAGTGCCCCGGTCCCGTCGAGGCCGGGAAGTAATACCAGGGTGAAGTCCGTCATCGATGCGTGCTGCATGTGCGTCAAACCCTTTCTGTCATTCGTACCCGCGCCGGACGCCCTCATTTTACCCAAAGGGTCGATCGGGAGTAGTGCATCGGGCTGACGCGTGTTCGGAAGCTTTCTCGCTGAGGTTGGTGACTCAGTAGGCTACCCCCCAGTTAAGCTCATTAGCCCAAACAGGGTGTTTGACCGCCGCCGAGACATACCGCCCCCAGCCCCGACAGCGAACCGCTATCGGCCAAAATCAGAAAGTCGCCAGGAATTCGTCGACATTCCGTCAAGCAGATGCCTTCCGTGATGCGGGCAAAGGGATCGCACCGCGAGGAAGGAGAAGGGTAAGGGAACCGTGCGGTTTCAAAAAAACACTACCCCCTTTCTTCTCGTGGTACAAGATTCCAGTTTCCGGCGTATTTCGACCGAAATAGGTTCCTGGTGTCCTTTCTCCTCCTCAACGGCTGATGCCGGAATTGATTGCAATGCCCATCAGGCCGAGGTCTTCGCGGTGCCGCAGCAATTGGGTGGTGTTCGACCAGAGCTGCCCTTCCCACAGGCACTGCGCAGAGACGGTGGTGCCATGGCCGAGTTGCCGGGCATATTCCACGCCGAGTTGGACTTCGCCGACGGTGACAACGATGTCCGAACCGCTAACCTGCTCGTCATCTATCAACGTCCACCTGCCATCGCCGAACAGTATCGCGCCGCGGGCGTTGGCGACCAGTGCAACTTTGGTGTCCATGATCGGACGCTTGAATTCCGCAAAAATGGTCGGACCCAGGCCTTCGAAACGACTCCCGAACTCTTCGTGCAAGTCAATGGTCGTCCGCCGCTTCACACCGCCGGCACGGATGCCCGCTCCACAGTTTAACCCCCAGTGGCCGAGACCGCCTCGTTGCAGTAGTCCCACCATACGGCTTCCTGATGACAATTCGAGTCTTAAATCTTTATTTCACAATGCTTTACGAATTCCACGTTTGTACACTA
>CAZFQG010000378.1:0-1753 GCA_964520785.1 uncultured Planctomycetaceae bacterium | reverse complement strand
CGTCGATCTCTCAGGTGAAGGGAGCACGTCGTTTACGTTCGACGAGTTCTATTTCGACACGGCCCTAAGCGCGACCGGCATCAACCTGGGGATATCGTACCACACCGTGGGCATCTCGACCAACAGTCTGGCGACGGCGTCGCTCCAATTGGGTGGCAGCGTGTACCTCGACGACGGCGAATTCGCGTTCAATCACGCGCAGAACAAGGCCGGGAGCGAAACGTACCAGAACAGTATCGACCTGTTTCTGCCGTTTTACGTCGGCGGCCTGCAACTCGGGTCGTTGAGCTTCGGCGATACTGATTTCTACGACGGCACCTTGAGCCCGGGTTTCAGCGTCGATTTACAGAATATCGGCGGAATTCTGGAGGCGGGCGCCTACCTCGTGCTCGATTGGCTTGGGGAGGAGATCGAAGACATCAAGGCGGACCTGCTGCCGGTCTACGACCCAAATGACGGCTCCGTCATCAACGCGGGGAATGAGTACCTGACGAAGACGATTCCGGGAACGGACATTTCGCTGGACCGCGTGTTGGGTCTGGACAGCCTATTGAATCTTGGCACCTACATCCGGCACTATTTGCGCCCGGAGTTGTCCGTCAACGACCCCGGATTCACGCGCGATCCGAGCATTCCTCTGGGGAACCCGGCCGCAGCCGGGGAATCGGGGACGAGCTTCTACGATGGGAGCGGAGACCCCACGCTCGGAGGGTTTTTCCGTTACCTGGAAACCCACTGGATTCCGACGCTCGGCGGCCAGGCGGGCGGCCTCTCGTGGGACCCGATCATGGACGGCGGTGACATCGTCGGTATCGACGTGACTTTCGTCCAGAACTTCCCGTTCCAGCGGTTGGTCGGCCTCGACTTCGGCGAGGAGGTGGAGAGCATTGGCCTGACCATTGACGGCGATATGGAACTCGACCTGGGCGTCGACATCGACTTGGCCATGAGCCTGTCCTTTTTCTGGGGAGAGGCGGGGGAAGGGGATGACAGCATCAGTTTCGACATCGACCACCTTATCTTCCAAGCGCATGCCGCCGCGAACGACATCGTCGTCGGCGCGGGGATCGGTCCCCTGCGGGTCAGTTTGGGTAACGAGGAGTGCGAGAAGGGACGCATCGCGGTTGATCTGGGGGCGGAGTTGTCTTACGTAGACGGCGTGTTCGACTTCTCGCCGACGCTCAATACGCCGACCGAACACAATAACTACGTCGAGGTGCGGGTCCCCATTTACGCCTCCATTGGTGGAGTCAATCTCGGCGCCTGCGCCGATCCACCGCGTCTGACGCTCGAAGGCCGCATTTTCGAGGAGGCCGGCGGACCGGAACTCGCGTTTTCGCACGAAAACATGGACCGGCTGCTGGATTTCAGCGATTTCAATCTTGGATCGGTCTTCGGGATCATCCAGAGCACGCTCGACTGGCTGAGCGGACTGACCGATTCCGACTTCATGTCGTACGAGATTCCGGTGGTGAACAAGGAGGTCGGCGAGTTGTTCGACTTCGCGACCTCGTTCAGCGAACGAGTGATCAGCCGGATCAATTTCGACCAGATCAATACGGTGCAGGACTTCATCGAGCAATTTTCCAGGGCGGGAATCCTGCCGGCCGGGATGGACGTCGTGTACGACGCTGCGACGCGGAGTCTGACGCTGCCGGTCAATTTCTCTTCGTTCCTGAACGAATTCAACCTCCGCAACGTGCAAAACCTGGGCCAAATCAATTATTCACAACTGCTGGACTGGGGAGCGATC
>CAZFQG010000377.1:0-1756 GCA_964520785.1 uncultured Planctomycetaceae bacterium | reverse complement strand
ACCTGCTCGTCGGCCAGAATCTGATCCACCGCGGGCCCCCAAAGGTAGCGGTTGGCGATTTTCTCAGTTTCGTCGAAACGGAGCACAATCTGGCCGCCGATGTCCCGGGCGTCCGTCGCCGCGCGATCCCAGGGGGCGACCTCATCGGGCAAGGTCGTTCTCTGTCAATGCTCACTCCGCTGCACGAATCCCTCGACCAGGCTTTCGGGACCATTCTTCCTGAGGCGAAGCGATGCCGTCTCGTATGTGAACTCTTCTGGAGTGCGCCCCACGAGTTGTGACACCTCCACTGTCGTTGCCGCGACGAATACCACTCGTTCATCAAGGGAGATCACACGAAGAAAGGGAGCCTTTTTCAGACGCCGGTGCCATTCGTCCCACGGACTGCGCTGAACGGCGGCAAGAACGAGATCGACGTCTTCGGCATAAGATGATTTCGGAAAGGTCTCCCCTCCGACCATTTCGAGACGCACGGGTATCCCTTGCGAGTCAACCATCAAGAATATCTCTCCGCCAATTGAGTGGGGCCGAACGGGTACACACGAAACCGCTCTGCTCTCTTTTGGCGGAAGGGTCTCCACGAACATCAACATGAAGTCAGTATTGAACCATTGTTTTCCCGTAGCTGTCGGCGGGGCGAAATGCTCCAGCAACACGCTACGTTGCGCTATTTGCTCGTGACTCAGGGCAGGGTTTATGCTCTGAATGATTGATAACTCAGACAACATCAGTTCTCGACACATTCCTTTTCCTCAATTGCCCCTTGTCCTCAGAAACTCGTCAAGCCATTCCGTTCGGAATCTCTTCATCTCTTCGAATATGAAGGCTCTGGAAGCTTCGCCCTTCAGTCCCTGCCTCTCTGCTTCCGCCAGGACTTCGTCGTAGTGCTCCGCAATCGCGCGTCTGTACGCCAGTTCCTCCGCTCTAGTCATGCGAATCCATCGTCGACACCAACCCCCGCCCTTCTTGGGAATGCCGGTCTCCACCAGCCGGTTTGCCGGGTTACCGCTGATCTTTCCCGGTGTCTGGACCGGTGAGCGCGGCGAGGAAGGAGGATCGGGGATGAGAATCCGAGGCCCCGGTGAACGCGGTGCCACCGGCACGGCCGCGATCTCGTCAAAACCAGCAGCGATTGCCGACCATTCGGCGATCAAGCCTCCGACAAGCACAAGGTTCTGCTGTAACTCCAACTGATGCAACATGAAGTTGATGTCATCCCAGTACTGATAGCCAACCGTAACCCAAACTTCCTTGCCATTTTGCGTTGCCTTGAGCCGTATTGGAAGGCCATACCAGGTTTTGCCGGTGGCGTCCGTCCACACAATGAATTGCTGACGAGAGCCGTCCGCGCCCTCAATGAACATAACACGCGAGTGCGTGGTGTTCGGGTCCAGGCCGAGCGATTCGCAAAGCGATCCCATCGATCCGTCAATCGTCTTGCACCCGCGTGAAAAGTAGTCAATGACGCCCTTCCGAATTCCCATGCGGAGCATCTCCTCGACGCTCTCAAACATGAAGTCGAGTCGTTGCTCTAACCCGCTTGGATCCACCGCATTAACCGGGTCATTTCCGCAGTAGCGGTAGAGGTTCGCATCACCTCCTCTGAAACTAATGGGGTCTAGCGTAATAAAACGTCCAATCGACGCATCATACCACCGATTCAGGTTGTTTTGAAGTCCCGTTTCAGCTTCGCTAGGACGACCGTGTCCTTTCGGCAACCGTGAAAAACCTCCCCGCGGGGCGAAATCGTTGGGGG
>CAZFQG010000376.1:0-1806 GCA_964520785.1 uncultured Planctomycetaceae bacterium | reverse complement strand
GATCGCTCCCCTGAACCGCCTCGATATAATCGGACACGCCGTCGCCGTCGCTGTCCGTCGCCGTCGGGTTCGTCCCCCAATTGTATTCCTGCAAGTTCGTCAGGCCGTCGGAGTCGGCGTCGGCCGATTGCGACTGGACGGTCAGCGGATCGAACGCGGGGCTATACAAATATTCCCAGCCGTCGCTGAAGCCGTCCCCGTCCGTGTCGAAGTGGACGGGGATTGTACCGGCGGCCACTTCATCCGCGTTGCTCAACCCGTCATTGTCAAAATCTCCGGTGGGCGACAGCCTGGTAATCACGGGGGATTCGATGTGGAGCGTAGTCCACACGGAGACCTTGTCCGGGTTCTGATCATCGAGTGCGCGAACGCGGTAGCGATAGCAATTGAACTCCTCCAGGCCGGTGTCGAGGTGGGCTGTGACGTTCTGTCCCTTCGTCGTCACCGGCTCCCAACCCAACTCGTTCCAGTTCCGCTCGATTTCGAAATGCGTCTCGTACTGGGTATCGGCCCACGACACGTCGATCTCATTGTATTCACCGGCAGCCAATGCGGCGGACACACTACTCGGCGCCGCCAGAGTAACCGCGTCGATCAGGGCGACGTCGTTGCCGGTACCTCGGGTCGACGTATCCGCGTCGTACTTGTACGTGACCAGGTACAGCACGCCGCCGTGCTCCACCGTCGCCCCTTCCCGCAGACCGGCGAAGGTTCCGACGACGGCGTCGGTTCCGTCGTTGTCGATGAGTACGAGGACTTCCGAATCCAGATTCGCCCGGGTGCCGCCGAGATGAAGCGCGGCCCCGCCGAGATCGACCGTCCCGGTCACGTCGAGCAGGTCGCGGGTGCTCGCGCCGAGTTCCATGGCGAGCACGGCCCGGTCCGAGAGGGTCAGGTCGCCCGTGTTGAGCGTGCCGATCGCGGTCCCGCCCGGCTGCAACGTGCCGTATTCCACGGTCACGTCGCCGGCGGTCCCCGCGCCGGAAAGGGTCCCGTCGAGGACGGTCACCGGGCTGGAGGCGAGCGAGCCGTCGATCCGCAGTTCGCCTTCGGTGAGCGTCGTATTCCCGGTCAAGGTATTGGTTCCGGAGAGAATCAGCGTGCCGCTCCCGAGTTTGTCCAGTCCCGCCGACCCCGCGAGGGGAGCCGAAATCTCGACCCCCAGGAGACCGATCGTGATCGGTCCGCCGGTCAACGTCAGCGTATTCGCGCCGGAGAGGATGTAACCACCCAGTTCGAAGTCCATGCTTTCGACGGTCGCGCTCGCGTTGATGTTGACGGTGCCGCCGTTCCCCAGGAACGCGACGGCTCGCGCGTCCCATTGGGAATCCCATTGGTACCGCGTGCCGCTCACGACGTCGAGCCATGCGCTCGCCGCGTTCCAATTGCCCGAGCCCTCGAACGACGTGTCCGTGACACCGTCGGGGTCCCAAGTCAAAGCGAGCGTCACGCACAGGTCTTTTTCCGCGACGCCGTAGTGGGTTCCGTCTTCGTCGACCAGGTCGAGAGTAATCGTGATGTCGCCCGGATCGATCGCGTACTCGTGCGTCACCTGGCCGCCGGCCGCCGCGATCTGCGCGGCCGTGTACGTGTCGGACTGCTGGTCGCCCCAGTGGACGACGTAGCTTTGTACCGTGTCCTGTCCGGGATCGTCGAGATCGGCGAGGGTCAACGTGTATGACACGTCCTTGTTGACGGTCTCGTCGCCGGTCAAGGTGATCGTCGGCGCGACGTTGTTGACAGTGAAGAGAAGTCGGCCCTCCGGCAATTCCGCCTCGTTGGCGGAAATCGCCACGGCATAGGTGG
>CAZFQG010000375.1:0-1806 GCA_964520785.1 uncultured Planctomycetaceae bacterium | reverse complement strand
GATCGCTCCCCTGAACCGCCTCGATATAATCGGACACGCCGTCGCCGTCGCTGTCGGTCAACGTCGGGTTCGTCCCCCAATTGTACTCCTGCACATTCTTCAGGCCGTCGGAGTCGGCGTCGGCCGATTGCGACTGGACGGTCAGGGGATCGAACGCGGGACTATACAGATATTCCCAGCCGTCGCTGAAGCCGTCCCCGTCCGTGTCGAAGTGGACGGGATTCGTGCCAAGCGCGACTTCGTCAGCATTGCTCAATCCGTCGTTGTCGTAGTCCCCGGTGGGGGAGAGGCCGGTAATCACGGCGTCTTGAATGTCCAACGTGGTCCACTGGGAAACCTTGTCGGGGTTCTGGTCGTCGAGCGCGCGGACGCGGTAGCGGTACGAACTGAATTCCTCCAGGCCGGAGTCGACGTAGCTTGTCTCGTTCTGCCCCTTCGTCGCGACCAGTTCCCAACCCAACTCGTTCCAGTTCCGCTCGATTTCGAAGTGCGTCTCGAACTGGGTATCGGCCCACGACACGTCGATCTCATTGTATTCACCGGCAGCCAATGCGGCGGACACACTACTCGGCGCCGCCAGAGTAACCGCGTCGATCAGGGCGACGTCGTTGCCGGTACCTCGGGTCGACGTATCCGCGTCGTACTTGTACGTGATCAGGTACAGCACGCCGCCGCACTCCACCGTCGCCCCTTCCCGCAGCCCGGCGAAGGTTCCCACGACCGCGTCGGTCCCGTCGTTGTCGATGAGCACGAGGACTTCCGAATCCAGATCCGCGCGGGTGCCTCCGAGATTGAGCGCGGCCCCGCCGAGATCGACCGTCCCGGTTACTTCGAGCAGGTCGCGCGTGCTCGCGGCGAGGTCCATGGCGAGCACGGCGCGATCCGAGAGGGCCAGGTCGCCAGTATGGAGCGTTCCGATCGCGGCTCCCCCCGGCTGCAAGGTCCCACATTCCACGGTCACCGCGCCGGCGGTTCCCGTGCCGGAGAGAGTTCCGGCGAGGACGGTCACCGGGCTGGAGGCGAGAGAACCGTCGATCCGCAGTTCGCCTTCGGTGAGCGTCGTATTCCCGGTCAAGGTATTGGTTCCGGAGAGAATCAGCGTGCCGCTCCCGAGTTTGTCCAGTCCCGCCGACCCCGCGAGGGGAGCCGAAATCTCGACCCCCAGGAGACCGATCGTGATCGGTCCGCCGGTCAACGTCAGCGTATTCGCGCCGGAGAGGATGTAACCACCCAGTTCGAAGTCCATGCTTTCGACGGTCGCGCTCGCGTTGATGTTGACGGTGCCGCCGTTCCCCAGGAACGCGACGGCTCGCGCGTCCCATTGGGAATCCCATTGGTACCGCGTGCCGCTCACGACGTCGAGCCATGCGCTCGCCGCGTTCCAATTGCCCGAGCCCTCGAACGACGTGTCCGTGACACCGTCGGGATCCCACGTCAAAGCGAGCGTCACGCACAGGTCTTTTTCCGCGACGCCGTAATGCGTTCCGTCTTCGTCGACCAGGTCGAGAGTAATCGTGATGTCGCCGGGATCGATCGCGTACTCGTGCGCCACCTGGCCGCCGGCCGCCGCGATCTGCGCGGCCGTGTACGTGTCGGACTGTTGGTCGCCCCAGTGGACGATGTAGCTTTGAACCGTATCCTCTCCGGGGTCGGTCAGGTCGGCGAAGGCCAGCGTATACGAGACGTTCTTGTTCACGCCGTCGTCACCGACGAGGGTAATCGCGGGCGGCACGTTCGCCACGGTGACCCGCAGTCGGCCCTCCGGCAATTCCGCCTCGTTGGCGGAAATCGCCACGGCATAGGTGG
>CAZFQG010000374.1:0-1864 GCA_964520785.1 uncultured Planctomycetaceae bacterium | reverse complement strand
CGGGCGGAGAACCCCACCGCGGAGCAGGCCCTTGCACTGAAGCCGGTTCAGGTCGGGGTCGATTACGAAATACCTACTCCGGACGTCGCTTCTCGGTGTACGATCAGCGTCGTCGACGAGAACGGGCAATTGGGCTGGGAAGTCCGGTCGCCAAGCGGCGAATTGCTTCGACGGTTTCTGGACACGAATGCCGACAAGATCGTGGACCAGTGGTCCTACTTCAAGAACGGCCTCGAGGTCTACCGCGATATCGACGCCGATTTCAACGGAAAGGCGGACCAGTACCGCTGGTTTCACATGAACGGAACCCGTTGGGGACTCGATTTGGATGAGGACGGCACCGTCGACCGTTGGAAACGGATTTCCCCGGAAGAAGCCAGCCAGGAGTGCCTCGAAGCGTTGAAAACGGGAGACCTGAAGCGGTTTCAGGCGGTGCGACTCGGCAAGGAGGAGCTGGATAAGGTCGGACTGCCGAAAGCGAAGGTCGAGGAGTTGACCCGCAGGCTGGAGACGCTCGACGCGGCATTCCGCGACGCGGCCGCGACCCAGAAGGGGGTGAGCAAGGAGACGGAGTGGGTTCAATTCGATGGTAACCGGCCCGGACTCTCCCCGCCGAGCCGCAACGGGGCTGCCGGTGAGGTTGAAGCCTACGAAAACGTGCTGGTCATGGCCCGTACCGGCGAAACGCACCATCAGGTTCGAATCGGGACGCTCATCCGCGTCGGCGATGCCTGGCGAGCGATCGACGTGCCTCAGCCGGTTTCGGAAAGTGGCAGCGAACTGGCGGCCGGTGGGTTCCTCTTCCAAGGCGTCTCGAACCGCTCCGTGAAGCCGGGCGAGGCCGGAGGAGTGGAGCGGACGCAACAGATTCTCGCCGAGCTTGAGAAGATTGATCAGGAAACGGAACAAGCATCCGGCACGGAGGAATTGGCACGGCTCAACGCCAGACGGGCCGATTTGATCGAGCAAGTCGCCAAGGAGGCCGATTCCCCGGAAGACCGCGAGATGTGGCTCCGCCAATTGGCCGATATGATCAGCGCGGCGGTTCTCTCGGGAACATATCCCGAGGGAGGCAAGCGGCTGGGAGAGTTGTACGACTCGCTCAAGAACAGTGAATCGGACCTGGAACTCGCCGCATACGTCCAGTTCCGTCAAATGACCGCCGACTACGCGATGGCGATCCAGCAGCCCAAGGCGGATCATATGAAAATACAGCAGAAGTGGATTAGTGATCTTGAAGGGTTCGTCGAAGCGTATCCGAATTCCCAAGAGTCCGCCGAAGCGATGCTGCAACTAGCGATGAACAGCGAGTTCTCCGGCGAGGAAGACGCAGCGAAAAAATGGTACAAGCAAATCGCCGACGAGTTTCCCAAAACGGCCCAGGCGGCCAAGGCGGCCGGTGCGCACCGTCGTTTGGACTTGGAAGGTAAACGTCCGCGGATCGCCGGGAAGTCAATCACGGGGGATGAAATCAGCCTCGAACGATATGCCGGAGTGCCGGTTCTCGTCCAGTATTGGGCAAGTTGGTGTCAACCCTACGAGGCCGATGTCGATACCCTGAAAAAGCTCGCCCAGCGGTATGGAAGCTCCAAACTCCAAATGATCGGCGTGTGCCTTGACGGACGTCCCGAAGACATGCAGGCGTTCATCCGCGAACACAAGATTCCCTGGCCGCAGATATTCGAACCAGGCGGTCTGGACAGCCGTTTGGCGAACGAACTCGGAATCGTGACCGTTCCCACGCTGATCCTCGTCGACAAAGAGGGACGGGTCGTCAACCGCAATATTCGCGCCTCCGAAGTGGCCGACGCATTGGAGTCGCTGAACAAGAAATAGGCAAGGAGATGGCTTGCGGACCAAATCC
>CAZFQG010000373.1:0-1887 GCA_964520785.1 uncultured Planctomycetaceae bacterium | reverse complement strand
CCAGCGCCCAGCGGGTGTCTGCATCAAACTCCGCCTCCTGTTCGGCCAGCACCTCATCGAGGGTCTGGTTGATCAGGGCCAGAGCGGTGCGCACGGTCATGGCGTTACCGCTCGACTCGACGACCTTCGCGTAGCGCGAAAACACAGCCATGCCGGGTCCGATGGCGGCTTGAGCCAGGTCCACCGGAGCGATATTGCCCTGCTGGAGGTGTTTGAGTGCGGCCGGGAGTTCCTTCTTCATTTCGTTCAGGAACTCGCGGCGGCTGCATTGCGGGGCGTTGGCTGAGCGTGAACGGCAGGCCAGGACGATGTAGGATGCCAATGCGTTCGTGCCCATAGCCACCATGCGCCATTTTTGCGAAGCTCGCACCGGCCAGGTCGCGGTGATTTGGAACCCGCTACCGAGGAGTGCGTCGAGAAGCGTCTCCCATCCTGTCGTCAGATCGACGCCATTGCTCGCCCCCTCTTGTTCTCCATTGTCGTCCTCATCACTGCCCGCTTTTTCGTCCTCCTGCTTGAAGGCATAGTAGACGGTGAGCGGGAAGCGTGAGTCCATTTTTCCCCTCAAGGTGGTAAACGCCTTGCGGAAACCGGACTCGAAGTGTTCCTTGGCCTTCTCCTTGTTGCCGTCGAAGCGTTCTGGCGCTGCTGTCAGCTCCGGCGCTTTCGGTACCAGGATGGTTTTGAAGAGGTCTGGATACAGTTCGCCAATGGTCCGTCTGAGCCATACGTAGAAAAAGTCGGAGAGCGCGGCATAGCCAATATTGTCGTAGTAGGGAGGGTCGGTGCTGACGAGAAGGCCGCGGGTGTCGTTCCAGGCACCGGCGGCATCTACTTGAAGTCCGTTACCGCCGCTTCCTGATGACTTTCCAAGTACTTCGATACAGTCAGCAACATAGCTGCCACAGGTAGCCCAAGCACCAACTGAATCCCCGAGAATATTTGCTTCGGCGAAGTCCCAAACCATGGGAATAGCCTGACGACCGAAAAGGTGCATGACCTTCTGGTTACTGGAATTCCATGTGCAGAGTGCGTTGTTGAAATCAGCACAGCGGTCAAGCGCCAGTGCCAAGAACGTGGTGATTGTCTTGGCGTAAACATCGGCTTCCGCATCCGAAATCCCGGCCTTTCGAGCATCCGCGAGTACATCCTGGCGGACATCTTTCACCAAATCGCTCAGAGTTACCATCGCCGTTAGCTGGCGGGGTGAAAACATCTTGTAGTGTTTATTCATGCCGTATAACTGTACGCGGAACCCTAACGCCTTTTCCGGTACATCACTGTCGGGATACCCATCTACACAAGCGATTTCTGCCACACCCTCATGATCAGAAGTTGGAGAAACGTAGGTTCGTCCTCGAGATAATTCTGCAACGATTGCCAAAAGGCGGAATCCAATCCGCCCAGCCTTGCCTTCTGAACGAATGTGATCGAAAGGGATAGGAGCGCCAGTCAACAAACATGTTCCTCCGTTACGATTTACGGTTCCCTTTGCTGGATCGAAATTCCCGGATGGTTTACCAATTTTGACTCTAAACCCGTACTCCAAGGTGTCCTTATGTATAACTGGCTCTACGTAAGCGCGGCCACTCTTGTCCTTTGTGCTAAGCCAAAAGGAACGAACTAGCGGCACATGAGCACCCTGAGCCGCAGGATTTGGGCTTGCCACCGTCCGCGCCCATATCCAAGCGATCACATCAGCATCTCGCCCCCCGTATTCCTTGGGCAGCTTGACCTTTGGGTAGAGGTGGCCGATCTTCGCGATGGCGCGTTTCCTGATCACTTCCCCGTAATAGCGAACGTCCTCGGCGAGCCCCCCCGCTCCTGTCCAGCCGGTCTTGCGCAGGGCATTGCCGCGCACTTCCGGGTTGACCGGCGGGCGGTCCA
>CAZFQG010000372.1:0-1891 GCA_964520785.1 uncultured Planctomycetaceae bacterium | reverse complement strand
CGTCGCGTTCGTTCGTGCCGACCGGCTGCCCGCGGAACCGATCACCGGATTCTTTCCCGCCCCTCCCGACCTTGCCGTCGAAATCCGTTCCCCCAGCGATCGCCCCGGCGAAATCGCGTCCAAGATCGCGATGTACCTGGAAGTGGGTGTCCGAGTCGTATGGGACGTCGATCCGGAATCCAAAACGGTGACCGTTCATCGGCCCGGGCGAGACCGGGAAGTGTTCCATGAGAACGACACGCTGAGAGAGGAGACGCTGTTACCGGGGTTTGAGGTTGGAGTAGGGGAGGTGTTTGCGTGGGATTGATCGGAGCGACCACGAATGACGCGAATGAAGAGCACGAATCGGGGAGGGTCCGGAGTTCTTCTTCGAGAATGGCGAGGTTGGAGCGTTCGTGGTTGGGAAGGGCCCGCTCGACACCGGCGGAAGTGTTCAGGGGGGGAATTCGTTGACGGTGGTAGTGTAGAGAGTTGCGTGGTCTGGTGCGGCGGTGCTGGATGGCGGGTTGGAGACGCCCGGGGTTGGGCGGCAGTGTCAATTGTGTATGCTGCACAATCTCTGGGTGCGCGCGCGTCCGTCCTCCAAACCCATCCGTGGAGATCGGTGTGTATCGGTGGCTGATAGTTCTTTGTTAACATGCCCGAATTATCGGCAGGAAAACGGCCGGGTCAAACCCCGGATATTTCCACTACATCGCGAATCGCGTTCTTTGAGGCCGAAACCGGCCTTCGGCACGACCACCGGGCGCGAAGCCGGGAAAGATGCCCCCGCCGTGGTACCCGATTTCGGGCCGAAAAACTTTTCCGGGAAAATTTCGGCGGCGACGAACTGCTCAACTTGGGTTAGCCGGTTGCGGTGGTCCCAGGTGTAGACGGTCCAGTTGGAGATTTCGTCGGCGTTCCAGTCGACCTCGTCGTCGCTGTCGGCATCCGTCCAGACGTACCGGTCGACCCGGTTGCCCTCCGCGTCATAATCGCCGTGGGTTAGCCACGCGCGAAGTGGCACGTCGTTAAGGCGGCCTTCTGCTCATCCGACATCCCCTCGATGTTGACCGCGATGGGCCATGCCGCGAAGCGCCTCACGTCGTTCTGGCAGAAGAAGTCGATCGTACGCGCGGTCACAACGTATCGGACTCCCATTTGAACTCGAAGGAAATCACTCCCGTCCCACTTCGCGCCCTCAATGATTGGTTCGTTGTCCATGAGGGATTCCGTAAGGAAGCACCGCGTTTCACATTGGTCTACTTTCTCGTCGTCATAGAAGACGATCTTCCGTTTGCAGTTGATGCAGGAACGGCATCCGACTAATCGTTTACAGGTTGGACAAACCACCGGCCCCGTGCCGCAGAAGGGGCAAGTATTCGGTTCCGGCACGCTGATCTTCCTCTCGCGGTAACAGTGCTTTCCCGTCGCTATCAGGCAGGACAACTCCGGAGCACGCTCCGAACCGGTCTGATCGCATTCGATTTCGATTGCCCGGAGCCCATATCCCTTCAGGCCGCTCTTGGCAAGTAGGTCCCGAAGGCGGCCGGAGACCACTAGGTCATCGAACATGAATCCGTCGACGAACTCGCTCCATTTGCACTTCTGTGTCCCGAGCAAATCGGCCGAATAGAACTCGGGTACGCGCTGGCGTTCAACCGGATCGCCGCACGACGAACACCGTTTGAGCACCTTTCGCTCTTCCTTGATCAATTCACAATAACCGTATTCGTATGGATCACCAGGGTAGTCCCGCACGATCCAATTCGATCGATCCGTTGGAACGCCCAAATAGCGACGGTGTTTTCTTTCGTGCGGCAGTAGCGGATCAAAAGCCGATCCGCCGGTGTATAGTTCGTAGAAATGTCCGTATTTCAGAGTGCCGGACTTGCGATCATACGTGGAAATG
>CAZFQG010000371.1:0-1954 GCA_964520785.1 uncultured Planctomycetaceae bacterium | reverse complement strand
CGCCCCCAACGATTTCGCCCCGCGGGGAGGTTTTTCACGGTTGCCGAAAGGACACTGAAGGACGACCTCGCCTTCCTCGGAGCGAAGATTCGTAATCTGGCTTTTGTGCTGATCAAAAGGTATAACATTACTGGGGTTCTCCTTGAAGAATTCGTGGAATTGGGTTTTTTGACAATCGTCAAGCCTACTTTTCGTGGAGACCCCTACTCTTTCATGGTATCTGGAATTCCGCTGTGATCCGCCCGTCGACGACGGTCCAGTCATACTCGCAGAGAACCGCGTCCGCCGGGTCGGTATGAACAAGCCCGGTCAGGTCGTCGCCGCTGTAGCTGGAAGCGGACCGGGTGACGGCGTCGAGGGTCAATAATCATGTATGGTATCTGATTTACATGGTATCTAAATCCCCGGAATTCCGAGCCTGCTTTCGAGAGCTTTCACAATGTCAATCCGCTCTTCCAGCGTGCTGACGTCATGACCATTGAGTAGATACGCCTTCGTCTCTGCATCATACGCGTTCTTCTCGATGTCCTCATGCAACATTTGAAGCAGAGTGATTTCGCGTTTTCGATGTTGGATCGCAAGCGACATTTCTCCCCTTAGTTCATGGTATAAGCCCAAAGCCTCCGCTCGCACGATTGCAAACTCACTCTCCGGAACCGAATTCAACAAGGTTTCGAGGTTCGGTAATAGACGCAATGCGCTTTCTTGGTCACCATCGCGGTAGAGCCTTGCGTGCAATTCCTCACAGATACATGCAAGATCCCTCCAGGCTCTTGGCACGCTCGGATGAGGGTACTCTTGTTCATTCGACATTAGCGTGAATCCTATGGTCGAAAGTTGTCGGGGTGCAACTCGGGACGTAACTTCCTGGCAGCTTCACTCATCTTCTCCCAGCGTGCAACTGCTTCGTCATATCTGGCCTGCGCTTGATCCCTGAGTTTCTTAGCCTTCTTCTGGAATTTCTTGGTCTTCTCCGGTCCCGATTTTCCCACATGCCCCTTACCTGGAGTGTGTCCAGGCCTCCCGCCGCCCTTCTTGCCTTTCTTCACTTTTTCTGCGACTTCCTTGGCCGCATCCGCGCCCTTCTTCGCCTTATTCAAGGCGCCGGGAGCTTGTTCAAGAACTTCCTTGCCGCCTTTCGCTACGGCGCGAGCGGCTTTAGAACCGCCGGCCGGAACTCCCGGCAAGGCAGTCGAGGCGGCATCCACCCCCAAGTCCACCGCGTTCCATGCAAGCTCTCTAGCGTTCTCTTTTGTCTTCTTCCATGACTCCGCCTGAGCTTCGGCATCGCCCCTCGCCCAATGCACCCCGGTCGCCGCGCCGTGGTACGTCGTCTCGACCGTGTTCTTCACCGCACAACCGATGTCCCAGGCCAACATCCCAACATCCCATATTGTCTCGATGATCAACCCGCTCGGATCGACCGAATTCACCGGGTCGTTCCCGCAGTAGCGGTATAGGTTGGCGTCACCTCCTTCAAATCCAATCAGGTCCTCGTTCAGCCAAGTTCCTACTTCCGGATCATACCAGCGATTGAGGCAGTTGACAAGGCCGGCGTCGGTTTGAGTTATCCGGGCGGTGAAGCCGAAGAGGTGGTCGACGGCGGGGGCGGTCTCGGCGAGGAGAATGCCGTAAGCATCGTAGCTGCGGGTGTTGACGATTTCAGTGTCGCCGGACGTGGCGTTGACCTTGGCGAGGTCGCGGGTGGTGCCCTGATGGTCCGTCAGGGGCCAGAGGATTTGGTCGATGTCGTAATCCTCGGCAACGGCGTTCCACTCCACCTGCTCGTCGGCCAGAATCTGATCCACCGCGGGCCCCCAAAGGTAGCGGTTGGTGATTTTCTCCGTGTCGTCCAATCGGAGGGTGATTTGGCCGACGTCGCGGAGGTCCGTCGCCGCGCGGTCCCACGGAGCGACCTCGTCGGGGAGGGTCGCGACCCCGTAGACGAAGTACT
>CAZFQG010000370.1:0-1979 GCA_964520785.1 uncultured Planctomycetaceae bacterium | reverse complement strand
GAATCAATCTCTACTACGTGATCGACGAGACGGCGGCGACGCATGAGGTGTTTGCGAATGACTCGGAAATCTCTTCTTGGGCAGCTTCTCATCTTCACGAGACCGCTGGTGATGAGAACATGCTAGACGAATTCGTCTACTTGGCGTTCGCGGATTCATTTCCGGGTAGCACCGGCGGTCGAGCAAGCAACTACGGCGCATTTGTGTTTGTTGATTCGGCTTATGCGTTTGCTACGGCTCAAGGATATAACGTTACCACGCACCGTGGTTATATTGCTGCACATGAACTAACACATTTGTGCATAAACACGAATGGTGCGAATGGGTTCAACGGTGACGAGCACCTGCCCGACCCGAATCAGTCGGGTGGTTATGATACGGGAGACGATGATTATCTCATGTTTGAGTACCAGACAGGTCAAGCGATCAAATTCTCAAACCCAACTCGGGGACAATACGATCTCAAGAATAAACAGTCCGTCACGCAGTAGATCCCCAGAATCAGACAAGGATTCAGAAGCATGGCCTGTTTTCGGCGAAAAATCGGCTTGGTATTGGCCTTTGGATTTGGAGTGTTCTTTCTCGACGTGTCGCATTCAAAACCGGCGCCCGCAGAAGCAAGCGCACAGCGTGGCACCATGGCATGCCAATTCCATGTATTGCCAGTCGTTCGGATAAGCAAGTCCACTGATATGGTCCTTCGGTTTGAACTCACAAACCGGTCGGACAAAAGGCTCTCGTATTTCCGTGGAAACTCCAGTCAACCGATCGGAGGCTTCCACTTCTTGCTCGTCAAGGACGGGAACATTATCCCGTTATGTTTCTCAGATTCTCCTCCGGGAGCATCAAGAAGTAACATAAGCTCCTTAGCTTCCGGAGCCAGCCTCTCTTGGAAGCTCTCTTTGAAGGACTACGGAGTCAACCAGGAGCGAGGCAATCTTCCGCCCGGACGATATGAGCTTCGCGCGGATTATAGCATGCCAAAGGACACCAGATTCGTGAGGGAAATGGGACTAACGCCTATGGAAATCAACGAGACGGTCTTGTTGATTGACCTCGTGGAGGAGAACTCGGCGCGGTGGCCTCCATATGTGTACGTGATGGGCGCAGTGGTTGCTCTTGGCGTGCTGGGATTGGCGTGGCGCCGGTACGGTTTCTGCAGAAGCAGCAGTCCTTCCACGGTGGAAAGTGGCCAGCCGTTGAATGGCGAACAATCGGGAGGAGTAAAGGCGCGAAGCGTGAAGGTGTCAGGGACGTTTTACAAGTGAAGTCCCCCTGCACATGGGTGGGCCTTACCATGGCGGTGACGGCGATACTGGTGGCGGCATGGTGGTTGTACCACAAACGCCGCGCCGCCCGCAATGCCGGGAGCAAGGCCACTGAAGCGAACGCGGAGATCTAGGGAATGATGGGAACTCCGGGAATGCCATTATTCCGACGACACCAAGAAGAATTCCAGACACCAAACACAACTAATGACCACCCCGGCCAAATCGGACAGAAGAACCCAATGGCTCGTTTAGCAAGAGTAGTCGTTCCGCAGACCTCCCAACAGCCGGGCGACCTGAACGGCGACGGGATGGTCGGCAGCGGCGATCTCGATATCATCCGCGCCAACTGGGGCCAAACCGTCACGCCGGGGGATCTCCTCGCCGGGGACCCCAGTGGCGACGGCTTCGTGGGTTCCGCCGACCTGGACATCCTCCGCGCCAACTGGGGGCAATCGCTCCCACCGGCGGTGGCCGGCAGCGTGTACCTGTTCGACGCCGAAGACGGCCGGCTCCTCCGCACGTTCGCGGAACCCGCCTCGGCCGAATACGGTTTCTTCGGCATGTCGGCCGCGGTGGTGGGGGACGAAGTCCTCGTCTCCGCCCCCAACGCCAGCCTGGTCATCGCCGAAGACGGCGCCGTGTATCGGTTCGATATGGGAATCACGCTGACGCAGACCGACGCGTCGGGAGACTATAGCTTCACCGCGC
>CAZFQG010000369.1:0-1992 GCA_964520785.1 uncultured Planctomycetaceae bacterium | reverse complement strand
CGGCGTTCATTACGTGCAATATATCGACCCCGTTGTTGGCGCAGGGGACCAACCCGGCGAATCGCGTCGAAGTAAAGACGATCCGGCCGTCCGGCAAATACGCGGGCGAGACGTCATGGTGCCCGCCGAAGTTCCCTTTGTATTCGTTACAGCAGCAGTCTTGTGACTCGCTCAGGCACCGCAGCCCCTGGCCATCGATTCCGATCTCGTAAATCTTCGTGCTGCCCTTTTCCTCCCCCTTGAAACAGAAGAGAACCTTGGTCGCGTCAAAGGAAAGCTCCGGATCGCTGTAGACCCCTTCACCGAGCGTTTCCGGCGTCGTCGGGTCGATGAGAGGCCGAATGCGGTGCTTCTCCGGCGGGTCGGCCGGATTCTCCAGGATGTAGACTCCGCCCCCGGGAACCCACTTGTAGAACGTGTCGTAGATGTGGATGCCGGGGTAGTTGAACCGCTTGCAGAAGAGAACTGGCCGGTCGAGAACCGCCTTGAGCGATTCCGCGTCGGACCCTTCGACCCCTGAGGCCGGCCGCGACGCGAACACCGCCGCCGGAAGTATCGTCGCGATGATAAACAGACGGATGAGACGCGTGAGGATTGGCCGTTTGAGCATGGTTCGAAACCTCGGATCGAAGGAGTGTGTTCGGTTCACGTCTATTTCGGCGGCGCCGCGGCATCGGCGCCTCCGACGGCGTATAAGTGTTTGATCGTCGCGACGAAAAGCGTTCCGTTCGCCGCCGCGGGAGTAGAGAATATCTGATCCCGCATCGAGATACGGTTGATTACCTCGAGTGTTTTTCCAGCCTTGAGAATCCAGAGATGCCGCCGGCCGGTACCCAGATAAACCTTCCCGTCCGCGAGAAGGGTCGAGCCCCAAATGGGGCCCCCGGCGTCGTGTTTCCAATAGCATTCCCCCGTCTCGGCGTCGAGACAGTGGAGGACCCCCTCGAAGTCGGCGATGTAGACGAGACCATCGGCGATCGAAGCCGTGGAAATTACCCTTCCGATGTCGTCATACCGCCACTTCAGGCAGCGACGCGTGATGTCCCCCTCTTGAGACCCATCCAGACAGACGAACCAGCCGGTCTTCCCGGTATGCCAGGGGTCTTGCGTGATCCCCAAATAGAGACGGCTCTTGTACGCGACCGGCATCGACGTCACCTCGTAGGACTGCGTCTCGAATCCGAAGTCGATCGGAACGTCGTCTTGTTCCTGGTTGAGCGGATGGCCCTTGAAGTGCCAAACGGTCTTGACGGTTCGCCGGTCGTCCTGGCCCAGTCCCGGCGGGAGCGCCTCGAATCCGTAAACGGCGCCGTTGTTCCCGGTTCCCAACGCGATCCGAGTCCGGCCGTTCGTCTCGTAGAGCGTTGGCGACGACCACTGGCCGTGGATGATGTTGACCCCCAAATTGAAATCGTCCCGCGCGATCCGCTTGCCGGTGTTCTTGTCGATAACCAGAAGCGTGGGCGCGTCGGGGTTGGCCACCTGGCTGTGGGTCCACTCGACGCCGTTGGACGTACAGACGTACAGATAGTCGCCATGCATGAGGATGGCACAATTCGACGCATTGTGCGGCGACACCCCCGATTCGGCCACCATGTCGTACTTCCATAAGATGTCGGCCGTGTGGTCGTTCGGTGTTAAGACGTCAGACGGATCGCGGCTCTCTTCCTCCGCGAGCTTCGTGTCTCCAGCAAGCATTTCGCCGGGAGCAGGCGTCATGTGGCGCCCTTCTCCCTGAAACCCCTGATTCCCGTTTGCCATGCCGTTGACGTCCAGGCACAGGACCTCGCCCCGATTGCTCACCAGGTAGGCGCGTCCGTTCTCGACGACCGGCGGCGAGGAAATCCCCACGTAATGCCAATCGGAGTATTTGATACCGTACATCTTCGGTACCGCGAGCTGCCAGAGGAACTCGCCCGACGTTTCGTCGAAACACATGAGCACCCCCCGATCCCCCTCAATACGGGGATCGCGGGGCGATTCATTGTTCGT
>CAZFQG010000368.1:0-1994 GCA_964520785.1 uncultured Planctomycetaceae bacterium | reverse complement strand
ACACTGCGTTTTCAAACACTACAAAAACCTCAGAATATTGCCGCGTGAGGTATAATCCAATCTCAAATGCCGGAAGCTGCATTGAATGTGCCGCTACCCGCCAAATACAGTCGTCTACCAACGGATATGCTCGTGAATCCAACTACAAATACCCGCCCCAGGGGTAACGATAGACACCGTTTTCGTCGATCCATCCAATTATCATCCCCCCGGCGTCGCGCAGCGGAAGCTTGGTTCGTTCAGTCCCGGGAATAAACTTCGGTTCAGAGAATAGCCCTCCTGGAACATATCTGCCGTACCTACTCTCAGCCTCAGCCTTGAAAACCTCAAGTTCTTCTTCCGAGATTTCCTCCGTTTCCCCAACGCGAGGACCGAGGACGAATTTCTTCTTAGGACTGACACCAAAGTGAAACCAACTCGGCTCGGTAACGATGAACACGGAACCATCTTCGTCTACAAAATAATACGGCGCGTCAATAGCTTCATAATCGGGTTGGATATAGCCCGTCGCCTGAGCCGCTTCCTTGAGTGTAGAATACACCTGGAGGGCCGCGAAGACACGTGCGCCGCCTTTACCCCCGGCTGCCGAGCGAACCTTCTTCCAAGCATTATCGAGTTGGTTCTGGAGCTGCCTTCGAGTAGCGGGATTCTTCAGCAGCCGCCTAATAGCGCTCTTGTTAACACCGCCTAAGTTCTCTAAATCGGCCACATCGGTGAGACCTTCTGGAATTTGGATCTTCGTCCGGGCCTTTCCGGCACCCCACTGAATATGAGGAGTTGCCGTGCCCATTGTCTCTCCATCAATATGGATAACGCCTCCTCCACCAGGGATGATAATTCCATGCTCCAGCCCGCTCGGGTCCACGGAATTCACCGGGTCGTTTCCGCAGTAGCGGTATAGGTTGGCGTCACCTCCTTGGAATGTGATGGGGTCTTGGGTTATCCAACTGGCGATTACTGGATCATACCATCGGTTGAGGTTGTTCTGCAAGTCGGTCTCCCCTTCGGAGGGGCGGGCGGTGAAGCCGAAGAGGTGGTCGACGGCGGGGGCGGTCTCGGCGAGGAGATTTCCGTAGGCGTCATAGGTCCGGGTGTTGACGATTTCGGTGACGCCGGAGCCGTTGACCTCGGCCAGATCGCGGATTGTTCCGCGGTGGTCCGTGAGCGGCCAGAGTATCGACTCGATGTCGTATTCTTCGGCAACGTCATTCCACGAAATCTGCTCGTCCGCCAGAATCTGATCCACCGCCGGCCCCCAGAGGTAGCGATTGGAAATCTCGCCGGTCTCGTTCAGGTGGAGGGTGATTTGGCCAATATCCCGCGAATCAACGGCGGCACGGTCCCACGGGGTGACCTCCTCCGGCAGCGTCGCCTGGCCGTAGACGAAGTATTCGGAGGTGTCGTCGGCGCTCGCGTAATCGACGTCGGTCGAAATCCACCGGTTGAGCCAATCGTAGCCGAAGGTAATCGTGACGTCGGTCGTGCCGAAGGTCGCCCCGGATTCAACTCGGATTAGGCGGTTGCGGTGGTCCCAGGTGTATTTGGTCCAGTTGGAGATTTCGTCGGCGTTCCAGTCGACCTCGCCGTCCCAGGGGTACGCGTCGGTCCAGATGTACTTCGCGAGCCGGTTGCCCTCGGGGTCGTAATCGTAGTGGTACGTCCCGTCGCAGGTGACGCGGTTGAAGGCGTCGACGGTGTAGGTGTGCGAGCCGCCCGCATCGATGACGCTCGTGCGGTTGCCGGTGTCGTCATAGTAATAGTCGGCGATGCGGGCGGTGTCCTTGAGGTCCAGCACGCCTGTCAACTGGCCGTCGGTGTCGTACGTGAAGGTCGCGTCGTCAAGGCCGTTTGCGTCGGTGTCCTCCCCCACGATCCGCCCATTGTCGTACCGCCAACCGTACTGGGCCAGAACCGCCTCCGCCGGGTCGGAATGGACCAACCCGGTAAGCTCGCCGTCGGTGTAGCTGTAGCTCGAACTCGCGACCGGGTCGAGG
>CAZFQG010000367.1:0-2011 GCA_964520785.1 uncultured Planctomycetaceae bacterium | reverse complement strand
TCCTCGAGTAGATTTCCTCGTTGCGTGCTCGTCGCATCCAGCAACTGCCGAAAGGCGCCGCCATAGAGCCGCTGATGAAGCAGCACGGAAAGAGGAACGCGATGTACCGCGAAATGGTGAACACTTTCCCACCCATCGGCCGTATCCGGCTTGTCCAGCTTGCTCCGGAGCCGTGATTGCGCGGATGGCGATCGAAAGAGACGCCTCGTCATGGCTAAGTCGATCACGGAAGCAACCGCCCGCGCGATCTGCGGTTCGAGGACCTGCCCGCGCTCCGCGGCCCGGACGGCGGCCCGACTGATCTCGGCAACACCAAACCGTTCTGCCGCAACCTTGCAGGCCTCGCCGAACTCCGGAGGGGTGAGCCCCAGCAGCTGGCGAAACACAAGCACAGACCTCGGGTTTGTCAGGACGACACGCGAAAGATCATCAACGGAAACTTGCGTGAAGATGTCGGTGCCATCACACACGGCTCGATATGCATTCTCAAATGGCGCCAGTTCGTATTCGTCACGCCAGGCAATGAATGCGAAGTCCGCCTGGACGTCCGGCCGGTATGCCTTCTCCGCGATAGCCGCGTAGACCTCTGCGTGTTGGGCGGCGCCAAAGTCCTCCGGCACGGCGCGGATGATCGCGCACCGCTTCTCCCAGCTCTCGGCCGCAGCGACGGCAGACGCGATTTCGTGCGCGGTCGGCATGGACTCGTCAACTCAGAGCGCCGATTCGCGCCGGAAGCACATCGGCATAGCTTGGATCGATTTCCGTGACCATCCAACAACGGTCCATGCTTTCGGCCGCAACGGCGGTCGTGCATGTACCCCCAAATGGATCGAACACAAGCTGCCCGGGCTGCGTCAGAAGCTTGAGGAAGAAGGTCGGCAGCTCGATGGGGAATCGCGCGGGATGGCGGGTCGGGTTGGCAGCGAACTCGGGCTCAAACGAGAGCAGCGTTGAGGGCCGCACCCAATCCGGGCCCGCCTGTACGCGTTTGCGTCCCTGACCGGAGGGCGCGTTGACTCGGAGGTAGTTGTGCGGAAGACGTTTCCGACGTTCGCGGTCCTTCGCGTCCCACCGAGCCCGCGACAGGCAATGCTCGGGGAAGAACTGCCATTTCGGCGTCTTCGCGAACTGGAAGCAGTACTCCACGGCGTCCTTCAGGAATCGGTTGAAACGCCCGGGCGGCGGCGAGGGCTTGCCCCAGACGAAATCCTCACAGAACAAGAAACCCTGGTCCCGGAGCCAGAAGACGAGTTCGTACTGAAGAACTCCCCTTTCATTTCCGTGCCGCTTCGAACGGTAATTCAGGACGAAGCTGCCATGCGGCTTGAGGACCCTGTACACCTCGCGAGTGACTCGCAGAAAAAACCCTTCGTACCAGTCGCGATCGTATCGTTCTCCATTTCCATACTTGGGCTGCCCATCGTACGGCGGCGACGTGAGGACAAGGTCGAACGTCTCGTCCGGCACGCCCGACAGCACGTCCAGACAATCGCAGATCAGAAGGGCTCCCCGGTTCGTCTGGAAATCCGCTCGTGCCAACAGCGGCGCCAGACGCGGTTCCCGCTCGCGAAGACTGTGCTGTGTTTCGATTCCCGGCCCGAGAAGACCCCCTGTGGCAGAGGGCAGCGGAACCTCCGAACGGCCCTCTGTCACTTCGGTATGGCCCCGGAACAACTCCATGCCGACCTCCGCCTTCCGCGCGCGAGTTGAACGAGCTGGCATGAGCGGTCTCCCAACAACGCCAATGGGCCTGCGTTTCCATGAAAAGAGTAGTACGTAAGAAGTTAGGTGTCAATGGATTGCCGGAAACAGTCTCGTACGCTCCGGCTGAGAGCGTGTGAATTCTCAGGACGGTTTGCCTTCCACAAGTCGAGCGCGGAGGGAAGGCCGGCGGGCTGGAACAACCCCGCTGTGGGGCAAGAGAATCGGCTGGAAAACCGGTCCTACACCTTCTCCATTACGGAACCCATTCCACGGTCACAACGCGCTTGGCGGGGACGGTGAAGCGGAC
>CAZFQG010000366.1:0-2029 GCA_964520785.1 uncultured Planctomycetaceae bacterium | reverse complement strand
GTGGCGACGGTGAGTCCGCCCGGCACCGTAACTGTTGCGAGTAACGACTCAGCGCCGGACGTCTACACGTGGACGTACGGAACGGACACGTTCCTCCTGAATCCGCGGACAATCTACGTGCGGCCCAATTGTATCCCGAATACAGACGTGGCTCCCAAGGTGCTTTGGGAAATAAAGACCCCGTCCGACCACTCCGTGGAGCATCCCAAATGGGCCGGAATCAGGGCCGTAGTTGACCTCGATACCGACTCGGACGACGATCCCACGACGCAACGTTCGGTGGCGGAGGACGCCTGCGAAGCGAAAGACCCGCACGACCCGGACGGCCCGAAATGGTTGACGAACCGTACCAGCGAGGTCGTGGAGTTCGTGCTGGAGCATGATCAAGTACTCAATACCTACAGCTCGACAGCCTACAAGTACTGGCAACTCGCCTTGTCGATCCCACCGAACGTGGACGCCTTCATCGACGCGGCCTGCAAGACAAGGTTGGATAAACTGACCAATCCCCCCGGGTGGATCAAAGGCGAGGACGACGACGCGACCTCCGACCGTTATGTCTGGAGAATCGGCACGGATACACTCCCGTCGACGCCCCTGACCCTATACGCGAAAGTGAACAGCCCCGGCGAAAAGCTCGTCACGTGGACGCTCTTCGACAAGCACACTGTCGAGAAACTTAAGGATGAAATCAAGCTGCTCCCGCCCAACGTGGTCGGGGTGGCGGGCGATACCCACGCGGTCGAGGATCCGGTCACGGACGACATCAACCTGCGAATGGAACGGATTTGCGGCAATCCCGACGATGCCCTGACGGTCCGGTTTCAACTCGATTGGGGCAACAACCTCACGGTTGACGATCTTACGACTCCCACCAATTGCACGCACGTAGGCGGAGAGATCTACACCATCGACATTCCGTCGGGCCAAAACACGAGCGCGACGATTACGATGGAGGCGATTGCTGACGGAGTCATGGAAGGTCTTGAGAACGATGCTTGGGCCACGGTCCTTCCGCCGGTCTCTGGAAACGACTATCTGGTGACGAAAAACCACGTTGAGGTAAAGCCCAAGACCGCGCAGACCGCCTTTACGACGCTGAGACTCTCGGTCATGGACAGTCTCACGCTCTACGGCCCGGAGAATGACGCGCCCAACGGGGTCTTGGACGACAATAATGATCCTGGAATCCATTGGAATGATGTTCAGCAGATGACACTCGGAGATTGCTCCTTCCTCGCCGCGGTGATGGCGATGGCGGACCACAATGGACGATCCGCCGGGAGATCCTATATTGAGAACAGCCTTATTCTGCCCGTAACGAATGGTTTTGATGTCAACCTCTTCGAGCTTAATGGAGACGAGGACAAACAGTTCGTTGACATGACCGAGCTATTCACCAACGGCGTGAATATGGCGCAGCCGACCGCGGATTATAAGTTGGAGGGTAACGGTCCGCTAACCGTGAAGCTGACGGAGGTCTGGCCGATTGTCGTGGAAAAAGCGTATGCGCAGGCTCGCGGCGGTTATGGCAACATCTCGACAAACCCGGCCGACGCATGGAAACGTTTGACTTCAAAGCCCGCGAAGGCCGAAGAGGCGCCATGGAAGATGGTGCCCAACGCGAAAGGGATTAAGGAGAAGAAATATCAGGCGGCCGAGATATTCAAAAGGATCAATAACGCTCGCGCAGCCGGCAAGGTTGTGTGCATCGGCACGCAAGACTCGATTGCAAGCGCTATGACAACGAAGTACGGGAACAACCTTGTCGGACACCACGCGTACTATGTGAAGAGCGTCGAACCGGGCAAGATCGAGGTGCTCAACCCGTGGGGGTATTACAAGAGTCTCGTGAGCGTGAACCCGCCTAAGTTTCTGAAACTTGATACCTGTGACCTGGACGAGATTGTAGAGCACATCTATATCTTGGATCCGCTCTAGAGTTATCAACATAGCACAAATTCGAATCACTTCTGGAGCCAAACCATGAGATTTCCCGGATACCGGCGATTACTCTTTGTCGTTGTAT
>CAZFQG010000365.1:0-2049 GCA_964520785.1 uncultured Planctomycetaceae bacterium | reverse complement strand
CGACTTCCTGATGCAAGTCCTTGCTACGCAACGAAGTTAATGTGCGCTGGCCCTGGTAAGCCGACCAGGCGCTGAAGCTGTTCTTTGGCGGTGCTATGCTATTCCATAGCGGGTACAATCGATCCACAAACACCATCGAGCCGCACCCACCGGCGCCTCCGATCCAGTCAGGAGCGTCCGAGAGCGAGTCCACAAAGGCCAAATAGATGAACTCTGACAGCATATTGGTGCTGCCATCCGTCTTTCTCCGGTGTTCATTCGCCCAATCATCCGCATCGAGCCGCGGAAACACCTCATGCGTCGCCGCCGTCTCGTCGATCACGTAGTAGAGATTGATTCCCGCACCGTCGGTGAGATGGCCGAAACCGGAGGAAACCGTCCCCATAATCCCACGAATTCCCGCCTCGCTTGGCATGTTGGTAACACCAGCCATGATATCCACCTCGACCAGCAGTTCTTTCTTTGACGGGCTCAGCCGTTTGTGTCCGCCGCCGTGTCCGGCGCCGCCGTCGAGGATGAAGCCACGGTATTCCTGGAGGACGGTCAGGCTGTCGCCTTCCGTTTTGTGGTTCGGCATGTTCGTTCCACCGTCCGTGTTGCCGGCGGCATCGGGATCTTGTTTCTCTTTGTCGTCTTCGGCCGCGAAGAACTGGAAATCTTCCGTTTGGGATTCTCCAAACTGTGTATTCCACGACGCCACCTGCTCGCGCTCCCACTTGTCGGAAATCCCGTCGTCGTCCACGTCAATCGGAATACCCAGATCATACTGGAAAACGACCGTTCCGTCCATCTTCACGTCCACGCGGACGACGGCCTTCCCGCCGTAGTCCTTGCAGTAGAACTGGACCCAGTCTTTCGTGGCACCCAGCGTGCCGACCTGGTATGTCTTTACACCCATTCTTGGTGTCTTCAATCCGACCATTCACCGATCGTGTGGGTTGAGAAAAGCACGCCGTTATCCCGTCCCCCGACAATGAGTTTTCCGAAAAAACCGAATCTTGCCGTCGTCGCGTCCAGAATCAGCCTGTCAGTCGTCCATGGAACGAGCGTCTTGCGGCATCCGTTTCGCACGTCATAAACTTCGAGGGTCTGTTTTCCCTTCGACTCGAGAATCCACCAAATCCGATCAAGGCAATCCAATTCCGCTTTGACCACTTTCGCGCCCTGCGGAATCACGCAGGCACACTTCGAAAGGTAGATCCGTTCGGGTTCGGTGCCTTCGATCTGTTCAATTGTCAGAAAACCAGGTGTGCTGTTGTCGATACCTTTGCCGGTTCCGGTCGCGATTCGATAGGATGGTCCAGGTGTCTCGGGCACCTGCAGCGTCGGCTCGAGGTAAGGTCTGACAACCACGTGCCGGTTCTCGCGAAATTCAGCAACCGCAAATGAAACTGAAGTAACTCGTTCACCGCGGATGGTCGCCACCTGAAGCGTATAGACCCCCGGGCTGTCGATCGGAACCAGTCTAGCAACATCGACAAGCAACTTAACCTTGAAACTCGGAAGAACCTTGCAGTGATAGATCGCCGGCATCCCATCCGGGTGTCCCTTGTGGGACGGTTCCACTTGCGTACCCTGCGAATTGTACAACGTGAATACCAATGCACGAGGGTTTCCAATGAAGTCCATCTGAAGCGGCTGAGGAGTACGGAATCCAAGCACATATGTTAATCGGATTGGGAAACCAAGCAAATAGGTAGGGTCAGCGTGGTCAATAAAGTCACAATGAATGTCCTTGGCGGAGAGGTCGGCGATCTGTATGACTTCATGGCTAATGACATGACCTCTTTCATTCTCCTTCGCCACTTCATGATTACTTTCCCGAACTGTCCACGCTGCGCGTGGTGTGCTATCCGCCTCCTTATTCGTGGCACGTCCGTCACAACCGGAAAACGACGTGACCATCACCGAGCAGATCAGACTAGGTATGACGTGGTGTCGAAGTAAGGAAAACAAGGTAAGCGTCGGCGCAGGGGTGACTTCTGCACGTTTGCCGGGTGCTTCGCATCGCGGCGAACGGCGCTCATCCTGCATCGCGCGTAGCGTTGC
>CAZFQG010000364.1:0-2078 GCA_964520785.1 uncultured Planctomycetaceae bacterium | reverse complement strand
CCCACGGCCAAAGCCATGGATCCAACCCGCTCGGATCCACCGAATTCACCGGGTCGTTCCCGCAGTAGCGGTATAGGTTGGCGTCACCTCCTTGGAATGTGATGGGGTCTTGGGTCGTCCAACTGGCGATTACCGGATCATACCAGCGATTGAGGCAGTTGACAAGACCGGCGTCGGTTTGGGTCGGGCGGCCGGTGAAGCCGGTGAGGTGGTCCACCCCGGTGTCGGTTTCGTGGATGACAAGGCCGTAAGTGTCATACGTGCGGGTGTTGACGATTTCGGTGTCGCCGGAGCCGTTGACCGCAGCCAGGTCGCGTACGGTGCCCTGGTGGTCGGCGAGGGGCCAGAGAATGTCGTCGACGTCGTATTCCTGGTTACCGGTGTTCCATTCCACCTGTTCATCCGCCAAAATCTGATCGACCGCCGGCCCCCAAAGGTAGCGGTTGGTGATCTTCTCCGTGTCGTCCAGACGCAACGCAATCTGCCCAATGTCCCGCGCATCCGTCGCCGCGCGGTCCCAGGGGGTGACCTCATCCGGGAGCGTCGCCTGGCCGTAAACGAAGTATTGCCCGTCTCGTCGCCCGGGGTGGCGGGGGTGGTATCGACTTCAGTCGCGACCCACCGGTTGAGGTAGTCGTAGGCGAATGTCACGGTCTTTGTGACGGTGCCGACTGTAAACTAGCTGCTTCGGCGTTCGACGTTCGCGTCGGTAAACTAGCTGCGTCCCCGTTTCGACGTTCCGTTTCGACGTTCCGTTTCGACGTTCGTCCCCGTTTCGACGTTTTGTCACTGCATTGGACGAAGTCCGGTCTAGCCAAGTTGCTCCACCCAATCCAACCCGTCGCTATGATACCGTTCATAGATCGCACGTAATCGTTCGTCCTCGCGCTGCCGCGCGGCGTCAAACCCGGCCCATTGCGGGAAGAGCGCTCTCGCTTCATCCCAGTACGGTTTCAGCAAAGCATCTGGATTGCCCAGGATGAGCGTAGTCCGATACCTCAACAGAAGCTTGATGCAGTCAAAGGCCCCAAGGCGTTGTTTGTAACCCTCGGGATATTCATCTGTCCAGACGAGGGCGTCCGCAAACAACTCGTAGCTGATTTCCGGCTTCGATGACGCTCGCGTCCTATTCATTTCGTCCGCAATCCGGCAAAACTGATCATAGTAGTCAGTGGTCATCAAACCTCCAATTACAGTTTGTCAAAAATAATATTGAAAATCGGGCATGGACCGCCCACAACTTCAACGACTCTTCCACCAAAGATCGTACCTCCAGATGCTGCCAAATCACGCAGCTTCGCAGCTAACGCGGGGTTTAGCGTTAGTCCGGTGCTAATCGTAGCTGACGTTGCGCCGGCGGCGCGGGCCGCCGCAATGGTCGAGTTCACAAATCCGTGCGTAAGCCCAGAAACAGAAGTTACGGTTGCTGTTGCTGCACCATTCGCAATGGTCAATTCTGCGATGGCCCCCCCTTGTTCAATGGTCACGGCAACTGGAGCGCTGGAGGCACCGGTCCCGAGTACCACCGGCGCAACAGCGAAGCCCGCAGCCGCGACATCGGCAGCCGCCGCGCCCCACAGACAGACCTCTGAACCCACGAGGACTTTCTGGCGAGTTTTCAACTCTCCTTCGGCGGCGCGGATCGCCCCCCCTTCCCAATCGATTTTATTTCCAAGGGCTGCTTCTATACGTGCCCGCTCTTCCGGAGAAAACGCGTCCAGGCGAGTGTGCGACGTCCCGAACGCCTCATTCAACTGTCGAACAACCTCGATTTCCTGATCAACAGCGTCGCTCCAGTCGATTCCCCAATCGAACCACGTGAACGGATTCCACCACGCCAACCCGCTCGGATCAACCGAGTTCACCGGGTCGTTCCCGCAGTAGCGGTATAGGTTGGCGTCACCTCCTTGGAATGTGATGGGGTCTTGGGTTATCCAACTGGCGATGATTGGATCATACCATCGGTTGAGGCAGTTGACAAGACCGGCGTCGGTTTGAGTTATCCGGCCGGTGAAGCCGAAGAGGTGGTCGATGGTGGCGTTTTCGGGGTCGATCGTGGTGAGGAAGCCGTTTTGGTC
>CAZFQG010000363.1:0-2160 GCA_964520785.1 uncultured Planctomycetaceae bacterium | reverse complement strand
CCGCCCGGCAGACGTAACCTCCGCAGGCAACCATAGTCGCAATCGATAGAACTCCGAATCGGATCATGGTCATTCCTCTGTAAAGCATCGTAAAACGTGAAAACAAAAAAACCTTTTCGCGTCCCTCGCTCCATGGCTCCACGGTAAACGCGAAAGGCCGGGCAGATACACCGCGTGGGATGCGCTGCTTCTTTGCTTACTTCGACCTCCCTCCGGCGTTGACATTACCGATTATAACCCTTTTCCCGGCCGCGCCGATTGGATTCGGCACGGACATGCGCGTTGCCCTCTCTCGCTGAAACGCCTTGATTGATTCCACCGGCCCCGGTACAATTCCCATGTATTCCTCCCCTCGTCAAACTCAATCGAGGTTTTTTAGTCCTCGTTTAAGTCCGCCCCGCTACTGAGGATTTCGTTATTTGGCAACGCGGGGTCAGGACGCTCCATTCGAATGTAACCGGGAAATCGGAGTCCCCCCATCCATGAGCAGGGCGCCCAAATTGGCCTATTTCTGGCCCGGCGTTTCCCAATTCTGGGGACGCGACGTCAGGAGTGGTTTGATCGTCGCGGTCGGTTTTTCCATCTTGCTCAATTTAACTCTTATTTCCACCTTCGTATGGAGTGAACTGTTGGGGACGACGTATCAACGTGTCGCATGGTTCGCGATATCCATAACTTGGGTAGGATGGGCAATTTTGGCCTACACTTGGGATAGAAGATACGGCGTCACATTGGCAAGCGGAGTGACTGACGTCCTTTTCGGGAAAGCACAAAACTATTATTTGGAGTCGAACTGGTTCGAAGCGGAACGCGTATTGCGGAAACTGCTTCGGCATGACCGCAGAGACCTGGATGCACGGTTTATGTTAGCCACACTTTTTAGGCATACGGGACGTCCACGAGAGGCGGAGGCCGAACTCCGGCGGATCGAACGGATGGAGGGTGCGGAGAAGTGGGCGTTGGAGATCAGTCGAGAACGGCAAGTACTTGCGCAATTGAATGGCGCCGCGGAGACGGCCGATGAGGCAGATGCCGAAACGGAGCCCACTCCGATGGGGGGATCGATGGAGAACACTGAACTGGTTGAGCGTAGGAAATCAGCGTAGAATACGAATAGTCCGGACGCCGCGTCAACGGCGGAGTCCTGCTCAGAGGAGGCTTATTTAAATGTACGAACGTTTCACCGATCGCGCCCGGAAGGTCATGCAACTGGCCAATCAGGAGGCGCAGCGGTTCAATCACGAATATATCGGCACCGAGCACATTCTGCTCGGCTTGATCAAGGAAGGCAGCGGCGTCGCCGCGAACGTCTTGAAAAACCTCGACGTCGACCTCCGCAAGATCCGTCTGGAAGTGGAAAAACTCGTCCAGAGCGGTCCCGACATGGTCACGATGGGGAAATTGCCGCAAACCCCCAGGGCGAAGAAGGTCATCGAGTACTCGATGGAAGAGGCTCGCAGCCTGAATCACAACTACGTCGGCACAGAGCACATCCTGCTTGGTCTGCTCCGTGAGCAGGAAGGGGTCGCTGCCCAGGTCTTGATGAACCTTGGGCTGAAGCTTGAAGAGGTCCGCGACGAAGTCCTTAACCTGCTGGGGCACGGAGAGGCGGGCGAAGGGGCCGAGCGTGCCGGCGGTATCCCGATTGGCGGTACCCCGGGCGAGCCGTCGCAGCGAGGCGGCAAGTCGAAGACGCCTGCTTTGGACAGTTTCGGCCGCGATCTAACGGAGTTGGCACGGCAGGGCAAGCTCGACCCGGTCATCGGCCGACAGAAGGAAATTGAGCGGACGATGCAGATTCTCGCTCGGCGGACGAAGAACAACCCGGTTCTTCTGGGCGAGGCGGGCGTCGGCAAAACGGCCATCGTCGAAGGCTTCGCGCAGCGGGTCATCGAGGGGAACGTTCCGGAACTGCTCATGGACCGCCGTATTGTCGTGCTCGACCTGGCGATGATGGTCGCCGGGACGAAATACCGCGGTCAGTTCGAGGAGCGGATCAAGGCGGTAATGAACGAAGTCCGCCGCGCGAAGAACACGATCCTCTTCATCGACGAACTCCACACTCTCGTGGGCGCCGGCGGCGCCGAAGGGGCGATCGACGCCTCGAACGTTCTCAAGCCGGCCCTCTCCCGCGGCGAAATCCAGTGCATCGGCGCGACG
>CAZFQG010000362.1:0-2224 GCA_964520785.1 uncultured Planctomycetaceae bacterium | reverse complement strand
GCGCTGGCCGTTTTTGGCGTTTACCGGTTCGCCATCGTCACCATCCCCTCGGCATGGCACCTCGCCGGTCTTGTCGGCCGTGTCTGGGGAAATCTTGCCGGCCACGTGTCCGGGGAACCGCTCCTAGTCGGGATGACCTTCGGGGGCGTTGATTTCGTTGCGCTGATGGTCTTCCTTATCCTCGCGTGGGCCCCATTGACGCCGCCGCCGCGGCTGCGGCGAGTCACGTGGGCCGCCGTCGCCGTCATCCTAGCGCAGACGCTGTACCTGGTCTGCCTCTCGTTCACGCCCGCCGTACTCGAAGCGTTGCCTGCGCGACCCGAGACGCCTCCCCAACCGCAGTACACTCCCCCGGAGTGGTTCTGGGCGGACTCGGTTCGCGAGTGTCTTCCCTGGAACGTCCCCCTGCTGGGACTGGCGCTCCAGTCGTTCGTCGCCGCCGGGATGTTCGCCTCGTGCCGTTTGACCGGTATCCAGCCGGCCGAAGCGACGGCACAGCGAAGAGAGAAACCCGCCGAGGGCGTCCCGGCGGAAAGAGGGCCTTGGGGCGCTTCGGTCGATCACGTATGCGTTCTGCTTGCGCTGCTGTTGCCGATGGTCATGGTCCTCTCGTTCGGTACGGCCGGCTTGAAGGGAAAGACCGTCGTGGCCGTGGGCGATTCGATGTTGGACTGGGAGATCCCGAAGCACGGAGAATATGGAAGGCGCTCCTCCGGCGGCTTGGGAATGCTCGAAACGTACGTGGAACTCCTCGGCGGCACCTTTCGCAAGAGCGATACCGTAAGCGAAGAGGCCTTCGAAGGGGCCGACGTCCTTTTGGTGGCATGCCCCATTGGAGACTGGACCGAGGAGGAGAAGGCACATGTCAGGCGGTACGTTAGCGAGGGAGGTTCACTCCTCGTCCTGAGTACTCCCTCGCGGTCGATGGCGGACCGGAAGTCCGGCCTCCACGAACTCCTCCTGGAAATCGGCTTGCGCGCGCGGCTGGACGTGGTCATTCCCCCGGTGGAACTGTGGGAACACGCGATTGCGGAAACGGTGCATCCGACCGCCGCCCGCGTTCGGGATCATCGCCACACTCCCATGGGATACATCGCCGCGTCAAGTATCGATGCTCCCTGGCCGGCGGTTCCCGTCGTCGTGGGACGCTACGGCTGGAGCGATCCCGGCGGCGAGGCCTACTGGAAGGACGCCTACCGTTTTGAACGCGGGGAGCGGCTCGGCGACTTGGTTCTCGCCGCCGAAGCCCGGATCGGCAAGGGCCGCGTCGTTCTGCTGGGAGACGCGCGGGGCTTCGTGAATCAGGGACTCAGCGGCGCGTATCCGTTCACCGGCAGGCTTCTGGCGTATCTGGCGGACGGGGCGACCGGTCCCGGGGCCTGGTTCCGCCAGGTTCTCGGTTTGATCGGGGGGATCATCCTGATGATCTTGCTGTTCCTTCGACGCAAGGCGGAGTCGGTCGCCATGGTCTCGGCCGTTTTCGTTCTGTCCTTTCTGATATCGGCGTTGTTCGTCCACGCGCGGGGAAGCGTACTCCCGGAAGAGGCCGCCGGCGGTCCGGCGCGACTGGCGTATATCGCCGCCTCGCACGGCGAACCCTACAGCGACATTCCCTGGGCGAGCGAGGGGATCGACGGTTTGAAACTGGCCCTGATGCGCGACGGTTACCTGCCGTTGATGCTCCACGATTTCACCGAGGAGCGTTTATCGAAGGCGGGGATTCTCATCCTCATCGGACCGCACCGGCCTTTTTCCCCCGGCGAGCGGATGGCGCTGCGGAAATTCGTGGAAGGGGGGGGAACCGCCGTCTGCATGGTCGGATCGGAAGACATCCAGGGGATAGGAGAGACTCTCAAGGAGGATTTCGCCATTCACGTCGCCCCGACTCCCGTCGGTCCGGAATCCGCCCGAGCCGAGCCGGATCCGAC
Organism: uncultured Planctomycetaceae bacterium; assembly: GCA_964520785.1. GTDB lineage: Bacteria > Planctomycetota > Planctomycetia > Pirellulales > Thermoguttaceae > CAZFQG01. The sequence continues at coordinate 296 of CAZFQG010000362.1, read as the reverse complement.
CGGAAGCTCTTTTACCCCGTATCTGGATTTAGGCGAACGGCGGTATGCCCAAATGCTGCTTCATGCCGGGTGGCCGGTCGAGGGCCTGCATTCCGACGTCATGACGATCGCCGGCGGTCGGCGAGGCGAATCGGTGGCGGTGGCCCGCCGTCTCGGAGCGGGATACCTCGTCGTCATCGGCGATACCCGATTCGCCTTCAATCAAAACCTGGAGACTCCCACCGGGGAACCGATCTTCGGGAACCGGGCCAACGCACATTTTTGGCGCTGGTTGTTCGGCCGATTCGCCGACCGTC
>CAZFQG010000361.1:0-2237 GCA_964520785.1 uncultured Planctomycetaceae bacterium | reverse complement strand
GAGCTTGTCGACATAGATGAGGTCCCTCGCATGGGCCCATCCCCCGATAAGGTTTCCACCGAGGAGGACGCGAGAGAGTTCCAGGTCCTTGATCTTCGCCATCGGCGGCTTCTTCTTCAGCTCCTCGATGTTCGTCCACTCGAATCGGTGAACCGTCGCGCCGGAGAGGCCGTCGACCGGTGCCGGGCCACCCAACCTGGCCGCCTCGGCAATCTGCCGGCGTTCAATGCTTTCATAGCCGCGTTTCTTCAGAACGGCCAGAACGAAAGCGCCGACGAAAGGAACGCCAACCAGCCCGGCAAGCGCCTTCCGCCGCGAAAGAACCATGCTGGTCGCGACCGCCTCGCCGTGCGTTGGCACCGAATCACGACCGGCCTTGCTCCGCTTCCAGTTCCACGGCATGAGCGGTCCGAGAATCGCGTCCGCCCCGAAGCTCTTTACCGGAAAAACGAAAATCACGCCCAGGGCTAGAAACTCGACGAACACCTGATTAACGACGATGTAATGTCCGCCTCCGACCGGGACGTCCGTGAAGAAGGGCGGATAGGCGAAGTAGTACAGGGCCAAAAGGGCCATCCCGCACAGTGCCGAGAAACGGCTCAATGCCCCGAACATCAGCCCGATACCGATGAGAACGAGTCCCCAGATATTCAGGGAATCGACGACCGCGAGGATCGTGTTGTTCGCCGCCAGGCCATGGTAGAAGTCCGCGAAAGGACCGACCGCGCCCAGCAGGTAATCCTTCGCCGACCACTCCGGGGCCAGTATCTTATAGACCCCCTCGTAGAGGAAATGCCATCCGATGGCAATCCGAAGTAACACAAGGGGTACGGCCCGCCATCCAGCAACAGTGGGGGTTTGAGGGGGGTTCGCCATGATACTTCTCTCCTGAATCGTAGCCTTGCCCGTCACAACGGCCGGCGGACACGTGCCCGCGGACCTTCGACGTACTTCTGCGATTGTACCAGAGTGAGGGGTCGTCCTGCAACGGGTAGTTGCCAGCCGCGATATCCAAGAGCGGGTGGTTCCGCCGGGAGGCCGGATCGGTTCTATAATACTTCGGACGCATTGTCCATCTGCAATATATCGATTCCGATTCGGGCCCTCTTGGCGGTTACATGACGGAGAAGTAGTTCTCGACGGCTAATTCAAAGTACTCCGCCTTGAGTTCCAATGGATAGCCGTGGAACGTGCAGTAATTGCGGATCTGTAGGAGGAGGTCTCTGGGATGGCAGAACCGCAAGGGGCGGCCGGCTTCACGGAAATGGGTCTTCAGTATCTTCTCGATGAGCGACTCGTCAAAACCCGAGAAACCCATGCTGGCCGCCATTTCCCGGAGGATTTCTCGAAACTGATCCTCCGTCGGGTCACAAACTTCGATCTTGTACGGAATCCGGCGCAAGAACGCCTCGTCGACGAGGTCGCGTGGTTCCAGGTTCGTCGAAAAGATGATGAGCTGATCGAAGGGAACCTGTACCTTCTTGCCGTTGGGGAGGTTCAGGAAGTCGTATCGCTTTTCCAACGGCACGATCCACCGGTTGAGCAACTCGTCGATGCTCATCCGCTGGCGGCCGAAGTCATCGATGACGAGGGTGCCGCAATTGCTTTTCAGTTGCAGCGGCGCCTCGCAAATCCCGCTTGCCTCGTTGACGGTAACCTCCAGGGCGCTCATTGTTAATTCGCCCCCCGCGACGATGGAGGGCCGACGGATGCGGACCCATCGCCGGTCGAGGTGGCGGCGGTCGATGATTTCGGTATTCTCGTCGATCGGTTCCTCGATATGGTTGATCGGATCGAACACGCGGATAATCTCCCCGTCGACGAGTAGCGCTCTGGGAACCCAGATCGTCTGGCCGAAGGCGGCCGTGGCGCGCTCCGCGATGCTGGTCTTTCCGTTTCCAGGGGGTCCGAAGAGAAACAACCCCCTCCCGGAATTGATCGCCGGCCCCAAGCGGTCGAGCATCTTCTCGGAAAGAACGAGCGAGCCGAACGCCTGCTTCAGATCCTGCACCGTGGGATGCTGGTGAGTGAGCGACTGGCGATGAACGCTTTCAATGTAATCTGGAAGGGAAACCGGGGCGGCGCCGAAATAGGTACAGTGGTCCGAGAGCCGCCGCGCGCGCTCGAAGCCGGCGTCGGTCAGGCGGTAAAGGTAGTCGTTCATCGGAGCAGCCCCTTGGTGGACGATCAACCGCGCATTCTTCAGTACGCGGAGCAACTCGTCTACCAGAATGAAC
>CAZFQG010000360.1:0-2266 GCA_964520785.1 uncultured Planctomycetaceae bacterium | reverse complement strand
CCGCTCGCAGTTCGAGATCGCGACGTTCGTGGCCGCGATGTCACTCCGGAGGATTTCGCTCGCGATCAATCCGGCCGGATCGTCTTTGCCACTGTTGATCCGCAAACCCGTACTCAACCGTTGCAGCGATTGTTCGAGTTCCGCGTTCGATCGTTGCAGTGTTTTCTGCGCAATAAGAGAACTGACGTTGGTGTTGATGCGTGTCATCGTTGACACTCCTCCATAGATCCAAGTGACCCTATCTCTCCTGCGGCCTGAACGAAATCGGCGTCAGGGTAGGGTGCGGTGAAGGCCTTCACAGGCGGGGAAATTCCTTAAATGAACGTGAAATATCGTGATCGTCCCGCGACATTCGCGGAAATCCGGGCGGCTTCGGAATTACCCTCGCAAGGGGCCTTCCGTCGGCCGGCGGCCATGCCGCCTATCGTTATATAGTTCACAAAAACGCGAACACAAAACGGGTTTGCATTTTTTTCTGAAAAACCTGGATCGGCGATGAAAATGCAACATCCGGGTCCCGTAATAGGGGAAATCGGTCTAAAATGGGCCGTCTATATAGCTCATCGGCCTGCAAACATGAGAACTATAGATAGTTTGGCTAATTTGAGTTGCCCTGATCGTAACCAACGGACCGACCGGTTTTCCCGGTTAAGACGCCCCCGCCTCCACCGCCTTCCAGACGTAACCCCTTTATTGGCATTCGGTTAGGCAACGCTTCCCCTTCATTGCCGTAAACCTCACCGAATTCCCTGGCAACCTCGAACCAATCAGAAAACTCCGAATGTTTGAAAAAACAGAGACCGCGAAACGGATACCCAATCCGGTCCTCCGGGCCGCGTTTGTCGCTCGGATAGCCCATTGGGGGCAGAAACGCCGCGGGACCGGGGAAGATTTCGTCGCGCATCCGGCCCGCGTGGCCAGCGCGGTCATGCTCTACAATCCCACCGACGAAGCGGCCGTCTGCGCGGCCTGGCTTCACGATGTCGTCGAGGATACCCCGGTAACCCAGGAGGACATCGCGGAACTCTTCGGCGAAGAAGTCGCCGAACTGGTGGGGCATCTCACGAACCGGAGCAAGGAGCACTCCGACGTCCGGGAGGACCGCAAGGCCCTGGACCGCGAGCGTCTGAAAAGCGTTCCTCCGATCGTCAAAACGATCAAGATGCTCGACCGGATGGATAACATCCGCGACTGCGGGCTCTTAAGCGCCGGATTCATCCGGAAATACTGCCATGAATCCCGTCTGCTGGTCGAGGTGCTCGCCGACGGCGACCCCGATCTGGCCGGGCGGCTCCTCCGCGCCATTGACGAACGGGAAGCGGAAGCGGGGGAATCCGGGGCGTAAGGGCTACCTTCCCAGGAGGCCCAGGCGGAGAATCAGCCAGAACGCGGCCAGGGCCTCTTGGCGATTGATCTTCGATGCGCCGGCTTGGCGATCGACGAAGACGATCGGGATTTCGGCGAACCGCGCCCCGTGCCGCCGCAGGCGCCAAAGCAGCTCCTCCAGAACGGAATACCCACGACTCAGAAAGGCGTCGAAATCGAGTTCCGCCAGCTTGGAAACACGGTAACAGCGGTACGACCCGCTACAATCACGGACCGGCAGTCTGAGGCATAGCCTCGCGAACGAATTCACGAGGCGGGACATGACATGCCGGGTCCACGGCCAGCCCTCGATTCCCCCTCCGCGAACATACCGCGAAGCGATCACCACGTCGCAAGGGGGCCCTTCCGGGTCATCGATTCGCCAGAGCATTCGCGGAATGTGCTTCGCCGGATGACTCAAGTCGGCGTCGAGATTGACCGCGAAATCGTAACCTTCGTCCACCGCGTGCCGCAAGCCTGCCAGCGTCGCGGTTCCCAGGCCCATCTTATGGGGTCTATGTAGGCACGAAATCCGGGGGTCTTCCGCCGCCTTGCGGTCTACCCAAGGACCGGTACCGTCCGGAGAGCTGTCGTCAATGACGAGAATGTTCACATGGGGAGCGTGCAAAAGAACTTCGTCCACCAATGTCGGGAGATTCTCGATCTCGTTGTACGTCGCGATGAATACCAGTGTTTTTCTAGTTTCTGACATTATTTCTGAAATGGATCGCGATCCCAAAGCATATTATTACCCCTCCCATGACGGATACTGTCTACCAAAACACCCCACGGCAAACCTGTATTCCCGACATCTTTATATATGCGTGCTCTTTAGCGGGCTGTTGGCGCTGATTTTTCAAATCAACGGATATGTGGGAAACCTCCTGTTTCCCGCGCAGCC
>CAZFQG010000359.1:0-2289 GCA_964520785.1 uncultured Planctomycetaceae bacterium | reverse complement strand
GACGAGGTCTACGCCGGAACGGTCGTCAAGAGCGGCCGGATCGTCGTCCGAGCACAAAGGGTGGGAGACCAGACGGCCGTCGCGCGGATCGTCCATCTGGTCGAGGAGGCGACCCACCGCAAGGCGCAGGTGCAGTCGATCGCCGACCGCGTCTCGGCCCAGCTCATCCCAATCAACTTCGCCCTGGCGGGAATCGTCTACCTGGCGACCGGCAAGGTGGCCAGGGCGCTCAACATGTTGATTATCGACTACTCGTGCGGCGTGCGGCTTTCCACCGCGACGGCCCTCTCCGCCTCCATCTGCACCGCCGCGCGCAACGGCATCCTCATCAAGGGGAGCAATTATCTGGAACTCCTTTCCGAGGCGGACACTCTCATCTTCGACAAGACCGGTACCATGACGGAAGGCCGGCCGAGGGTCACGAGCATCATTTCGGTCGAGGAAGGCATCGCGTCGAACCAGTTGCTGCAATACGCGGCCGCGGCCGAGGAATCGAGCACGCACCCACTGGCGGTCGCCATCTTGGAGAAGGTCCGCCAGTCCGCCCTCCCCATCCCGCGGCATTCCGAGACCCAGGTCTTCACTGCCCGGGGAGTCCAGACGCAAGTAGCCGACCGGCATATCCGCGTCGGAAGCCGGCGGTTCATGCAGGAGCACGGAGTCGACCTGGTACCGGCGTCGGAAGGGGTCCACCGCCTGGCCCGGGACGGCGAGAGCATCGTTTACGTCGCGGAGGAACAGCGGCTTCTGGGGGTACTCGGCGTGCAGGACAGCCTCCGCGAGAACATGAAGAAGGCGATCAACCGGCTGCGGCTGATCGGCATGGACGACATCATCCTGCTTACCGGAGACGTGGAGCAGCACGCCGAAATCGTCGCCTCGCGGATGGCGATGGATCGCTTCCACGCCGAGGTCATGCCGGAAGACAAGGCCGAGACGGTGCTCAAGCTGCAATCGCGCGGGACGCGCGTCGTCATGGTGGGAGACGGCATCAACGACGCCCCGGCCTTGGCGTACGCCGACGTGGGCATCGCCATGGGGGGAACACGGACCGACATCGCCATGGAGGCGGCCGACATCACGATCACGCTCGACGAACCGCTGATGATCCCGGCGGTAGTGCATCTCGCGAACAAGACCATGCAAACCATCCGTCAGAACTTCTTCACCGCCATCGGGGTCAATACGGCCGGAATCGTCCTCGCGGCGGCCGGAGTGCTCCCCGTCTTCTGGGGTGCCGTGCTGCACAACAGTTGCACCGTCGCGGTCGTGTTGAACTCGTCCCGGTTGCTCTTTCACGACGTGGAGGAGCGATACCGATGAACCCCATGGAAAAACCGTCGGTCACGGTGGTCCATTCCCTGCCCGGTCGCGTGCGGCTGCGGTTCTCCCGCGCCGTGGAAAACCCCACACGGCTAACCAGCGCCGTTCGTGAACACCCCGGAATGGGACGCCTGGCCTACACCCCCCAAACGCGGTCGCTGTTGATCGAGTTCGACGCCCGGGCGGTCAGCCGGCAGGAAATCGCGCTGAGAGCCGCGTTTCAGTTCTCTCTGGATCAAGGGGCTGCTCCGGTGCGGCTGCTGGCCGCGCCGGAAGAGGTTACGCTTGAGGACAGCGCCCTCTTGGCCGCGGTCGGCCTGGGGGTGTCGCTGGCGAACCGTTGGCTCCAACCGGGCCGTAAGGAGTTGACGTGGCTCGACTGGACGGCCGGATTCGGCACCGCATGGTCCATTGCCGAGCACGGTTGGAAAGAACTCAAGCGCCGCGGCTATTTCGATCCCGAGGTACTCACGTTGGCCTATCTCGTGGCCGCGTTGGTCAGGGGCAACTTCCTGACGGCATCGGTCGTGACCTGGCTGACGACGTTCGGAAGGCACTTAATCCAGGTCCCGCCGACCGGGGTGGAAGTGTGGCCGCGCGAGGTACAAGGCGAATCCGGCGAGCCGTCGCAGTACGAACTGGTCGTCCGGGCGGACCCGGACGTGCCGGAGCGGACGCGGATTCTGGAAGCGCTCCAGGGGGCGCTGAAGTATGCGATGACCGGCGGCGGGGCGCGGGAACTGCGGACGCTGTGGGAGGAACTCCGCGAGGTGTCGCGGGTTCACGGCGAGGTCCTGGAAGGTTCCGGCCCGATGAGGGAGGGAATCCCGGTACGGTTTCAGGCCGAGTCGCGCGGTTTCGCGGGCGACGGAATCATGAGCGGACACGGATGATTAAGAGCGGGCTTTTTCCAAGCACGAAGAAAACAAACGGCCCATTGTCAAAAAAAGGAATAGAAAGCGATGG
>CAZFQG010000358.1:0-2358 GCA_964520785.1 uncultured Planctomycetaceae bacterium | reverse complement strand
GAACGCCCGGAACTGGCGTATTTCAAGGCTGTCGAAGAGCGGTTTACCCATTGTCTTCCCAACCTCCAGTAGCGGTTTCTTTTATTGTGTCCTCCTGCTCGTCACGTTCGTAAACCAACCGGTAGCTTGCTGCGAAAATCGTCACCCGGCCGCTGTCACGGAGTGCGCAGAGCCGCTTGCCGGAGTACTCGACCGGCATCTCGTCCGGGGTCGCCAGCAGGAGCGAGTATTTGTCGGGATGTTTGGCGCACAACTCCCATACCTCCGCCTCGATCTGAAGCGGTTCGCGCTCAATGCAATGATCCTTGACCCAGTAGCATTGGAGCAGCTCGCCGGAGGGCGAATACCGCTCCCAGGGGAAACTGGCACCGGACACGCGCTCGAGCCAGCCGCCGTCTTCACGATAGAAGCGTCCTTCGGAGTTGTTCCTGACATATCCGTTGGCGACCGCGAATCGTTCGATCAGCTTCGGCTTCGCCGGTTGCTGGGGAGGTCTGCGCGGCGCGGGGATAGAGCTCTTGTCGTTCTCGCCATCATCATCCAAGTCGGACTCTGACGGCTTCTCAACCGCTTCACTGTCGGGTACGTGAGGAACAGATTCACCTGTCCTCCCAACATCGCCTTCACCGGCGGGTGATGTTGGCGGATGCCCCGCATCGTCTACCTTCTCCGCCCCCGGTTGATCTGGCGGCTCGATCTCTATACCAGCCTCCGGCGTCACCGTATCGGGTGCGGGCGGCAACAGATTGAAGTTCTCTTCAAGGTACTCGTTGATGAACTCCCGTTCTCGCTCGAAGCAGAGTTTGATGGCATCGGCGATGTCGGGACGGCCGAAATGTCGCCCCAGCTCAAGGGCGATGGCTTTCGCCATCTTTGCGACTGACTTGCTCTCTACGTAAAGCGCGTCGTCCTTCCACAGCACATCGACATGTCGCGGCGTGCCGGATGGAACCCCATTGATGTAGGGCGTGGCTTCGAGGGCGGTCACGAAACGAAACTGCGTTCTCGCCAAGCGGCATCCCAACTCGCGCATGCGAGCGGTTTCCGCGGGGTCGTCGAGTTGGATGCGCGCCAAACCATCACCCAGCGCAGTTAGCCAAACCTTCCGTAGCGACTCGGTCGAATCTTCGATCCGCTCGTCAAAGCGGTCTTCAATGCACTCGGCAAGGGTCGGCAATTCGGCGAAAGGGTGTTGTCCGCACATCTCGACTGTCAACTTCTGGAGGTCGGCCGTCTTCTGCTTGATCGGCCTGAACAGGTTCGCCCAAGGAATGAGCGTCTGCATGGTCAGTTTGTAGGACAACTGTTCCACCTTGACCCATTCGCCTTCCAGGTTGAGCCAGTGTCCGCATTCGCGCCAGATACGCTCGGGATAGCGGGGAAGAAGGGCTCGAACTCGGCGCAACTCGTCCTTTGAGAGCTTCTTGCCCGAATCTATATTGGCCAGCCAGCGCATGGCCAGGTCGCCCGTGGGACGATCGGCAACGCCAAGCTTTCGCCACATCGACAGGTCGTGAATGGCGGGGTGGACTATGGCCGCCCCGGGAGCGTCGTCCTCGTCGGAGGCAAGGAACGCCTCAGCGGCCGTGACCCATTCGGACTCGGCAGTGAGGATCAGTTTCTCGTCCACAAAGGCAGACTTGATTTCGTTGAACTCCGGAGTAGAGCACTTGGTGAGCAACTGATCGAGTCGGCGGCACCATCTCTCCACCTCATAGACGGGCGGACCCTCCACTGTGGCAAGGGCGCGAAGCCGATCCAGAAGGCGTCTGGGGCCGGTAGGTGTGTCCCGAACACCAAGCATGACTAAAAGCTGGCGGTTTGTCTCAGAGTCGATCTCGGCACGCACGAATGGCTCTACGTCCAGCAGAGGTTCGGTAGCCGGCGTGCGGCAAAGTAGTTCTGCGGGCTGTCGATAATGCCCCCGTGTGTCCTGCAGGCAAGGCAGAGACCGAAATTTGACTATCCATGAAGGCAATACCGATTCATACGTAATCGTCCGTTTTGTTCCTGTCGTAGCTATCTGAGACACCTTCGCGGAGATAGCATTGGCCCAGTACTCTTTGGGCTGATCTAACACTCTTTGAAAAAGGCGGCCCCAAAAGTCTCCATCCTCTTTTTGCCTAAGTTTCCAATGAGCCCAATGAGTGTTATCAAAATCCCAATCATCAATGATGAATTCGTGAGTGACGTAAGGGTAATAAGGCTTATTATTGTAATCTCGTTCCTGTAGTAGTTTCTCTAACTTTTCGCGGCCCCATATTTGATTCTGCATTGGGACCAGGGGCACAAAGGTTACAAGTCCGCTTCGCCCTGATGTCACCCATTGCTGCCAGTCTTCTTCGGTGCAAGACAGAA
>CAZFQG010000357.1:0-2433 GCA_964520785.1 uncultured Planctomycetaceae bacterium | reverse complement strand
CCACCCCCGGGGCAATCGAGACGGGGTCGTCGATCCAGTAGCAGTAGTTCAGCGTTTCCGGAAACGTCGGAGTCACGGAGGCCTTTCAGTCATGGTTGGGGAAAATAACAGGCACACTACCGGGCTGCCATTTCCTTGCGAGGCGAGCGGGGCGCGGCATACCCGTAGGGTACCCGCGTCGCCGTATAGGGTCAAGATTACAGGATGCGCGGTCTTCTTCGCCCATCGACACGCTCCGCAGGCACGCCAGCCGACGCACGTCACATCCACGCTGAGTGAAAAACCTAGGGTTTCGACCCGGCCTTCTCTCGTTGCTCGTTTTCCCTCCGTTCCTCCGCTCGTCTTCTAACCTTCGAAACGATGGCCCTCGCCTTCAGATATTCTTCCGTTGCAGCACGAGACCAGTCGAGGTGCATTTTGAGACAGGTTAGTTCGGAAAGGTCCTCCAACTGCCGAACGTCGCTCAACGTCAGGCCTTTTCCAACAAGCTCCACACGAAGAACGCGGAGCGATTTCACCTTCAGCAAGGCACGTACGATAGAGGCGTGAACGGTCACATCGGGCGTTTCTTCGTAGCTTGTGGAGAACTTCTCGAGCCGCCCGTTTAGGGATTCAATTGCCCGTCGCGTTTCCTCGTCGACCGGTACGTTGAAATCATCGGTCGATCCACCCAACAGGTAGAACTCCCGAAACCGGGGCAGTTTTGCCAGGGTGATAAAACACTCGGGCCCAAGACCGGCAATCACGGAGAAGGATTCGAGCGTCTTGAGCTTAGTCAGTTCGGAGAGACTCTCTTTGGTCACTCGGCACCGACCAAGGCTGAGTCTCCGCAATGACGGATACGCGGCAATCGTCGCCATTGCCTCTCGGTCAAAAGTGCCACCTTGGAAATAGAGTGCATCGAGTTGGGCCAGTTTTCGTAAGCCCTCAAGTAGCCAACCGGGTATCGGTGTGGTCTCGTACGGTCTCGGCCGCCAATAGACTTCCGAGGTCTCCTCATCGTGCCACACCGACACAAGATTGGTTTCCGGAAAGTAGGGCAACGCCTCGACAAGGCGTGTCGCGTCGGCTCGATAGAGCCGAATGATAACGTGTCTCGAAGCGAACGCAACGCGACGGTCGGGCAGATGAACGATTAGGAAAGGGATAGCCCTCTCTTTTCGTATCTCGTCTTCAAAGGCTGAGATGCGCGTTGTCATCTCCAGGCCGTATGTTCTCTGGAGTTCTGTGCGCCGTTGCATGAACGCCTCGAACTCTTTTTCAGTCATTTGGACCGTGCGTACAGACGACGGTGGTTTGGAAGGCGGCGACTCACCGGGACGGGGCGTCGTAGTGGTTTCTTCCGCAATTGCGCGACAGCATACGGTGGTCGCGAATAACAAGGTAAGGACCCAGAAGGTCGATCGTGATGGACCGCCCGACCTCGTCTTGAGGCGGCGTCCTCGCGTGCTCTGATCGACGGGTTGTTGCAAGACGGTTTTGTGCATGGTAAGCTCCTGCTACAGTTTCTTCACTTTTACACTTGTGAATTTGACGCCGCTCCCCCAGTGACTTTGAAGATAGAGCTTACCATCAGGGGCTGCCGAGCCACGAATAATGTCAGGATAAGTGATAGGGGGGCTGTAGGTTGGCGGTGTGCCCGTACCGATACTTACCGTGAAGTTGTATTTTTCATCTGCTTGCCGGTACACATCGATCCGCAAGGTCTTGGCGCCGGTGGGAGCATTGCTAAGCGCCTGCCAGGTGTTCGGACCGGTCAAGTATGGTATGCCAGTTATCAACGCGTTGACCGGCTCTTTCTCCCAGTCTAGCGCTTGGCTGCCAGTATGCCTGAGCAGAACCTCGCCGGTCTGATCGATGTCGTTGCTGGGATCAGCGGATATCGTGACGGGATTTCCGTCGATGATCGCCGGATGTCCGTTGTTGATTGCATCGAGCAACGACGCCGTATCATAGATTTGGATTTCCGAGCGGTTCTCGATCTTGACACCGCTATTGTGGAAGAAGCCCGGCTTCCATTTCGTGCGGTTCGTATCTACATATTGTCCGGCCGTGATGTTTGGACTTTGTTCGAATTCGTACGAAACCTCGATTCTCACTGTCGCACCGTTTGCCCAATTGCTCTCGCCTTGCTGGTTGGTGCCACAAAGCTCCGCCAGATTCAGTTTCGCATCGCTGTTCTGATTGGGCGTCCCTTCCCATCGACCCTGGGACAGCTCAGGATACTCCGTCCTGATATAACCCGGCGTCCCGTTGATGATGTCGGACAGTGAACTGCTGATGAACCAGCCGTCCTCCAATTCGAACCCGTTCCATTCCGTGGTAGGTTGACTCAGATCGGTGGTGACGGTCGGGTCCTGGTTCGGCCAAACAATCTCCTCCACGCTGATCTCCACCGTGTCCTCGGCGATGACCCACCCGTTGGGTGCCACT
>CAZFQG010000356.1:0-2448 GCA_964520785.1 uncultured Planctomycetaceae bacterium | reverse complement strand
CCACCTGCTCGTCGGCCAGAATCTGATCCACCGCGGGCCCCCAAAGGTAGCGGTTCGAGATTTCGCCGGTCTCGTTCAGACGGAGGGCGATTTGCCCGATGTCGCGCAAGTCGACGGCGGCACGGTCCCAGGGCGAAACCCCGTCGGGGAGAGTGGCCCCCCCGTAGACGAAGTATTCGGACGTTTCCCCGCCTGCGGTGCCGGGGGTCGTGTCGACTTCGGTTGAAATCCAGCGGTTGAGCCAGTCGTACGCGAACGCAACAATCTTGACCGGGTCGCCGTCGGTATCGTTGAAGGTGACGGCGGTGAGCCGGTTGCGGTTATCCCAGGTGTACTCGGTCCAATCGGTGATCGTGTCGATGGTGGGATCGACCCGGCCGTAGGCGTCGCGGTCGATGATCCCGTTGTAGGTTCCCGCGTCGGTCCAGATGTACTTCGCAACGCGGTTGCCTTCGGGGTCGTAGTCATAGTGATACGTTCCGTCGCACGTCACCCGGTTGAAGGCGTCGACGGTGTAATCCGCGACCTGGACGTCGTCTTCCTTGATTTCTTCGCGGTTGCCGGAGGAATCGTAGTTGCCGCGGTAGTCGGCCGCAATCAACAACGGGATGCACCTTCGCACGTGTCGGATGTCCTTCTCCGACGATTACTCGGGCTCGATCTCCGAATCTCTTGCTGTCTCCCGTCTTTCCCTCTCCTCAATGATCTTCAAGCATTTTTCCGCCCAAGGGACCTGCTCGGGCTCCCGGAACCTGCCGTCGCGCTCTTCCAGATAACGGCGAGTTCTCTCAATCGCGGTCTCTCTAAGGACGAGGCCGTCACGATGGTCTGCGCCCGCCTGAAGCAGAAGATAGATGATGTCGTAGCGGTGGTTGATGAGGGCGAAGCCCAACGGGGTCTGCCCGTGACGACTCTTGTGTGTTAGGTCTGCGCCTGCCTCGATCAACAGTTCCGCGGCTCTGACGTGATGACTGCTAATTGTGTCGAAGATTGGTGTTCTCTTCGGGCAAGACCGGCTCTTGGTGTAAACCAAGTTGGGATCGCCGCCAAATCGCAAGGCCAGTTCAATCCATTCGGAGTCGTCTGCCGCCGAGGACGCGAAACTCATTATCCCGAGCCCGTTTTCCATTTGAACGTTGGGGTTTGCGCCCAGTTCGAGGAGTCGTTTGTATCCGGCTTTGTTGCTTGCGGCGAACGCGCATACCAACGGAGTTATGCTGCCTCTCCCTACGGTGTTGACGTCTACTCCCCGTTCACTCAACCGATTCAAGTCTTCGATGCGGCCCTCCTGCGCCGCGACCGCCAACGCGACCACGTTCTCATCCGAGAAGACCTCATGCGGTTTCAACGGGCCAAGCCGCGGGTAGTATCCTCGATAGAAACCACTGGGGTGGGGTTGTGAGTCGCAGCCCATCGTCATCGCTACGGCCGCGATGAACAGGATGGGAATTCGCTTAGTGTATCGCATTTCGAAACAAGCCTTGTCAAAATAAGGTCATGGGATTGCTGGAATATCGCATCTGAGCGCGGACGTATCGGTCACTCGAACACATGCGACCGGCTATCGCTAGAACGCAGGGCCGGACAGACCACCCCCGGGAGGTGTGATGCGGAAGAAATGACGCAGCCAATTATTGGGATTGAGGAACCCCCCCTGGTTCATTTGGGCCTCCTGCCGTTTCCTTGCAGCTTCTGCCATATCCGCCAGCTCAATTTCTTTCTTCAGAGTCTTGATCACCGTATCCATTCCGTGGAGTGTTATCGGATTGATGCCGCATCCCTCTGCCGGCCACATGGAGTGAACGCGTCCCGTAGTGTCCGGTGCAATGATCAAGGAATCCTGGACGGTGGTGAGCACCTCGCCGCGCACGCGGTAGGCGTCAATGAGTGTCTTTGCCTTCTTGCCGAAGGGGAGTTTGGCGATCGTGATCGGATGAAGACCCGCCGGGTTGTATGTAACCGCTTCCGTATCGGTCGCAAGGGCGGCGGCGGAAGCTAATCCTCCGCCCAAGGAATGTCCGACGATCGTCAGCTTATCTCCGTACTCCTTCTTCATTTTCTTTGCCAGGTCGATCGCCAGATCGTACTGATCCAGGTACCAATCCAAGCCCTGTTCACCCGCGCCCTGCAAGAAGTTGGTCCACCAATCCATCATGTCGTCAGTGCCGGCAAATGCCAAAACGACCTCGCCGGTCTTCTCGTTTTTGATTATGGCTGCCTTGTACCCTAATCTGGGTACGTCAATATACTTCTCCACTTTCCAGCCCTCCGGGAGTCCGAAGGCGTACTGGGGGCCGTACGCCGCTCGCGCGAGTCTCGCGTAATCGAGTGCCTCTCGGAGGGCGGCCGGACTCGTTGCCAACCCACTCGGGTCCACCGCATTCACCGGGTCGTTCCCGCAGTACCTCGCTAGATTCGCATCACCTCCTCGGAAAACAATCGGGTCTT
>CAZFQG010000355.1:0-2462 GCA_964520785.1 uncultured Planctomycetaceae bacterium | reverse complement strand
CCGTTATCGGTGTTAGAACATGGAGGTCTTGAGCTTAAATAGCGCTGTCATACTAAGCGAGACCCCCGATTTCCAACCCGAAATGACGAAGACGGAGGTACTCAGCGCCATCTCCGAAAAAGTATTGGGGGAGGGAAAGCTGATCGGGACCTATTCTCGTTCTCGATAAAAAAACTGGTCTAGACACGAATGACCTCCACCGGGTATCCTCCGCGACGATTCGGAGCTACTCCCCTTATTCTAGGATGGCGATATTGCCTTTCTAGAGGGGGATACTGGCATGGAAGCTGAACTGCGCGACGGTCGCCACCGTTTTCCCGCGGGAAGGGGTCCAGTTGCGTAATTGGCAGAAAACGGAAATCCGTAGGAGAGATCATGGTGTGTTCCTTTGAATCCGTGCTGAGGGTCTGGCTGTTGGTTGCGTTGGCGATGGGACTGGGCTTCGGCCCCGTCGCGGCGAGCGCCGCCGAGCGAGGAAAACCGGCCCCGGTGATTGTCATTCCGGATGAAGGGGAGGATGTGGAAGATGCTTCGTCGGCAGGGGGTCAAACTGCCGCGAAGGAGGGTTCGCCCTTAAAGTTCCGCTCGGGAACGATCCGCGATTTGCCGGTGGAGGCGCAAGATTCCCAGCCCCCCTCGGAACTTCCGTCCGATTCCTTGGGAACGGCCTCGCAGGTTCCGATGAAGAACGCCAAAGCCATTTCGGGGGTCGGTAATGTCCGCGAGGCGGCGTTTTCCGAGCCGATGGAAGCGAATACCGCTTCGCCGGGAATCCAGCTCCGCACGGCGCCGGGCGCGTTGCCTTCCTCCGGATCGTCCGACGGATTGAGTATACGTCTTTCGGAAAGTGAACCTTCGAACCTCGCGCCCGGTTCCGAAGACCCTCCGGTGGTTGCACGTCTGGAGCCGGCAAGCTTCAACGGTGTCATTGCCGGGCAAACCAAGGAAGGGACGCTCTTCGAGAAGTGGGATACTCCGTCCAGAACCGAGAAGGGGGAGGGGGTTACGACACACCACTTCAAGGTCGATCCCTTCAAGCTGGTGGAGGCGGTGGTCGAAAAGGGGACCGTCGTCTCCGTCGTAATTCATCTGGAAAACCCGTTTCCGGCGGACGTCGTGGCATCGCAACTGGAATTGGACGACGTCGTTCCCGTCTTGGTCGCGAACGAGTTGGGCGACGTACTCGGGCAGGCATTTCCCGAGCGAGGCGTCCTGTTCGCGTTCGAGCCGTCGCTGAAAAAGGGGCAACCGAGCCTGCTGGTCCGCCAGATCGTCCTGGAACCGATCGGCCCGGAGCCGTTCTTACTCCGCGCTGAAACCTCCAAGCGGACCGAATTCCATGCGGCTCTGGCCGACTTGGACGTGGTATTGACGATGACGCCCGATTCGGCGAGGGCGCATTGGCTTCGTTCGGGGCTGCTATTGAAGGCGGGCCGGCACCAGGAAGCCCTTTCGGCGGCGCGCCGGGCGGTTGAATTGGAAAAAACCAATCCGCGGTATCGCCTGAGCTGCGCCGAAGCGCTTTGGCACTGCGAAAACCCGACTGATGCGCTTCTGGAGTGCCAGGCGGCGGTCGATCTGGCGCGAGACATGCCGCACGTCAAGGCGGCCGTTCTTCTTCTGATAGGCGATATCCACGCCGAAGAGCCCCTGTCCGATTTCAAGAAGGCGATTCAGTTCCACATGAAGGCGATTGAAATCGCGGAGCCCGCGGCGGAAGACCGGCATCCGGCCATCCGTCTGGCGGCGAAACAGGTGCTGGTAGACGCCCATTTGGCGGCAGCCGTCGACGTGGCCTCGGGGAACTGGCAGAACAAGGAGGTCGCGGTGGTGAAGTGGCTCGCCGGCGCCGGTTCGAGAAACGAAGACCTGATCGCGGAAACGGGACATGCCGAAGAGCACCGGTTGCGCCTGGCCGCCGCGGCCCTCCGCGCGTGCGCCGGAGCAAAAGATAACGTCGACCCGGCGCCCTGGGGTAAATCTCTCATGGAGAACGCGATCGTCTTGATTAAGGAACGGAAGGATCCCCTTTACCGGTCCTGGGTCCGCGGGCAAGCGGCCGCGGGGATGGCCGACTGTCTCAGGGTTTCTCACTGGCGGGGCGAGACCGAACAGGCCCTCTCCTGCGGCGAGGCGGCCTGGGAATGGCTCGAGACGGATCTTCGCGGTCCCTACGCGACCGACGCCGACCGGTTGCTCCTCGGACGCATCTGCTTCATGACCGGCTCCATTCACGCGCTGGTGAGGGAATCGCACGAAGACGCCGTCCCCTGGTTCGACAGATCCAGCGAACTGCTTATGGAAAACACCGCCCTGGCGGGTCGAGCGAACCGTACCTGGGCGGGCGATTGCCTCGTCAGCATGGGCGTTTCCTATTGGCAGACCGGCAATCGCGAGAAGGCGGTCGAGATGACCGCGCGGGGCGCGGCCTTGCTCGAATCACTGGTCGTGGAGGGACATGC
>CAZFQG010000354.1:0-2550 GCA_964520785.1 uncultured Planctomycetaceae bacterium | reverse complement strand
CAGCCACGCCTCGGGGAACGGTTCCGCCAAAATGCTGCGTCTTCGCCGGTCTCTGAACCACTGGAAGAACATCGGCGCCAAATCCTACGATTGAGGTCCCTTTCGTCTGCGAGCGATCGATTCACGTCGGCGCAAGATGCGATTCCTTTACGGTATTGCCCTCGAGGCAAGATCGATATGACTCTTCGCGGCGGGGCGGGAAATGCCAAGTGAAAAATACGATGTTTTGAACTTTGATTATACCGCGCCACCCCCGTCCGGACAAGCCGGCTGAAGACGTGGTGGCGAAGTGTGCAACCAGATATACTATCACGATTGCGAACGAGGCAATCCCTCCATTTCCGCCTCCCACCCAGTCATACGGGAAGCCGCACCTCTTATCCGGCTCGAGGATCAGTCGTCCGGTTCCGACACCGCGCCACGAACAACCCCATGGCCCCGCCGAATAACCCGCTTGACTCTCGTTCTTCGCCGGAGGCCAAGATTGCCTTGTTCCGGTCGCTTTTCCGCGGTCGCGGCGACGTCTACCCCAGGCGGTTCGAAAGCCGCCGCACCGGCAAGTCCGGCTATGGGCCCGCGTGCGCCCACGAATGGACGCCCGGCGTGTGCGCGAAGCCGAAGGTAAAATGCGGCGCCTGCCCCAACCGCCGCTTCCTGCCGGTCACCGATGAGACGCTCCGTTGGCATCTCTCCGGCAAGGATGCCGACGGCCGCGATTTCGTCATGGGGCTTTATCCGATGCTCCTGGACGAAAGGTGCTTTTTTCTGGCGATGGATTTCGATAAGGCCCATTGGCGCGAGGATGTCGAAGCGGTTCTCGGAACGTGCGGAAGCCTGTGCATTCCGGCGGCGCTGGAACGATCCCGCTCCGGCAACGGCGCGCACGTCTGGTTCTTCTTCGAGGAGGCGGTTCCGGCCGGACTGGCGCGCCGGCTCGGTTCGCACATTCTGACCGAGACCATGGAACGGCGTCCCGATTTGGGCCTGGATTCGTACGACCGGTTCTTTCCCAATCAGGATACGCTCCCCCAGGGCGGCTTCGGCAATCTGATAGCGCTCCCGCTCCAAAAGGGGCCGCGGGAATCGGGTAATAGTGTCTTTCTGGACGGACGGTTCGTTCCGCATCCAGACCAGTGGGCGTTCCTTTCCGGAGTCAGGAAGATCTCGGTTTCCTCCGCGGAGGAAACCGTCCGCGCCGCGGAAAACCGCGGACGCGTCGTCGGCGTCCGTATCGCGCCGGTCGATTCGGACGACAACGCGCCGTGGGCGCTCACTCCGTCGCGCCGTGCCGGCGAGCCTCCGATTGCCGGGCCGCTGCCGGAGAGCATCGAACTGGTTCTGGCGGATCAAATCTACGTCGCTAAATCGGAGTTGCCGCCCGGGCTGCGGAACCGGCTGGTGCGATTGGCCGCGTTTCAGAACCCCGAGTTCTACAAGGCGCAGGCCATGCGATTGCCGACGTACGACAAGCCGCGAATCATCGCCTGCGCCGAAGACCACCCCCACCATCTCGGACTGCCCAGGGGCTGCCTCGAAGACGCAGAGGCCCTTCTTGCCGGACTGAACATCTCCGTCAGCACCCGGGACGAGCGGTATGCCGGCACCCCTTTGGACGTGAATTTCCATGGAGAATTGCGGCCGGAGCAGGCGGCCGCCGCGGAGGCGATGCTCGCCTATAACACGGGCATTCTCTCCGCGACGACCGCATTCGGCAAGACCGTCGTCGCCGCGTGGTTGATCTCCGAGCGGGGCGTCAATACGCTGGTTCTCGTCCACCGGAGGCAGTTGGTGGATCAATGGGTGGAGCGGCTTTCGACGTTTCTGGGCATACCCCCGAAAGAGATTGGCCGAGTCGGCGGCGGCCGGACGCGGCGTACCGGCTCGTTGGACGTGGCGACGATTCAGAGCCTCATCCGCAAGGGGGTCGTCAACGATTGCGTCGCGGAGTACGGGCACGTCATCGTGGACGAATGCCATCACGTCTCGGCCGCCAGTTTCGAGGAAGTCGTCCGCCGCGCGAAGGCGAAGTACGTGACCGGGCTCTCCGCCACGGTCGCGCGGAAGGACGGCCACCACCCAATCATCTTCATGCAGTGCGGGCCGGTGCGGCATCACGTGGATGCGAAGGCCCAGGCGGCCGCACGGCCTTTCGAGCACACGGTTCTGGTTCGGCCGACGGCATTCGTGCCGGTGAAGGAGGCCGATCCCGATGCGCGGATTCAGTTTCAGGAACTCTACGGCGAACTCATTGCCGACGAGGCGCGGAACCGGTTGATCCACGAGGAGGTAATCGCGGCGGTCGCGGAGGGGCGATCTCCCCTGGTGCTGACGGAGCGGAACGAGCATCTCGACCTGCTCGCCGCTCGATTGGAGCCGCGCGTCCGCCATCTGATCGTACTTCGCGGGGGAGCCGGCGCGAAAGAATCGCGGATGATCCGCCGGCGCCTCGCCGCCATTCCGCCGGAGGAGGACCGCGTCCTGCTGGCGACCGGCCGCTATACCTCACGCGGCAATATTCTGAGGTTTTTGTAGTGTTTGAAAACGCAGTGT
>CAZFQG010000353.1:0-2641 GCA_964520785.1 uncultured Planctomycetaceae bacterium | reverse complement strand
ACAGGGCGTTGAATGCAAGGGAAGGCGGGTAGAATTTGGGTGTCCAGGCGATCTCGATCTTGCGTCGGTCCCCATCCGGATCGTCAGGTACGTAGTCTGGAACTCCGTAAGGTCCCGTCAGATCAACGTAGCATGTCTCATTGGGCGTGGCGTGGAACTGGATGCCGTACGTTTCGGGATAACCGCTGAACTGGCGGTGCATATCTAAATACCAAGCGGCATCGTTATACGTGACGACCACGACGTCGGCGACGTCTCCCAATCCCTGTTCGATCAGGTGGTCTCTGACCGCTTTCACCGCGACCACCTCCGCTTCAAAGATGGTGTCTATTTCGTTGTCCCCGCCTTCTTCTGCCCCGTCTACATTGACCCAGATATCGCCTTCGTGAATGGCGAAGAACCCGACCTCCTCCGAAGCGTGATAGCCGGCGTGGTCATCCTCGATCCGGAGTGTCACGGAGGCGGCCGTCGCGTCTTCGAACCGCAACGCCGTGCCGGCATCCGACTCGTTCGTCGTCTGCATCGAGGCGAAAATCAGCGGCGCCTCGGCTCCAAAGTGGCCCGACGCATAGGTGAGCGTGTAGTCGGGGTCTTGGGCCGTGTTCACTACGTCCACGGTTCCGTACTGGAACTTGGTCCATGCGTTGTCCGCTTTCAGCGTCTGGCCGGCCGCCGCGGCGGTGCCCGGTTTTGAGATGGCGATATAGCCGACCGTTTCCGTGGCATGCGTGCCAGTAGTAGCCCCCTCTTCGCGCAAAGTCGCCTTGAAGCCGGTGAAGGAGGCGTTGTCGACTCTGACGGTCACGGCGTCGGTTTCATTGTACGACATAACCTGCGTGAGGATGACCGGCGTCACCGCGCTCGTACCGGCGTCCGCTCCAAAGGTCTCGCGGAACGAAACCCATGTACCGTTCGAATCCACCTCGAACGTCCCGGCCTCGATGATCGTGCCGTCGTCCAGCATATGCTGCCCCGCCTCGATGATGAGGTAGTTGACGATCTCTTCCGTGTGCAAGTCATCACAGTACTCCCATTCGTCGACTTGAAGGTCGAAGGAGAGGCCACTCGCGGAAGCAGCCACGTTGGCGATTCGCGCCAGGGCCGGATCGGAATCGGCGGCGGGATTGTCGGTGTCGTACCGAACGGGGGAGGCGATAATGACCGGATTCAAGAAGTGGTGTCCGTCCTCAACCGTGACCCACTCCGTGGAGCCGGATCTTTCTATCGCTTCTTGTCCGGCGGTCCCAACGAAGCCGAATTTCGACTTAGGTCCCTCATGTTGGGTGCTGGACGATACGTCGACGACCATGACCACGTCGGGCTCGCTGCCGGCCACGAAACGGTCGTGTTCTCCGTCGCTGTTCAGATCGTGCCAGACCATGCCGTGAATGGCACTGAGGCACAGGCGGTTCTCAAGAGGTTCGAACCGAAGAAGTTTTTTCCCGTTAAACGGGCGGGAAGGGCTTGTATTCAGAGATTGATTGATTGATTGATACCAGGATTTCATGATTTCATCCTCCAGATGATGCAAAAGGGCAAGGGAGAGTAAATGGGTGGAATCGCGTCATCGCGTCATGTTGCGCGAGCTTCGTCTCAGTAGGCATGCCAGGCAACCCGCGCCAAGCAGTGAGACAAGGCCAGGTTCGGGAACAGCCCAGGTTTTCACGGTCAGATTGTCAAAGACGACATAGCAAGACTCGATACGAACCGCCTGCAATTCGCCGATGGCCCCGGCGAACATCGTGTTCGTAATGGTGACGTGTTGCGTCAATTCATCAAAGCGAAGGAAATGGCGCAAATACCCTTCAGTACCGATGAAGTCAATCGCATGGGAGTCCTCGTCAGTGTGTATGGGAAACGTATCCGGAAGGAATACGTCGCATGAAAATTCCAGGATTTCCATGTCCGCCGGGAACGTGATCACATCTTGGTAGCCGCTTCGCAGAATCAGTCCCCAACCGTCATTGCGCTCGCCTGGATATCCGGGAGGCATCTCACTATCGATGAGGACGAATTGGAGGTCTGGATGGCTGGAACTCAGATACGGAAACCCACTTGCGTAAACAGGACCATATCCCCGACCGATGTCGTGGGAGAAACGATGCCAGAGATCGGACGCGTCGATGGCAACCCCGTTGCCCCACATGGCAACGAATCCCAGATCCGCCGTATCCCCCTCCACCGATTCAAAATCCTCCGTCAGGTACATGTAGTCGCCGTCGACTCGTATTAGCCCGGCCCTCGCCGGATTCGTGACGGCACCGACCAGGAATACCGCCGCACACGCGGCAATCGCGATGTGCTTGAAGTTGCAGCGCCCGCGCCCGCCGAGGGACGCGCGTTGAAAGAAAAAGCTACTCATCGAACGAACTCCTTGGATATAAAGGGTAGGAATGAAACCGGCACGCGCGTGCCGGAGAATACACGAAACCGTGGAATTGCCGGTCGCCCCCAACTCGGAAATCCGCCAATCGACCCGACGGGGGAAGAAAGCGAATCGGCCGATTCGCGGTCCCGGCCGTCGGGGCTCGCCCGTCCGACGCGACGGGAGAACGGTCGGAATTCGCCTCTTTCGCCTCTCGGAGCGAGGTGGATTCGAACCGCTGGTCCGGGGCATTCGTTCCGCCGGAATGCCGGGACG
>CAZFQG010000352.1:0-2678 GCA_964520785.1 uncultured Planctomycetaceae bacterium | reverse complement strand
GCACTCCGATTTCGGGAACCGACCTGGGCCTCGGCCCCGGCGGAGAGGTCGTCGTGTACATCGAAGGGCTCGCCCCGTCCTACGGCACGATTCCGGTCGAGGTCTACGCGGAGGTGGAAGGGGTGAACGTCCAGTGGACGTGCGCCGTGGGAACCGGTCCGGCGCTATACGACCTGACGTATGTGCATAGCATTCTCGTCGACCTTGATACGCAACAGGAGCGGATTTTCATAAACAAGGACGACGATAACATGAATGGAAAGCCGGACGTGGAGGATGTCTACGGATCATACACACACGGCGGCACGAACTACGAAGACAAGGATTTCTCCGAGATCGATATCGATCTTACGAACATCAGCCTGGCAATCTTCAACGGCTATACGCTGTGGCTCGGCAGCGATTCCGGATTGTCTCTGTACTCCGACAAGCAGAAAGAGCCGGTGGGCAACGCCGTTGCCGCGGAGAATTTGCCGGCCGGGTTCACGGGGACCTGGTACTCGTGGCCGATTACCGGCGGCGATATCGCGTTGCCGAATAAAGACGGCAGCACCGGCACGGTATTCGCGGAGGGTAGGGCGCTCGGCGAGCACTCCGTGACCTTACGGCTAGTGGCACCCAACGGGTGGGTCATCGCCGAGGACACGGTGGAGATCAGCGTGGAGAAGATGGTTTGGCCGAACCAGGATCCGACCGTCACCACCGACCTGACTCAACCTACGACGGAATGGAACGGGTTCGAATTGGAGGACGGTTGGTTCATCAGCAAATCATTGTCGGACATCATCAACGGCACGACGGGTTATATCAGGACGGAGTATCCGGAAGAGACGTCTCCCGGTCAATGGCAAGGCACGACTGCCCAGAATAGCGATGCGAAGCTCGATCTAGCAAAGCTATGTGGCACCCAAACATGGCAAGAGAATACGACAATGCGAATCGAGGTTGCCTATGAGTTCGAGCAGAGTCCGAATATTACAATCGGCGACTTCGTTGACACCGATCATTTGACCCGTTGGCAGGCGAGTTTCTTTCACAACAGCGGTGTGAAGATTGAGAACCGCGCGGAGATACAGATCTTCGATACGGCTGCGCTCCTCGACGCCATTGACACTAGTACAGAGATGCTCAACGGTACCGAGGTCACCATGTCGGGGATTGAGAGCGAAATCAACGAGAAGGGCTACGTAGAGCTTTTTCAGTTCGGAAGTAGCACGGCGTTGCTGACTTCGGAAATCCACAATGCGGACTACGTCAGGAACTTGATCACGGGCGTTCCGTACAATTATCCGCCGTATACGAGCGCATTTCCAGACGGGATAACGACTTACATGCAATGGCTTGGAAGTGCCCCGGTGGGTGATCAAACGATGACAATCGACGTACTGAAGAAGAAGATCGACGAACAGACCTATTACCGGTTTTGGGTGACAATTGACGGGGTCACAAAGGAATATGATGATGTCCCCGCTTCTGGAGCTGCAGACGCTGGAATGCTGTACCTCCAGAGCCACTGGGGCAGCGGAGTGAAGTTCACAAGTGCCAAGGTGAAGAAACTCTAGCAAGTTGATCCGAGTATTGAGGGAACCGACAATGCAACATACCACAATTCGATTGGCGACGGCCGTGGCGTCATGCGCTCTGACACTGCTCCTGCCGCATCGAATCGTACTGGCGGACACGGAGAAGCCGAGAGTCGTTCTCACCCCCGCAAACGCAGACCTTGTCGTGGGGCCCGGAATGAACGCGGTGGGAAGAGACCTGCGCGGCTGCGAGTTCGTCACGCAGGATTTAAGAGGAGCGAAATTCGATGGATGCAATCTCTATGGTGTTCAGATTACTGATACCCTCCTAAAAGGTGCGTCCTTCCGCAACGCGATATTCACTGGCTCGCGCATCGAGTTCGGGCCACTGGATAAGGCTGATCTCACTGACGCGACAATCAACGGCGTGTTGAAGCCGGGCTCCTACCTCTATGGCATAGGCAGGATATCTCCCGAGCAATTAATATCTACGTGGTCCTACAAACAAAAGGACCTGCACCAATGCGAGGTACACGGCTCTTACGATCTCGAAAGACCGGCCGAATTGGATTTCCGAGGGGCGGACTTGAGACAAGCGACCCTTGCGGGCGATCTGACTCAATGCAACTTCAAAGACGCTCGGATTTCCGGAGCGAATTTCGGTGGAAACACGATTAGCTTCCAGCAATTGGCTTCGACAGAGGACTTCAAGTATCGCCGCCTTTCGGTGCGTCTGGTAGCCGGAATGTGGCCTTCGCCCGTCCCCTTGGGGAAATGGGATTTCTCTTGCATCAATTTGTCAGGTTCGAGCTTGCGGTTCCCTTCATCCGACGTCAATTTCACCGATGCGACGATACGCGATTGCCAGATGGAACGGTGTCTTACAACGGCTCACTTATACTCCACGGCCAGCTACAAGCAAGGAGACCTGACGGGCTTGCGCCTGCGCTACATTGATCTCTCGGGTTGCGATCTCTCAGGACAGAATCTCACCGGCTGCAAGTTCACGTACTGCAAGCTCGCCGGCGCCAAGTTCAATGATGCCGTTATCACGGGCGCCGATTTTTCGGCCGCCGGCTTCCAAGTCCCCGAATCCGACCACCTCACCCTCGACCAAATCAAATCCACCTGGAAC
Source organism: uncultured Planctomycetaceae bacterium (assembly GCA_964520785.1). Classification (GTDB taxonomy): domain Bacteria; phylum Planctomycetota; class Planctomycetia; order Pirellulales; family Thermoguttaceae; genus CAZFQG01. The sequence goes on along the minus strand of CAZFQG010000352.1, from coordinate 20 downwards.
TACAAACACGGGCGGATGGA
>CAZFQG010000351.1:0-2780 GCA_964520785.1 uncultured Planctomycetaceae bacterium | reverse complement strand
GCCGTGTCGCGCGGTTTGGCGGGCGACGGAATCATGAGCGGACTCGGATGATTAAGAGCTGGCTTTTTCAAAGCACGAAGAAAACAAACGGCCCATTGTCAAAAAAAGGAATAGAAAGCGATGGCGATCAATTCGGATCATGTGACGGGCTTCGCGGTCGGTGTCGGCGCGGCGGCGCTCGGGTTTTACCTCTATAAGAAGAACCAAGACCAGGTGGACGAGTGGCTGGCCCAGCAGGGGATTCACGTTCCCCGGGGAAACCGCCCCACCGCTGGCGATATGACGCTCGAGGAACTGATGCGCGAAAAGGAGCGTCTGGAAGACCTCATCGCCGAGCGCGAGGCGGCAGTCGTGGAACCGCGGGTTCAAGCGGCGGGTCCCTAGCCGCAGTCGGATCCTTCCCTACGCCCCCTCCTGCTCCACCATGATGAGGTCGCGACGGTAAAAACGCACCGTTTCGCTCGGGGTGAGGTTGAAAATGACGAGGCCGTCGGTATCCCAGTGGTGGCCGTTGTAGCGGAAGACGGCGGTGGCGTTGCGGCTGAGTTCGGCATGCCGCTTTTGACCCTCGGGACAGACGGAGGAGACTTCTTCGGTGACCACGGAGACGCTGACGAACGCGGAGAGTTCTCCCGTGGAACGGTTACGGACATACGTCACTTCATCGTTGAAGTCGCAGCTTAACCAATACGGGGTATTCACCCCGGAACGCTCCTGCGCCAACATGAAGAGCTTCGCCTCAAGCCGTTCCCGTTGCCAATGGAACGCCCTTCGGGCAATCGCCAAACGGTCGCGCCGCGTGACGAGATAGAAGGGTTTCGCCGCCAGGACCAACCCGATACACGCAAGGATAACGATGGGAACCCACCACAACTCGGCCACGGCTTCGCCCATAATTCACACAGCCTCCATGGTATTGACGCCGCGAAAACGGCGGACTGACTCAATTCTCACAGTGAGCCCATTTATCTTTTTTACCCAAGGACGTGCAAGGATGCAAGCAGGAACCTTCGGTTTTCGCGAACGGTTTCTCGATTTATCATTATGCCGCTGGAACCTGTAACGCCTCCGGTGTCCATTCGGTTCCCCACTTGTCGAAAGAACTCAACCTACCCGCCACAAGGAGGGAAACTTGGCGCGGTACCTCCCAGTGGTTTAGATTTGCATTCAGCGGCACACTTCCAACCAAAAAGGAGAGAATATGATCGACTGGTTCCTCAACGCCCATCCCATCGTCCAGGCCTTTCTCGCGACCATGTTGACATACTTGGCAGCCGCGGCCGGCGCCGCGGTCGTCTTTTTCACCAGGAATCCGAGTAAACGATTCATGGATGGGACCCTCGGAATGGCCTCGGGGGTGATGATCGCCGCGTCGTTCTGGTCACTCTTGGACCCGGCAGTCGCACTTTCCGAGGGGGGAAGTCTTCCCGTGTGGTTACCTCCACTGATCGGATTCCTCGCGGGTGGGGTATTTCTCTGGGGGATCGATTTGATTCTACCCCACCTGCACCCCGGCCAGGGGCAACCGGAGGGGGTTGTCACCAGTTGGAAGCGGGCGACTCTCCTAGTGTTGGCTCTGCTGTTACACAACATTCCGGAAGGATTGGCGGTTGGAGTCGCATTTGGAGCGGCCGCATACGACCTAGAAACTGCCACCATCGGCGGGGCTATTGCCGTCGCGATTGGCCTTTCCTTACATAATTTCCCCGAAGGGATCGCCGTTGCTCTCCCCATAAGAAGGGAAGGGTTTTCACGGACCAAGGCGTTCGTCTGGGGCCAGGCCGCAGGAATGGTCGAGCCGATTGCGGGAGTAATCGGCGCGGCAGCCGTCCTCCTTGCCCAGCCGATCCTTCCCTACGCCCTCTCTTTCGCGGCCGGGGCGATGATCTATGTCGTGGCCGAAGAACTCATCCCCGAGGCGCAACGCCATGAGCATGGGTCGGATGTGGCGACCATCGGGGTAATGCTCGGCTTCGCCCTAATGATGACCCTCGCGGTTGCGCTGGAATAAGTGTACTAGGTTTGAGTCGACCCACCCTACTAGTGGGTTTCAACCATCTGGGCCGCTTGTATAATGCAGGTAACCCCACCTGCGTTTTCCCGCCTGAGTTTTTTCATGTTCTCGCTGCATCCCGCCGACCTCGCGTCACGTCGTCAGCGCGCCCACGCGGCGCCGCGCAGGGGAATTATGCTTGTCGTGGTCCTCATTGTCGTGGCAATGCTCTCGCTGGCGGGTCTGCGGTTTGTCCGGTTAATGTCGACGGAGAACAAGGCGGTTCATCTCCGCGGAGATGAATTGCAGGTGGAATGCCTTGTCGGCTCCGGCGAGGCGGTTATCAAGGCCGCTCTAGCCGCTGAAAACCGGGGCGACCTTGATGACGACCCCTCTCGTTTTCGGGGGATTCAGGTTCTCGGTACGGAGAAGTCTCGAAAAAAAGGCCGGTTCTGTGTTCTATCTCCCAAGCGAGAGGACCAGGATATTTCCGGGATCCGCTATGGTTTGGAGAATGAGTCCGCACGATTGAACCTCGGCGTGTTACCCGAGTGGGACCGAAAGGCGCCGGGCGCGGCGCGCGCGGCACTGCTGCGATTGCCCGGCATGACGGAGTCGATCGCCGACGCGCTGCTTGACTGGGTCGACGCCGACGCGGTCCCGCGGCCACTCGGCGCGGAGGCCGACTATTACAAGGGGATCAATGTTCCCTATGCCCCCAGAAATGGTGCTCCGGGATGCATGGAAGAACTCCTTCTGGTCAAAGGAGTCTCGCGCAGTCTGCTTT
>CAZFQG010000350.1:0-2792 GCA_964520785.1 uncultured Planctomycetaceae bacterium | reverse complement strand
GTCATGGCTGTGGAAAATGCCTCAGATTGTTTCTGAAGGCCGTGAACGGTTACTTCGGTGTTTTGGAGCGGTGGAGCCGTTATCCTAATGGACCCGCTCCGCCGACCGGAAGGTCCGCGGAGTGCCGTGCCGGGGCGAGGAACGTGCCAGAGGGCCACATCCGACGCACCCAAGAGAAAACCCCTTCGCCGCGCTTCCCGCACAACCCCGAAGGGCCCCGCGACGTCGCCCGGCCACCGTTACTTGCCACAACATCTCCCGCGAAGCCACCATCGAAGCGTCTCCTGCTCCGAACCAACCCGCCACTACCGAAAAAACGCCTCGGCGGCGGGCACCCAAAGCGCCACCCTCCTTCCAAATCGAAATTCGCGACCAAGTCAACACCCAATCCAAAAAAGATGAGCAAAATAACTCGAAAGAAGGGATTTCTCGCCAAATCGCCCGTTCGTAGTCAAGCGGAAGCGCGCCGGTCAAAACGTGCTCGCGTATAACATGACGTTATTATTTGGTAAGGAGCTGTTGCCCTGGAACCTTGTGTGACGCAACGAACTCCTCGATTTCCTTCAACAGGCGAGAAGCGGTAGCTTGTCTGTGCTTCAACCGATGAAGGCGATCTTCAAGCCACGCCGTTCGCTCCTTTGCGCGCGTCTTGCCAGAGAACATCGCCGCCGCGACTTTACCAATATACTCGGATGCATGGTAGAAATCGACCACCTGGCGGTCGGTCAGCGGCGAAAGAAACGACCGATTGTCGGACGCGGCGTCGCCCAGACCTATATACGGGACATCTGGATACTTGACCTTCACCCGATCCAGTTCTCGAAGGAATCGCGTGTGAAAGGCCTCTTTGCCATATTCTGGTGTCGCCCCCACGTAGATCGTATGCAGTCGCTCTCCTTCGGCGTCGTACAGAGCAATGGTCCCCGTCATGGCAACCCGCCAGCCATCCTCTACAAGCAGCATACATGTCTCGTCCACCCCGACCGCTACCGATGCCACGGCCTGCTCGAACTTCGGCAACGCGTAATTCCAGCTTCCTTCTTTCGCCGTGGCAAAGGTGCCCACGGCGTCGGCCAGCATTCAGTCCCTCCTGGATCGCTTCTTCCGACTCAAGCATGGGGCCGGCTATGAGTACCTCCACGGGCCGGTTATCGCCCCGGACGGCGAGGCGCCGGAACGGACCGACTATGGGCAGGTGTTTTTGACTCGGCGGTTGCGCGATGCGCTGGGGCGGATCAACCCGGACGTGCCGGACGAGGCCGTCGATGATGCTCTGCGGGCCGTTTTGTGGACGCAGAGCCCTTCGCTGATCGTGAACAACCGGGCGTTCCACCGGATGCTCACCGACGGGGTCGACGTGAGCTGGCGGGAGGACGGCCGGGAGCGTCACGGGAAGGTCTGGCTGGTCGAGCGCGATCCGGCGAAGTTGGACGACAACGAGTTTCTGGTGGTCAACCAATTCACGGTGATCGAAGACAAACGGAACCGGCGGCCGGACGTGGTGGTGTTTATCAATGGGTTGCCTTTGGCCGTGATCGAACTGAAGAACCCGGCCGAGGAGAAAGCGACGATCCGGCAGGCGTTCAAACAGTTCCAGACGTACAAGGCGGAGATTCCCGGCCTGTTCGTGTTCAACGAGGCACTGGTGATCTCCGACGGCTACGCGGCCAAGGCCGGAACGCTCACCTCCGGCTGGGACCGTTTCCAGCCTTGGCGGACCATTGAAGGGGAGGGCCCGGCCCCGAAAGGATCGGTGCAGTTGGAGGTACTGGTCAAGGGGCTCTTCGACCGCCGGCGGTTCCTGGACTACGTGCTGAACTTCGTGACGTTCGAGGATGACGGTAAGGCCATCGTGAAGAAGGGGGCCGCGTACCATCAGTACTGGGCCGTGAACAAGGCGGTCCAATGCACGGTCGAGGCGAGTGTCCCGGCCGGTGACCGCCGGATCGGCGTCGTCTGGCACACGCAGGGCTCGGGCAAGAGCCTGTCGATGGTCTTCTATGCCGGGAAGATCGTCAAGCACGCGGCGATGGAGAACCCGACGCTGGTCGTGATTACCGACCGCAATGACCTGGACGAACAACTCTTCGGGACGTTCCCCATGAGCAGGCGATGGCGATCCGGGACGAAGTGGCCGTGTTTCAGGAGATTCGAGCCGCCTTGGTCAAGGCGACGATCTCGGAGAGCGAACGCGCGCCGGAGGAGATGGAGTCGGCCATCCGGCAACTCATCTCGCGGGCCGTATACCCGACCGAAGTCGTGGACAAAGAACTCATGGGGGATGAAAAACTCCGGTTCCTCGCGCAGGAGTTGGTCAACCGCGTGAAGCAAAGCGTGACCGTCGACTGGCAGGTGCGCGAGAACGCGCGGGCCCAGATTCGCGTGATGGTGAAACGCGTTCTCCGGGAATACGGCTATCCGCCAGACATGCAGCAGCGCGCCACGGAATTGGTACCGGAGCAGGCGGAGGTGTTGTGCAAGGACTGGAGTGGCGAGGGGGGAAAGTAACCTCGCTACCCCCCCTACCCAATCTCCCTCATCACCTTCGCCGCCTCCTCCGCGCAGGCTTCCGCATAGATCAGCGTCGTACTAATCGACGAATGGCCCAGTGCGGCCTTCGCATCCGCCAGGGAGTACTTCTTGCGAATCTCCGTCGCGGCCGCGTGGCGCAACTGGTTCGGACTCCATAGCTCGATCCCCGCCTTCTCGCACGCCCGGCGGATCGCATAGGCGTAGGGAGAGCCCCTCCTCAATCAGCCCTTGCCGGAATTCGTCCAGAGCCTTGGGGCCGA
>CAZFQG010000349.1:0-2821 GCA_964520785.1 uncultured Planctomycetaceae bacterium | reverse complement strand
CGACTTCCTGATGCAAGTCCTTGCTACGCAACGAAGTTAATGTGCGCTGGCCCTGCCGTCTCCGTCGACGGGAGCTTTAACGTGGTCATCGCGGGCGACTTGGGAATCGTCTGGTTCCGCAGCGCTAATGACCTGCACCACGACCTGCCCGGGTCCTCCGCCGCCGGTTTCGGCCCCGTCATCGACTCGGCGATTCTCCCCAACGGGAACATCGTCGTGTCGTCGGCGGACAACGTCTTCGTGCGCGACGGCACGCTGGCCTATGTCGGCCAGGCGTCCGGTTTCGCCAATTAGATCACCTCGATCGGCGTTCAATCCGACAACGACATCGTGGTCAACTGGCGCTATAACGACGGCAACCCGGGCTACGTGATCGTCTATGGCGACGACGACAACAGCGGGGGAACCCTCGACAACGAGGCATCGCACAGCGGTTTTCTTGACGTCCGGGCCTTGGTCATCCAGAGCAACGACCGGATCGTCACGGCGAACACGGCCGGGAACGTCTTCTTCCGCGGCGACATCCCGCAGGATGCCTTCGGCCAGATCAATTTGGGGAAAGAGGTCACGAGATTGGCCCGGCTTAGTGACGATATCGTCATGGCCGGATGCGCGGACGGTTCGCTTTACGCCTTGGCCGCGGACGGATCGAGTATCCTCGGTTCGGATGCCGGCTACGGCACGATCTCGGCCATGGGGGTGCAGAGCGATGACGACGTGATCGTCGGGAACAAGGAGGGCATCCTCCGACGGGTCAATGTCGATCCCGTTACCGGCGCGTTTACGGTCGCCGCCTACTGGGATGGTTTCGGCGAGATCACCGATTTGGCCATCCTGCCCGGTTCCGGCCCGGGACCGAGCCTGGAGGGCGATCTCAACGGCGACGGCAGCGTCGGTAGCGGCGATTTGGACATCGTCCGGGCGAACTGGGGAAGCACGGTTACGCCGGGCGACCTGAGCATGGGGGACGCCAACGGCGACGGCCTCGTCGGTAGCGGCGATCTGGACATCGTCCGCGCGAATTGGGGACAAACGCTCCCGGCGAGCGTCCCCGAGCCGTCGATGACGGCGATCCTTATTCTTGCCGTGGTATGGATTGCATTGACGGCCGACTCCCGCTATCTTCGATAAGCGTGTGGTTTCCTCGCCGCCAAGAACTGGATGGGGCGAACTCGAAAAGTGGGACGCACGAGTCGTTCGCGGGGGTCGCTCCAGGCGCGGTACCGAATAGAATCCAAAAAACAGGAGAAACCGATGGAAGTTACCGTCAAGGAAATGAAGGCCTATCGTGGGGTGGATATCAACCACCCCACATTACCAATTCCCGGTTCGGGATGTCATCAGCCGGGAAGCCACTAATCGGCGTCGACTTCCCGCCGAGAAGGTCCCAGCTCCGCATTCTCGTTCCTTGGGGGCGTCAGGGCAGTTCCTTTAAAAAGATGTTCCGCCAACGGATTTCGCCACCGTGGGTCTGCAACTGGATGGGCGCCTCCTCGATTAGCGGCTTCTCCCGGTCCCAGAAGTTACTCATCGGAGCGTCGTCAACGACAAGCTTGTCGTTAAGCCAAACGGTCACGTTTCCGTCGACCATGCGGATACGGAACTTGTTCCACTCGCCAAACGGTTTGTCGGCCAAGACGAGAGGATCTTTGCCTTTCGCGCCGGCCGGGTTGTTCCAGAGGCCACCGGAACCCTTGTCCGCTCCGATGTTCCACTTGCCCCCTTCCTCGGTGTAATCCCAAATCTGAACCTGCGGCGTCATCCGAAGATAGATACCGCTATCCGCCTTCGGAACCGTCTTGTAATCGACTAGGAGTTCAAAGTTCTTATACTCCTTGTCGGTCGTGGCATAAACGCCGTGGCCGTCATTGACGAGCGAGCCATCCTCGGGGTCCACCCACCAGTGCTTCGCGAAATCGGCGTCGTCCTGCTTCCGTTTCTCCGCTCTTTCCTCGACGCTCATCGCCTGAAGGGTGTACGGATTGAAGTGGCCGCATCCGTGCCACCCGGAAAGGTCCTTCCCATTGAACAGAGCAATGAAGCCCTCGGGTGGGACATTCAACTTCGCATCGTCTGCCCGGACACCGGGCCAGGCGGCGCATACTACAATTGCCAGAAAACAGAAAAAGATCGAGCGGTTGATCATGAAGATACCTCTTTAAGGGGTGAAAATGAGGGAATGGTGGAATCGGCCGAAAACACCGGCCGACGGAAGGAATTCATTCCCAAGTTTAGCGGACGTCGGCGGCGGCGGCAACCACCGCGGAAGCTAAACTTCTTGGGGGCACTTCGGACGCGGTCCGCGGCGGTTGTATCGTCACCGGCAAAACCGTCGTTCCCGGCGGACCGCTTGCGCCTTTTCCGACTATTTCATCGAGAGTACCGAATATGAGCGATTCCCCCTTCCAGAAGAAGTCCCCGTTTTCGTACTCGAACATAGAGCAAATCGAGAAAGCCCAATTATTGGAGCGATTTGAAGAAGTCGTGGAGGCGACCGTCATCGAAGCGGTCGTCGCGGAAGAATCCGACGCCGTTGAGGATTCACGGCTCGAGACGCTGCTGAGCCGTCTGGGTGATGCCGCGAAGAAAAGTCCGACCCCGGCGGAAACGGAGGTGTCCGTCGTTCATCCACTCCGGAAGGAACCCGTGCGGCGACGAAACGATTTCATCCCGCGGGAACCGGAGACATTCGAGGCGGCCGCTCTTAGTGACAGCGACATCGAGTCGCTCCTCTTTAAGAGTCTTCTTTCACGGGGTGACAAGACGGGCCGGGGTTTGGCCGGCCAAATCTGCATGCCGTTCATTCTGGTAGAAGAGTTGC
>CAZFQG010000348.1:0-2844 GCA_964520785.1 uncultured Planctomycetaceae bacterium | reverse complement strand
CGACCGACCACCCGAACCAATCTTCCTCGCCCGCGTCGGGGTTGGAGAACACCGCAACCGGGCCGGGATTGGGATTGCTTCCGGTCGGATTCGCGAAAAAAGGGCTAGCGTCTTTCACCTTCTCCTCTGAGGCATCACGGCTTCACGCGGGTTTGTCTCCGTCACTCATTCCCCTCCGTCTTCTCGCCCGATTCCCCCGCGGCCGGTTCTTCTTCGGTCGCTCGGGCCTCCTTCTCCAATGCCTTCGCCAGTTCCTCCGGCAACTGGATTCCCGCCATGCGCCCGTGTTTGTAGTTCCAGGTGGATTTGATTTGTTCGAGGGTGAGGTTGAGGTCACTCGTGCGAAAGACTTGGAAAGTAACGTTACTGATCACAGCGTCTTCCATATCTGCATTTGCGAAATCGCAGTCTTGAAAGAAACATTCACCAAGATCCATACCCGAAAAATCGATATTCCTAAGGTCCTGGTCAAAAAAGGAAACGCCTCGCAAGACCCCTTCTTTGTAACCTTTCGTCGATTCCAACTGTTCGCGCGAGATTGGGGGTCTTAGCGTGCAGTGACGAATGATTGCGTCCGTCAAATCCGCGTCGCGCGGTATGTGGGACGAACCATAGAGGTTGCATCGCGATAAGTCTATGTGACCATCCACGACACCAAAAGCAATGTTTGTCAGTTGACGCGACTCCTTGAAGTCGTACGTCGCCAAAAGTTGCTTCGCGCCGATCTTGCACATGTAGAATTGTGCGCCCTTTACCGTCGCATTTGTGAAATCGCTTTCGCGGAAGTCTTGGCCTATGAATATCGCCCCGCGCAGATCGGCATCGCGAAAGTCAAACGTCGGCCGCATGCACTCCCTTTTGGCTACTTGAAACACGCAATTGGAGAGATCTCTGGTTCGATAACTCCGCGTAGACATGAGCTGTCCGGCCGTGATCCTGACCTGATAGGCAGAGACCCTATGAAGCGGCATGACACCGTTGAATACGGCTCCGGAGAAATCCGCGCCGCCGACGTCGCACTCGTCCCATCGGAGTCCGGTCAGAATCGCGTCCTTGAACGAGGCGTTACGCAAGTCACATTGGAATAGTTCACAACCACCCAGGTGGGCCCCCTCGAAATTCGCCCCACGCAAGTCGAGCCCGACGAAGACGCAACCGCGCAGTATCCGCCCGGAGGCGTCCATGCCGGGGCCGATTGTGAGGTCTTGGGTCCAGGGGCCGAGTACACGTTTAGGCGCCGCTTCGTCGGCAAGGATCGCAGAGCCGCCGGAGGCGACGAATAGCGCTGCGATTATTCGAAATAGATGAAAATACGACCAAGCGGATACATCAAACATCGCGAGAGTCCTCATATTCGTATCGTGCAGAAGCGCGACTACTTCTTCGTAAGACGCATGTTGCTGAATACTACACCGCTTCCCCAGTGAGTTTGGAGCGCGATGTCGTTGAGTGATTGAAGTGCGATCCCCGCTTCTGTATAGGTTATGTGATTGACTGTCTCTCCACCCAAATAGATCGTGATTGTGTACAGGCCGTCGAGAGTCTTAGTAACGTCAATTGTCATTGAATCGTTTTCACCCCTGTTGGCGCGGTCCCAGTTGCTTTGGAGAGTTGCCTCATACTGGGCTTTCGTGAAGGGCATGGTTGCCCCTGCCGGCGAGTCTTTCATGTTGGGATAAAGTCCTCCATACAGCACCCCCGTCATCAACTTGTTGACCGGCTCCGTCTCATACGTGGGATTTAGGCCGTCCGGGAAGTCCACTTCGGCGCCATCCGGTAGCTCTTCCACATAGCTCTTGAGCGTCGCGATTCCCCCCGCCTTCGCCGCCATCGAGACAACGTCGAGGATAGCAGCTTCCAGGGGCTTCCCCTCGGTCTCTTCACCCACAGGCGGCAGTTCTCCAAACTTCACGCCGCTGTTGCCGACGTTGCTGATCTTGAATCTGTCGCCGCCTTTGACGATCTTCACCCACCCGGTCGTTCCGTCGCCGCGATTCGGTTCAAACTGATAGTCGAACTCCAGCGTGAAGCCGTTATCGAAACTGGTGTAGTCTCCGTTGATTGGGGACAGGGGGTCTCCGGTTGAACAGGCCGTGCCGTTTTCGAGGTTTGGATGAACCGTGGCGACGGTTCCGGGATTCTTGTCCTTGATGTAGTCAATGAGCGCGGAATCGCCCAGATACCAAGCGTCCGTTAAGGCAAAGCCTTCCCAGTTCTCGGTGTTCTCGTCATACCATGTGGGATTCGCCACCAAGTTATTGGATTCGTCCGGTTTGACCTGGTATGCGGTGGCAAACGGCCAAACAATCTCCTCCACGTTGATCTCGACCATATCCTCCACGACAATCGTGCCGTCCGGCTTTCTCAGTTGCCACTTGACCGTTTGGCGTCCCACATCGGTTCCCTCGACGTAGAACTCCCTCGTGGGGAAGGTGTAGTAGGGACCGGTAATTTGCCAGCGGTAGACGTCGTCCGTCTGGTCCAACTGCTCCTGTTGACCTTCAGCGGGAGGAGACGTCGGGGTGTCGTCCGCGTCGATGACTTCGAATCCCTGGGCGGGGTTGGACACGATGTGTATCTTTGTAGGCGACGCCCAGACGTCAAGTCCCTTGCTCGCGATGAGATAGAGGTAGTGGCCCTGGAATCTGCTCAAGTCGACTCCGACGTCGAACTTGATCGCCGCAAAGTCATTGTCTTCGTAATCATTGTTGGGGTCAAGGTCACCGAACGTATAGTCGCAGTAACGATCGTAGATGTCCGCCTTTCCGTTCATGTTATCGTCGTCCCGGTTCACGAAAATCCGTTTCCCCACCTGCCCGACACCGTTTCCTTTCACGTCTTCAA
>CAZFQG010000347.1:0-2931 GCA_964520785.1 uncultured Planctomycetaceae bacterium | reverse complement strand
ACCCGAACCCGCATTTTACAAAAACCGTGCCAAACACAAAGTGCGAAATGCGCCCAGCGCGCATTTCCTTGGTTTTTCCGCATTGCGTTGTTTTTTGGTTCTCGGCATAATCCGGCAGCCGACGACTAATGGCGTTACGGTCGGACGCGGAGTGACCTGAAGCGAAGAATGCACCCTTTATCGTCTAATGATCCGAATCCATCCCGGCCCGCAAGGGACGCGATACGCGGCGGCGTGCTCGCGGTGGTGGTGTCGCTCTGCCTCGCGGCCGGATGCAGTTCTTGGCGGATGCAGGCGCCTCCGGAGTCGGCCGCGATGCTTGTCCGTTGCCAAAACCCCACGCTGGTTCCTTACTATCCCCCATTCGAAACGTGGGAAACGATCGTCGACGTCGTGGACGACTACTTCGCGATTGCCAGAGAGGACCCGGTTCGTCAAATCGGGGATGTCCTGGTCGAAGGAAGACTGGATACGCGCCCCGAGGTCGGCGCGACCCTGCTGGAGCCGTGGCGGCATGATTCGGCCGACCTGCGAGAGCGGGTGGAGTCGACGCTACAGACGATCCGCCGGCGCGCCACGGTCCGCGTCACGCCGGCCGCGAACGGCTATTTGGTTGAAGTGGTCGTCTACAAGGAACTCGAAGACGTCGTTCACCCGGAACAGGCTACCGCGGGCGCGGCGACGCTCCCTTACAATCCACCGCTAACAAAGGTTACCAACCCGATTCTCGAAACGCCCGTAGAGGACGGTTGGATCGTCCTGGGTCGCGATCCGGTGTTGGAACAACGGATCCTCCGTCACATCGTCCAACGATTCGGCGGCAGGTAAAGAGGGAAGGGTTTCTCCCGAAATCCGGGCCGTTATCGCGTCTGCTTCACTTTCACGAGATACCGGTCACCGCGGAAGTAGATCGCGTTGCTCGCGATCGCGGGGGAGGCCAGTATTCCGGGCTCGATTTGGATTTCGGCCAAGAGTCTACCTTCGTCGCCGGTGACGTCGACGATTTGGACTTCGCCCTTATGATTCACGCCGATCCATTTTCCATCGGCGAGCACCGGCGTAGCCCAGAAGGGCCCTTTGAGCCGGAGTTGCCAGTGGATGTCGCCCGTCGCGGCGTCGGCGCACAACAAGATGCCCGGCGGCTTGATAACGTAGGCCTTGTCACCGTCGACGATCGGGCTGGCGTTGTCTCCACGGAGGCGTCGCTCGCCCCAAAGGACCTCACCTCGTCCTTCGGCCCCGTCGAAGCGAATCCGGTGCAGGCCGTTCGCCGGAAGATAGATATTTGCGCCGCTCGTCGTGCAGGAGGCGATCGTATGGGGGCTCGTTTCGTACCGCCAGACCTGCCTCCCGGTTCTCGGATCGTTCGCCGTTATGGAACTCCGCGATTGCAGAATAAGAACATCCTGCTCGGGGGTCTCGCCGGGAAGGATGATCGGAGAGCACCAGGCGGCGTCCTTCTCTCGCTCAATTCGCCAGACCGTCCGGCCGGTCTCGGCATCGATGCCGGTGGCGAAAGACTCTCCCTGGTTTTCCAATTGAACGATCACGAGGTCTCCGTATACGACCGGCGAGGAGGACATGCCCACGTCGTTGCGGGTGGACGGATTCTCGTATGCCAGGCCGCGGATCCATTTCAGATTTCCGTCGAGATCGAAGCAGGCCAAATCATTTGAAGAATAGAAGGCGAAAATCCGGCTCCCGTCGGTCGCCGGCGTGTTGCAGGCGATAGCGCCGAAGGGATGGTACGAGGTGTGTCCCGTCGCCCACGTTCGCCGGCCCCATAAACGCTCGCCGGATTCGGCATCGAAACAAAGCAGATGCAACCGGTCCTGACGGAAACCGGACGAGCACGTCACGAAGACGCGCCCCCGACAAACGATCGGCCCCGAGGGCCCTCGGCCCGGCAGTTCCGCGATCCACGCCACGTTTTCTTTCGTTTGGAGGTCGAAATGTACCGGCAACCCTTGCGCATCCGCGACCGACCGGCTGCCGGGACCGCGAAACTGGGGCCAACAGACCGTCTCGGCCCAGGCCGAACGGGTCAAGAGGGTTGTCGCGAAGATCGCGAGGAGCCAATACAAAACGGCGCGGCGTTTCATGGTTCGTATCCGGGGGTGAAAAGAAAGGTTGCTCGACTAGCCGAAGCTAGCGTAGCAGGCGAGGACACGAAAGTCAAACGCCGATACCCCCCGTTCGACCGGCAACGCGAAAGCGCGCCTTTGGGGCGGGGTCTCGTTTGCCCCCGGTGGTAGGAGACGCTCCGCAAGACCGTGGCAGATCTCACGCAAGCGTCCGAGACGATGGCCTGGCTTGCGGATTGATTGCCGACGAGGATGGCCCGCTCGGCAGAGACGCTCACACCCTTTTTCGCGGTCGCGGAATGAATTAAACTGGAGTTGTTGATTGTGGGCATGCGTTAAGATGCGGCGACCTACCAACCCTGTCCTCCAAACTCCCACGATTCCATCATGTTGCGTCCAAGCATCCTCATCGTCCTACTCGCCTCCCTAACCGGAGGGTCCACGCGGCCCGCATTCGCGGATTCTTCGACCGAAGGTCCCCCTGACGCGGTTGACGGCATGCCCCTCGTCTTCGTGGTCCGGCCGCAGTATCTTAGCGATCACCACAATACCGCCACGATGTTCCAGACCGGCGAGATCAACGTCGGCAGTTTCCGTGGCGGTTCGGCAGTGAAGGTGTTGCGGTTCGAAAATGGCGAAAAGGCGGTGACGACGCTCTTGGAGGTGCCCCAGGGGATCGCGCGGGATCTGGAGGTCTCGTTCGATGCGAAAAAGATTCTCTTCTCCATGCGGCGCGACGCGGCGGACGATTACCACATCTACGAAATGAATGCGGACGGGAGCGACCTCAGGCAGTTGACGTTCGCTCCCGGAGTGTCCGATATCGACCCCATCTATCTTCCGGACG
>CAZFQG010000346.1:0-2976 GCA_964520785.1 uncultured Planctomycetaceae bacterium | reverse complement strand
CTATTCGGTTGAATCCGAGTAGAATAGGGCTTTGGCGGTGCGCGGCTCGTTCGCGCACGTCTGAGAGCAACCGGTCGCGGCGCCTGTCGAACCGGGTTTCTAAGGTCGAGTTCCCCCTAGTCTCATGTCCGAACACTCCCCGCGAAGGGCCGTTATCCTCCTCTCCGGTGGTCTGGATTCGGCGACCGCCGGCGCGGTGGCGCGGCGCGACGGATTCGAGCTGTACGCCCTGACGGTCCGCTATGGGCAGCGTCACGCGGCCGAACTGGACGCGGCCGCCAAGGTCGCCGAGGCACTGGGTGTACGACGGCACGTGACGGTCCCGGTCGATCTCTCCGTCATTGGAGGGAGTGCGCTGACCGGGGGGATCGACGTTCCGAAGAACCGCTCCACCGAGGCGAGGGACGCGGAGATTCCGGTTACCTATGTCCCCGCGAGGAATACGATTCTGCTCTCCTTGGCGCTGGGGTACGCGGAGGTCCTGGAGGCGGCGGATATCTTCATCGGGGCCAACGCGGTCGATTACAGCGGCTACCCCGATTGCCGGAAGGCGTTCCTGGATGCGTTCGCGCTGCTGGCGAACGTGGCGACGAAGGCCGCCGTCGAGGGACGCCTGTCTTTTAGAATTCACGCCCCCCTTTTAGAACTGACGAAGGCACGGATAATCCGGTTGGGAACCGAGCTGGGGGTCGACTACGGCTTGACCCACTCCTGCTACGATCCGCTGGAAGACGGTACCGCGTGCGGCCGATGCGATGCCTGTCTGCTGCGCCGCGGGGGATTCGCCAAAGCGGGGCTTACCGATCCGATATCTTACGCGGTGGCCGGCGAATGATGCGCATTGCCGAGACGTTTTCGTCACTGCAAGGGGAGGGCCGGCTGACCGGGACGCCCAGTTTCTTCATTCGCGTCAGCGGGTGCCACCTGCGTTGCGGCTATTGCGACACGGCCTACGCCTGCGAGCCGGAGGGGGGAGAACTTCGAAGCGTGGAATCGCTCCTGGAGGAGGCCGCCGAGGGCGATTGCCCCCACGCCGTCGTAACCGGCGGCGAACCGATGCTGTATCCCCGGACGGTGGCGCTCACTCAAGGGTTGAAGCGGCGGGGGAAACACGTCACGGTGGAGACATCCGGAACGCTATACCTTCCGGTCGCTTGCGACCTGATGTCGATCAGCCCGAAACTCTCGAACTCGATCCCGGCCCCCCATTTCGGTCCGCGACGGCGGCGGAGCCACGAAGAACGCCGCTTCGTCCCGGAGGTCCTCGCCCGGCTCATGGCGGAGTACGATTACCAACTGAAATTCGTCATCGCGAAACCGGCTGACTGCGCCGAAGTCGTCGAGTGCCTCAAGCGGTTGCCACCGGTGGATCCCGATTGCGTCCTACTCATGCCGGAAGGGACCGAACCGGATCGGCTCGAGGTGGTCGGCCGGTGGCTGGAACCCTACTGCCGGGCCCGCGGTTTCACGTTCTGCCCCCGGCGCCAAATCGAGTGGTTCGGCGCGGGCCGGGGGGTGTGATCTCTTCGCAATTCCCTCTCGGTGAAACGTCTCGCGAGAGGACGCCAAAGGGGCGCGATCATTCGCCCCTGACGGATTCCGCTTTCTATTCGATGAACCGCCGGATCAGAATGGCGTCTTCGACGTTATGATCCTTTCCACGTTCAAACCCGACCGGGATGGACCGGTCAAAGAGGTAGAAGGCGCGATGCCGCCGGGTATTGCCGGTATCGCTGCCGAGTTCCTTACCAATGGCGTATCCGTCGGGGTAGACGTCGTCGTATTTCTGCGGCGACCAGTCGGTGGTTCCATCGGCATAAGTCCGATTGGGCCGCGATTCAACCTCGAAATACCCGACCGTCAGCCAAACGGCGTAGACGTTGGACCGGGTGGACGCGACGTTTCCGAGGCGTTGGAGGCCCTGGTAGCGGAAATAGGGGTGCCGCATCGTGTCGGTGAAATCGGTGATGAACGTCTGCCGGTTTCGCGGCGTCACGTCCTCCGGCGAACTCGTCTTGACGTTCCAAATGGCATTTACCTGATCGCCGATCGGGACCGACGTTCGGATGCTTTCATCCAGGTAGGACCTGAAGGGCGATCCCGGACCGAGGGTGGGATCAAAGAAGAAATCGCTCGTGGCCGCGTCGAAAACGAAGAGCGGATTCTTGGAGAAATCCAATTCCCGGTGGGCCTCGACGTCCGCGGCGGTTAGTCCGGTCGTCGGATCCTTCACCGGATGGTAGACCTTACCTGCGCCCGAACGCAGGAGCGTGGCTTCGACCTCACGCATCGGCATCAGGCTGGGGTCGGTCGCCGGATTGGCGCCGATCGGGGGGACGAGGGATGCGCCGAAGGACGTCCGGAAGGGCTTCGCGAACCGCGTCGGATAGCGAGGGTCCATCCGCAATGGGCGCGCCCCGACGTTCTCGCCCGATTCCTCCAGTGCGTCCTTCCACAGTGGCAGCCAGGTACTGTTCCAATTGGCCATCGACGGATTCAACGCCCCGACGTCGATCATCGCCTCCAGGGCGCTCTCGTAGCCT
Source organism: uncultured Planctomycetaceae bacterium (assembly GCA_964520785.1). Classification (GTDB taxonomy): domain Bacteria; phylum Planctomycetota; class Planctomycetia; order Pirellulales; family Thermoguttaceae; genus CAZFQG01. The sequence goes on along the minus strand of CAZFQG010000346.1, from coordinate 433 downwards.
TGCCGGCCGCGGAGGAACCGGTTCCATTGCCAACTCCGCCCCGTGATCGGATCGGGACTGCCGTGCGGAAAGAAGTTGGTCAATCCTCTCCAGACGTTTTCGCTGAAGACGGTATTGAGGTTGATCCTTCCAGGCTCGCGGTAGGTGGAGATGTAGTTGTAGGGAGAGTTGAAGGAATGCCCCGCCCCGAGAATCGCCACCGGATTCAGCATGATGTCCGTTCCGGTGAACCGCGAAGGGACGTGGACGAATTCCAGGAACCGGTGCAACTCCCGGGTCTTCCTCGTCGCCGCGTAATTCGGATCCGAGTAGAAGAAATTCAACGTGTGGCCGTAGGGATCGTGCAAGACGGCCTGATTGCTTCCGCCCGGCGCGTCCGCGAGGTGCCGCGGATCTCCGTACGGCCTGCGATTGGCAACCAGATCATCCGGAT
>CAZFQG010000345.1:0-3033 GCA_964520785.1 uncultured Planctomycetaceae bacterium | reverse complement strand
AGTTCGTCGACCAGGGCATGTTGCCCGTCCACGACACGCAAGGGGTGGTCGACGCAATCGCCTCCGGGAGCTACGCCGAACTGAGCCGCCTCGTCTCCTGCACGAGCCTGGACGGCACGGTCACCTACTCCTACGACCCCACCGGCCAATTGATCGCCGCCGACTACTCGGATGAATCCATCCCCGACGAATCCTATAGCTACGACGCAAACGGAAACCGCGTGACGGCAAACGGTTACGTCTATACGACCGGCGAAGACAACCGCCTCCTCTCCGACGGCACGTACTGGTACGACTACGACCCCGAGGGCAATCGCGTTGCCCGGTATATCGACGTCAACGTCAACGGCATTCTCGATTCCGGTGATACCGACGTAACCGAGTACGTCTGGGACGCCCGGAACCGCCTGGTCCGCGTAGCCGATTATCCCGTAGACGGTGCCCCGCCCGAACAGGTGGTCGACTACGTCTACGACCTGGAGAACCGCTGGATCGGCAGCCTCGTCGACTCGGACGGCGACGGCACGGTTGACCAAAGGACGGCATTTGCTTACGATGGAAACCAGATTGTACTGCAATTCGAAACCGACGGAGACTCGGACTTGACCCCCGCGGACCTCTCCCATCGCTACTTGTGGCAACCCGACGCCGTCGACCGAATCATGGCCGACGAGCAAGTGGCATCACCCGACACGCAAGGTGACGTACTCTGGCCCCTCGGCGACCACCTCGGCACGGTCCGTGATCTGGCCGTCCACGACCCCGCAACCGACACCACGACCGTCGCGAATCACACAACGTACGACGCCTACGGCCGCAAACTATCCGAAACCACCGCCGCCGTCGACAGCCTCTTCGGCTTCACCGGTCGACCGTTCGATGAATACACCGGCTTGCAGAATAATCTGAATCGCTGGTATGATGCAAGCGTCGGCGCCTGGATCAGCAACGATCCGATTGGTTTCAACGGGCGAGATGCGAATCCATACTCTTACGTCAGTAATCACCCCACAGATGCCTCAGACCCGCAAGGTACAGTCGCCCCGTTCGTTGCGGGAGCGGTTATTATCGTGTATTGGTTCTGGCCCGACACGGCCAATGCACCGGCGCCAGGTGATCAGACCGTCCCGTCCGATCCATACGCGGGCCTACCTTACGCGGTAGGTGCGGGCCTTCTGGCGAAAACGCCGTCTTTGATCCGGCGACCAGCCCCGGTTACTGCCGGTGCGCCTACTGGCGGTGCGGCGGCGTATGGAACAATAGCGTGGGAAGCGAAGCAGGTCGCGCTGCGGTACGGCAGCAGGCCGGCTGCCATGGCGGCGTTGGCACGACTGAATTCCTACCTGGAAACCATGAAGCCGGGGACCCCGGCATATAAGGCACTGGAGGTCAGTATACGCAATTTTCAGGAGGCTATTGACTTGGCTTGGCCGCTTCGATAGCTCGTGAGTTTCGATTGATCAGTTACAGTTGCAGAAGCCTGTTCTTGTGAACACGAAATACCCGGATCCGTATTTTCAGACCCCGAAAGAGTTAGCCGGCGCCCACTACGATGCGTTGATGAGGACGAAAGAGACCGCGATGTCGTTCCTGTCTACGTCCGACGATCGTCTGTGTCTCGCCGCCGCTTGCGTCTGTCACGCCGTCTGGAAATGCGGGCCTGATCCGAAACTGACTCAAGCATGCCGTCGCATTGCGACTTCGCGCGCGGACGAGTCCACTCGGATCTACGCGATCAGTCTCCTCGGTACCGTACTAGATTCCAGCAGGTCGCGTGACAACTCACGTTTTCTCGCGGACCTTGCGATGGACTCCACGAACGGCATCGAGGTTCGAAGAGAGGCGTATTGGGCCTTAGTTCGAGTAGAACGCGGCGAGGACGGCATGGATTTCGATGTCTCGTTGAAAAACACCATACGCTTGGTTAAGCGAGTCATCCGTGCATTTCCCACACGGTTCTCGGAACAGGAGGCGAAGCTGGACTTGACCCCTCAGCCAGGGTTTCCTGAAGACTACTGGGAATCGGCGGATGACATTGATTGGGATTTCGTCGCTCGGTTCGCTTCAAACCAGGGATGAAGTAAGGAGTCTCTGAATGAAGAAAATGGAACATCGCTGATATTGACGACCCAGTATGGTCAAAAAAACTCTTCCCAACTTTAACGCCCGTGCAGTTCACGGGTTACGGCAGTTCCTATTTCCCGTTTTCACCCCGCGCGGACCCTTGACACTCTCCGGCCCGCTTGATAGAGTGCCGATAATCACCGCATCATCGGACGTTGGACGAGAGTCATGAGCTTCATCCTTCAACCGTCGCACGTGCTTCTCGCGATCGCGATACCGCCCTCGTCTACCACCAGAACGGCACCACCCTCGCCTCCTACGCCTGGACATACTCCGACGCGGGCGAGCCCGTCCTGCTGGAGGGAACGTCCAACACCGACTGGACCCCCAACGGCGGGCTGCCTTCGGAATTCGTCGATCAAGGCATGCTGCCCGTTCATGACACCGACGGCGTGGTCGACGCAATCGCCTCCGGCGGCTACGCCGAACTGAGCCGCCTCGTCTCCTGTACCTCCCTCAACGGAACGGTCACCTATTCCTACGACCCCGCCGGCCAATTGATCGCCGCCAGCTACTCGGACGAATCCATTCCCGACGAGTCCTACGCGTACGATGCAAACGGAAACCGCGTGACGGCAAACGGTTACGTTCACACGACCGGCGCAGAAAACCGCCTCCTCTCCGACGGCACGTACTGGTACGACTACGACCCCGAGGGCAATCGCGTTGCCCGGTATATCGACGTCAACGTCAACGGCATTCTCGACTCCGGTGATACCGACGTAACCAAATACACCTGGGACGCCCGGAACCGCCTGATTCGCGTAGCCGACTATCCGGTAGAAGACGCCTCGCCCGAACAGGTGGTTGACTATCTCCACGACCTGGAAAACCGCTGGATCGGGAAGCTAATCGACTCGGACGGCGACGGCACGGTTGACCAAAGGACGGCATTCGCTTATGATGGAA
>CAZFQG010000344.1:0-3053 GCA_964520785.1 uncultured Planctomycetaceae bacterium | reverse complement strand
CCATCACCGCGGTATACGGGAACGGAATCGCCAGCGTGTATGTCGACGGGAATCTCGTGGCCAGCGACGCCAGCACCGGATACATCACGCACGACGACGTGACGATCCGCGTCGGCGAGGATGTCGGTCGCGCGCTCAACGAGCAATTCGTCGGCGAAATGGACGACATCGTCATTCTCAGCCGCGCGCTGTCGGATGCCGAGGTCATGACGCTGGCCACGCAAGGCGCCGCCGCCCTCTTCGGCAGTGGCGGCGGAGATGAGTTGGACGGAGACCTCAACGGCGACGGGGCCGTGGGCAGCGCCGACTTGGACATCGTCCGCGCGAACTGGGGACAGACGGTCAACCCCGGCTGTCTTTCGTGCGGCGATCCTTCCGGCGACGGGGTCGTCGGCAGCGCTGACTTGGACATCGTCCGCGCCAATTGGGGACGCACCGCGTCGGCCGCCGTTCCGGAGCCCCATTTGATGGCGCTGTTCGCCGCCGCGCTGGGCTTGCTGGCGAGGCGCCGGCGCTAGAATGAGAATTTTCGGACGCGGGTCCGATTACCAACGGGTTTCGGCGGCGCGACGGGGTTCTCCGCCGCGCCGCCGATTTCGAAAACTCCGCGCCGGCCCCGGAGAACGGGACCGGAGGTTGAGTGAAGAATGTTCAAGGAGATGATTATGGACCGGAAAAACCGAAAGGGTTTTACCCTCGTCGAGTTGTTGGTGGTCATCGCGATCATCGGCATCCTCATCGCGTTGTTGCTCCCGGCGGTCCAGTCGGCGCGCGAGGCGGCGCGGCGAATGCAGTGCAGCAACAACGAAAAGAACATCGGTCTGGCCCTGTTGAACTACCACGACAACCACGGCGTCTTCCCGCCGGGCACTTTCGGCAGCGGTACCAGTTGGAGCTGGTCGGCGCGGATTCTGCCGTTCATGGAAGTCGGGGATATCCACAAACAGATCGATTTCTCGTTCAATTATAATGAGTACCGGCCGACCGTCCCGCCGGTCGTCATCAACAACCGCGCGATGAAGACGTTCGTGACGACATACATCTGTCCCAGCGCGCCCGAACCGAAGTTGATCGCCTGCTGCGGCGCCATCCCCGGCGACGAAGATACCGCCGAGACGAATTACTCCGCCGTGGCCACGCACCGCGACGGAAACGAGGCGTTCTACGCGCGCGACCCGAACGGCACCGGAATCATGTTCCTGAATTCGGCCACGAAACTCCGCGACGTCACGGATGGGACCAGCATGACCTTCATGGTCGCCGAGTGCGACCTGGATCAGAACGATCCGTACAATCCCAGCTCGAAGCAAAACTGGGGAAAGATATGGGCGTCCGAGAATCGAGTTACCACGGCCTACGGGATCAACTCGAGCCTCGGACACGTCCACGCCCCGGTCCGCAGCCGCCACCCCGGCGGAGCCCAGTTCGTCTTCGCCGACGGGCACGTCGAGTTCGTCAACGAACGGATCGACCAGAAGATACTCCAAGCACTAACGACCCGTAACTGGGGCGAGGTCATACCGGACTACGACTAGTGCTCTGTCAACACCAAGATTCTGGGTCGGCAGCACGCCGCAGTACCGCAATCGCCCGGATGAAACCGAAACGTCAACCCCAATTCCTGCGTTTGGCGAAGCACTAGACAATCGTCGCCGGGAGTTTCGAGAACGAAGTGGAGGAGTTTATGTGGAAGTATCCGTTCGTACTGGCGTGTATCGCCGCCGTTTGGTGCGCCGGATGCGGCAATCGGCCGAAGATCGTCCAGGGAACGATCTCCGTTGCCGGAGAAACACCCGATTCCGGCGAAGTCCAATTCGTTCCCATCGAGGAGACGAAGGGACCGGTAAACGCCGGACCGATCATCGCCGGGAAATACGAGATCAAGGGCCGTGGCGGCGTCCCCCCCGGCACGTACCGCGTTCAGATCGTCGCCAGGAAGAAGACCGGACGGACCGTCCCGGATTATAACGGTTTCGAAGTGGCCATGGTCGAGGAGCAAATCCAGATCAGCCCGCCGGTCTACGCCACGGCTCAGTCGCCGCTTACCGAAGAGGTGACTTCCGGCGGCGATGGGACGATCGACTTCGAGCTTCCCGCGAAATAATGCCGATAGGTTCGGCGAGGCGCGGTGGTTCCCTCGAAGAGTACCAACTTACCCCCTTTCAGTACCCCACCTTGCGCGACACCGAAAGCGCGACCGCCTTGGGCCGTGTTTCGTGTCGATCATTCCTCCGCGGGATTATTTCCGCGCGACTCGCGAAACGGATGCCCTCGCGAGCCCAATTCAACCGTTATGCCCTCGCCGGCATCAACGAACAATGCTCCGGAGAATTCTCATGATGCGTCACTGGTTTACCTCCGTCCTCGTTTCCGTCTTATGCGTCCCCATCCTCGCCGCCGATCCGGTCGATATCGGCGCCCGCCGAGAGCTGTTCGTCGACGACGTGCTCATCGAGTCGCTCGACGGCGCCCGGCAGGTACTTCACCATCCCACCCCGCGTGAAATCGTTCTGGTTTTGGACAAGCCGTGGGAAGGGAATGCCTGCGGCTACATGACGCTGATCCAGGACGAAGACGTCTACCGGTTGTATTACCGTGGAGCGAACGTCCTTTACACGGAGACGTCGTACGGCATGACGCGCCCGCAGGTCTATTGCTACGCCGAGAGTGCCGACGGCATTCACTGGACCCGGCCCGATTTGCGGATGATCGAGTTCGAGGGCTCGAAAGAGAACAATATCCTGTTCTCCGAGGAAACCTGGGGATACGTGGCGCACAATTTCAGCCCGTTTTTGGACACGAACCCGGCGGCTTTGGCCGAGGAGCGTTACAAGGCCCTAGGCGGCGGACCGCTGAAGGCGCTCGTCTCGGCGGACGGTATCCATTGGAAGATCGCCTCCGACAAACCGGTAATCACCGACGGGGCGTTCGACTCGCAAAACATCGCGTTTTTCGATACGATCCGAAATCAGTACCGCGCCTATCAGCGCGCGTTCCGCGAGGGACGCGACATCAAGACGGAGACGTCTCCCTCTTTCTTCGACGATTGGACG
>CAZFQG010000343.1:0-3075 GCA_964520785.1 uncultured Planctomycetaceae bacterium | reverse complement strand
CATCCAGGCCGTCCAACTGCTTCAAATCCTCGATTAGGGGGAGATCGTACGGAGTCGGCTCCACGGCAAGCCACGCGATCCGCAGCGGTCCGCGCTCGGGCGAACTGGGCCTCGTCGTTGCTTGTTGGTTTGAGGTCATCGCGGAAGACCGGGCTCCAAGGATCGTTGGACTCACGTCCGCCTAAACGATCTGGTAAGACGTGTAGTCAGTTTCTGGAAAAGGGGTTCGATGAAGTGCTTCGGACGTACGCCGTCCGACAGGTAAAACGCGATTACCCTCTCGGAAGCCACGCGGCGCGTCCGCAGAATGCCGGGGAGACCTGCCAGAAACAGACAAATCCCGCGGGGCCCCGCGGTCGGAGCAAACCTTCTTATCGCGCCGGCCGCCATCACGGCGAACTGACGGGCGGACAAAACAATCGCGTATCGCCATGGAAACCATTTTACATAGAACCAACCCATGCTCGCCATCCAATTTGACGCGCGGCGGGCGAATTCCCTCGAACCATGGCGGCGAACGTAGTGGTCGACGGTGATTTCCGGAGTGTAGCGAACGTAATAGCCCTCCTCCATCAATGCCAAGGAGCTGTCGATCTCCTCGGCGCCGAAAAAAAAATGCTCGTCCAAATAACCGATTTTTTCCAAACATTCCTTCCGAAACGCATGTCCCGCGCCATGGTAGTTCCCCAACCGCTCAACTCCGTAATCGTTGCATACACGGCCCTCCGGCATCTCGCGGACGAGAAAAGCAAGGCATCCGGCCGTCGGGTGCTCTTCGAACAGTCGCGCAACCTGATCGCATACCTCCGGCGGGGCGACGGCGTCGTCGTCGAGGTAGACGACGTACTCGCCGCGGGCGCGGCGAAAGCCGAGGTTCCTTCCCCGGCAGACGCCCCCGTTGGACTCGGCGACGATCAATTCCACGTCGTCCGCGAAATCCCGGCGGACCATCGCGACGGAATCATCCGTCGACCGGTTGTCGACGACGATGATCTCGCGGTGGGAATAGGGTATCTCCCGCAGGGCCGACAGGTTTCTCGCCAAGTCGGCCGATTTGTTGTAGTTCAGCACGACGATGCTGATCAGGGGTTCATATCGCGGATCGGTCAAGTCTGTCAAGAGGCTGATACCCGGTTAACCATGAGCCGTGATGAGGCGACGCCGGAGCACGAAATGCACATCGAACGCCGTGAACGCGCAGAGCCCGATTTCACAGAGCGCCACGCACCAAATGATCCCCGCGACGCCCAGTTCGTGAGCGAACACGTAGCCGAATCCGGCCGCGATCGCGGCCCAGAAGGAATAATACATGGCCTGACACCGCAAACGGTTCAAGCTGTAGAGCATTCCCGAGAATGCTGCCGTATAGGCGTGCAACGTGAAGTAGGTTCCATAAGCCACCAGCAGCGAAACGGATGGCTGCAACGCGGCATCTCCCGTCCAAAGCAAGATGATTTCCCGACCGAAGGCCGCTAAAACGAGGATTGTCGGTAGATAAACCAGCGTTATCAGCCTCAGGAGGCGACGCATCGTACGCTCGATCCAGGCCCAGTCTCCCCGAATCGCCGCCTCGCCATAGCTGTTTCTCAATGGAGACATGGCCGATGCGGTAATAATACCGACCGTCCCCACCAACTTCTGTGTCACGCTCAGCGGACCGACCAGCGCCGCGCCGAGTTGATTCGCGATGATCAAAGCCGGGGCACTGTGCATGAGAGTGTACCCGGCGCGAATGACGGTGGACGCTCCCCCAACGCGGAGGATCGTTTGAAACGCCGCCACCGAACTTCGCGTCGGAGACGGAATCAACCAGGGAGCCTTGAACAAAAGGCTCAGTCCGCCTAGCATCAGAATGACGTGGGGAGTGGCGACATAGACGCCGGCGAGGACCCAAAGCGGGAACCCGAGAAAGATCGAAAGGACGACACCGATGAACCCCATCGTCCGGCCGAGCAGCATGAACGCCCAGCCGATGTACCCTCGCTGGTATCCGTCGCTCACGCGCTGAACGAGCGCGGCGGCAAGACCGAGCCCGCAGCCAATGAACATCGCCTGCGCCGTGGGAAGAAGTTGAGCCCTCGCCACTTCTTCCTCGAGCGGGATTAGATCGTTCCAGGGCAGCAAAGGGAAGACGAAAATCGCCAGGCCGATGAACAGCAGACAGATTCCGCCCATCAAGGTCGCGGCGGCACTCACGTAGGTTCGAGGTGTCTCATAGTCGCTCTTTCCATAGCACTGGATCAGTACATTCTGCAACCCCTCCCCAAGCCCAAAGTCGGAAAAGCTCAGAAAGCTGATAAAACTCGTCAGCGTCATCCAAAGACCGAACTGCTCCTTGCCGAGGTAGTGAAACGTCAGGGGGATCGTCGCCAGCCCCGTTGCGATATTCACGACCCGCGCAGCAATAAGCGTCAACGACGTCCACGCCGCGCGACGATACCGGTCTTGACTGCGACCGGCCGGCGTGTCAACGTCGAGGTTCTTCGAAAAAAGAATGGAAAACAGGCGACGCGCTCGTTGCGGTAACACGAAATGGTATCGAAAAGGTAAAACACTCTCTCTGTTTAGTCACGTCCGGGGAGCCCATCGCGAGGTCGCGGCTGCCGCCCGTTCGGGCAAGACAAAATCTCGAAAACGGCTCGAAGCAATTATACATTATGGGGACTGGCATGATCCGAAAAAGAACGGATCGCCGATCACTCGGAACGCCACACGTGTTTTAACGTAGCACGCGACACTTTGGTTCGTGTCGGAACACGCGTCTCCGGCCCCTCTCGGCCAAAGAAATCTCTCGATTGAAAGGAATTCTTTCTTACAGAAAACCTGCCCTCCATCGTGTGCCACCCTCGGCAACAACTCCATCGCTCTCCCGGCAGTCTCGGCTCTTCTTCCCGGTGATCGGCCCACGATGGACTAGTGCTTTGTCAACACTTGTTTTACGGGTTGGCAACATGGCGAAGCACCGCAATCTCCCGAGTGAATCCAAAACGGCAACTCGAACATCTACGTTTGACAAAGCACTAGTGCTTTGTCAAGGCTAAATATTAGGGTTCCATAAGTTCATCATATTTGCGA
>CAZFQG010000342.1:0-3081 GCA_964520785.1 uncultured Planctomycetaceae bacterium | reverse complement strand
AAGCGGTGATTCAGGCCAGAAACCAAGCGGCCGGCGCGAGCCAGGCGGCCGCGGCGAACCCCGGCGATCCGAAGGCCATGAAGTCTCTTGGCAGCGCCGAAGGTCAACTGACCGGCACCCTGGGACGTCTGTTTGCCCTGGCGGAGAGCTACCCCGACCTGAAGGCCAATCAGAACATGATGTCCCTCCAGGAGGAGCTTTCTTCGACCGAGAACAAGGTGGCCTTCTCGCGCCAGGCGTATAACGACGCGGTGATGGGCTACAATACGGCCCGAGAGACGTTTCCCACCGTGATTTTTGCCGGGATGTTCAACTTTCAGGAGGCCGACCTGTTCGAGATCGAGGAAGAACAGCAGCGCGAAGCGCCCAAGGTCTCGTTCGAATAGTGTGTCCCGGAGCCCCGCATGGACTTCTTTGAACAACAGGACGCAGCCAAGCGCCGCACCCGCTGGCTGATCGTCTATTTCGTCCTCGCCGTGGTGGCGATCGTGGCGGCGATTTACTTCGTCGTCCTCATCGGGATGGTCTTTGCCGGCGGTTCCGGTCCTCCCGACCAGCCGAATCCTTATACGGAAACGCCGTGGCATCCGGATCTCTTCGTTATCGTCGCTTTGGCCACGATCGGGGTGATTGCCTTAAGCAGTCTTTACAAGACCTCGCAGCTTGCCTCCGGCGGTGAAGCGGTTGCCCATATGATGGGGGGCAGGTTGATCAATCGGCAGACGCGGGACCTGGCGGAACGCCGATTGCTCAATGTGGTCGATGAAATGGCGCTGGCGTCGGGCACCCCCGTGCCACCGGTCTATGTGATGGACAACGAACCGAGCATCAATGCGTTCGCCGCCGGACACCAGCCGGGCGATGCCGTGATCGGCGTGTCGAAGGGGTGCCTGGAGTACCTCACCCGCGACGAACTGCAGGGGGTGATGGCCCACGAATTCAGCCACATCCTCAACGGCGACATGCGGATGAACCTCCGGCTGGTCGGCGTCCTCTACGGCATCCTGGTGCTTGCCATAATCGGCTGGTTCGTACTCCGTTCCATCGGGTACTCGGGCCGGAGTTCCCGGAGCGGCAAGGGCGGCGGGGCGGTTTTCCTGATTCTGGCCGTCGGACTCGGTCTGATCGTGGTCGGCTCGGTGGGGCTCTTCTTCGGAAGGTTGATCAAGAGCGCCGTGTCGAGACAGCGCGAGTACCTTGCCGACGCTTCGGCCGTGCAGTTCACGCGGCTGCCCGACGGAATCGCCGGGGCGCTGAAGAAGATCGGCGGCCGGCCGGAGACCTCCAAGATCGAGAACGCCCATGCCGAAGAGATCAGCCACATGTTCTTCGGCAGTGCGTTCGGGAGTTTCGCCCACCAGTTGTTCGCGACGCACCCGCCTCTGGTCCAGCGGATCCAGAGAATCGATCCGAACTTTGACGGCAAATTCCCCAAGCGGGTCAAACCCGTGAAAGCCGAACCGGAGCCCTCCAAGCCCACGGCCAAGCCCGGCGCGAAGCCCAGGAGCCCATTCGAGGCGCTGGGTGGCGGCGGAACGACGCCGCTGGACCCGGGCGGCGTTCTGGGCCGTATCGGGGTGCTGGGCCTCGACGAGATCGTCTACGCGGCGGCGATCCTCGACGCCATTCCCGACCCGCTGCGAGACGCCGCCGCGGAACCGTACGGGGCCCGCGCGCTGATCTACGCGGTTCTGTTGGACCGGGATGCGGACGTACGCCGCCGGCAACTCGACACGCTTGAGTCGAAGGCGGAAGAACAGTCGTATCGGGAGACCCAGCGGCTTGCCGCGCTGGTGGAGGGGCTCCCCGAGGAAGTCCGGCTGCCGCTGGTCGAGACGGCCTTTCCCGCGTTGAAGCAACTGTCGGGCGAACAATACAAGAACTTTCGCCAAAACGTCGACGTCCTCATCAGGGCGGACGACAAGATCGACCTGTTGGAGTACGCCGTGCAAGCGATGCTGGTGAGCCAGCTCGATGTGCATTTCGGCCTGAGCCGGCCCGCTGCCGTACGGTACCGGAAGCTCGATCCGCTGCTTCCGTCGCTGGTCGGCCTGCTGTCGACCCTCGCCTACGCGGGCCAAACCGGCGAAGAAGAAGTCCGGCATGCGTTCGACAAGGGAATGGCCGAGATCGGCCGCGAAGCCGCGTTGCTCACCAAGGCCGAATGCACTATGCGGAATTTCGACGCAGCTCTGAGGGCCCTGGCGGAGGCGGCGCTGGACGTGAAGCGGCAGGTCTTCACCGCCTGCGCCGCTTGCGTGGCCGCCGACGGAAAAGTAACCCCGCGCGAGGGACAACTCTTGCAAGTCATCGCCGCCTCGCTCGGCATTCCGGTCCCGCCGGTTGGGGCGACGGGGGAGGGCGGGTGACGCACCACCCCTTCAGTATATATCTTGCAGAAGCCGCGACCGGGTCACCCGAGGGGATTACTCTCCCTCGGGTTCCCACAGATCCGGACGTGCTCGCCTTACGTCGTTTTACAACTGTCCGCGGATGTTCCTTCGTCCCCGACACCCTGATTTCTCCGAAGAAAAAAATGCAGGAGATTCACGATCAAACCACCCGCATGTCGGATGTTTCTTAAGGTGCTTTGCCGGCCCGATTACCCGGCAACGGCCTGTTTGAGGGCTTTGATCTTACCGGATAGCCGTGACTTCAGTCTCGCGGCCGCGTTGCGGTGAATGAGGTTCCTCGCTCCGGCGCGGTCCAGTTTCTTCTGAGTAACGAGATACTCGGCCTCCGCCTGCTCGACATTACCTGCCTTCACCGCCAGCAGTACCTTCTTCACCTGGGACCGGACGGCCCGCTTGGCGGATCGGTTTCTGGAGGTCCTGCTCGCCGTCTGACGCAGTCGCTTCTTGGCGCTTTTGATATTCGGCATAGTAGATTACCGCTTAATTCTATGAAATGCTCGCCGTCGGAACTTGTAAAGCTAGCTATTATTGCGTAGCTCGGCGATCTTGTCCAGTAGTTTTGAGACGTCTTTATACCCAAAATCGATCGCCGCCAGGGTGCTTAGGTGCTTATCGGCATTTTCCCAATCGTTGTTCGCCAACAAGAGGCTCCCGAGGCTGTATAGGG
>CAZFQG010000341.1:0-3113 GCA_964520785.1 uncultured Planctomycetaceae bacterium | reverse complement strand
GCCCGGATCGGGGCCGGTCGCGTCGAGGGTTTTCCGCGAATTGCCCTTTTTGCCATGCGTCCGTGCGCGGTAGACTGCCGGGGCTGGCGGAAGTTTGCCGCCGGCGCGGCGATTGAAAGGACGCGAGCGTCGGCTGTTTATCGCCGAAGTGACGATCGAGCTGTGCGAGGGAAGCTCGCGGCTCTCGGAAGCCCGCTTCGGCTGGGGACGCGAAACGGCGAGCAAGGGGATGCGAGAGCTTCGCGAAGGGGTCGTCATCTGCCTGGGCCCAACAACAGCGGCAGACGTACGCAGTTTCTCAAGCGGATGGTGCAGTTCGCCGATTGGTCGGGCTTGGAGGTCCGACTTGTTTACTACGCCCCCTATCACAGCAAGTACAATCCGATCGAGCGGTGCTGGTCAGCGTTGGAACGCAAGTGGAACGGCGTGTTGCTCAATTGCGTCGGCATCGTGCTCTCGTGTGCCGCTCGCATGACCTGGAAGGGGCAGCATCCGGAGATTGCCCAACTGCCGGGTGAGTATCCATCGGGCGTGAAGCTCAGCCGCGAGGAAATGAAACCCTGGGAAGCCCGCCTGGAACGCTCGGCGACGCTTCCAAAATACGACATCACGATCCGGCCGCGAAGCCAATCCGTGGCGGTAATTTAGGAGCTGCCGCTCGCCATAAAACACGGGGCCTTGCGGTCTAATGCCCTTACTGTACAACCATACATTGACCCCACGGGGAATCGAACCCCGATTGCAGGATCGAAAATCCTGTGTCCTAACCGTTAGACGATGGGGCCGCGAATGAAAACCGGGTGCTCAAGGAGATTGTCGGCAGAGCATGCTTTTCGCGGGAAGCCACATATTATACCGTGGAAAATACTGCCGGACAAGTAGTGCAAGCGAAGCAAAAAGCTCTATTTCCCACAAGTACCCCTTGCGAGGTTCTGGCGAAAGAACGATGTCGGTTCCAAAAAAGACAATAGTGAACGCAGGCCCGACACGGACCGATTCTTGGCCACGGAAGGCCGGGCAATGCCTCGCCGGCCCGGCGTGGCTAATCGCTCGCCGTTTCAGTGGTTTCGGGTTTCGCTTCGATGGGAGCTTCCGACGCTTCTTCTTCGGCACGACGAATGGCATCGAAGACCTCACGACGGTGGACCGGGACTTCCTTGGGAGCTTCCACACCCAAGCGGACCTTGTCCCCACGAATCTCTACGACGACGATCGTAATGTCATCATTGATGACAATACTCTCGTTCTTCTTTCGGGATAAAACGAGCATCCTACGTTCCTTCGTGTCTCACCAGCCAAAAGGGTGGAAACAACATGGTGAGTAGCACGGCGACACAGATGAATCAAGTACCGCCGCTCCTCCCCATAAAATATGTTGCCGCACAAGAACAGTCAAGCAGAAACCGATTCCGGAATACCCATTACTGAAAGTTTCCCGAAGGATCGGCCTAGAATTTGCAGTTTCGAAAAAACCGGCATCTTCGGATTCTCGTCTTGCTTGATTTGAGAAGTACCTTCCATTATAACTCCTTAATTAGAAATGGTTTGCAGCAATTTGACTTCCCTTGTCCATTCGGCGGTGAGTCGCAGTTCCGATTGATTGGCCGGCTCGAACTTGGTGGGGATGGATTGATTTCGTGAGACAGATCAGTTCTGGCAATCCGGTCGACCTGCGTGAAAAAAGCGTTCCAAAGCTACTCTGATGACCGGAAAACCCGCTATCTAGTTGTCTGAGTCTTTTTTGACAACAAAATGTAGACTGCAGTGCCTGTTTTGGTATTGATGGCCTGATTCGGCGTTTTTTTCTTGTCCAATCTGAGAGAGTCACCCGAGATCGTCGTTGGCGAGAACTGCCCTTTTGGGGAACCGCGTGTTAGAATGGCTGTTTTTCGAACGACCAGCCTTCCAGCCCCGGGGCGGTTGAGCTCCGCTATTCAACCGGCGTCATGTCGCCCCCCGGAATTGACAGATCCCCGATTCCCCCAGGACGATGCAGCCCGGCGGATCGGCTTTGACGGAGAATGTGTTGTTTTGGGAGATATTAAGGTGATTCTGGAGGGGGTGATGATCTCGGACCGCCGTCGGCTGAGGTCCGCAGCCGAGCGAATTGAACGTCGCGCCGCCGCCAAGAAGCCGTTTGACCGTGATTTCGCCCAATGGAAAGAACAGGTGAAGCGGTCGATGCTGCGAGCGGAGAAGCGCCGGCACCAGGTTCCCCTGCTGGCGTACGATGACGAGCTGCCGGTCTCGGCTCGCCGGGAAGAGATCAAAGAGGCCATCGCCGCCCACCAGGTCGTCGTCGTGTGCGGGGAGACTGGTTCAGGTAAATCGACGCAATTGCCGAAGATTTGTCTTGAGCTAGGCCGCGGCGTGTACGGCGTGATCGGGCATACCCAACCCAGGCGACTGGCGGCGCGGTCGATTGCGGCGAGGGTGGCGGAGGAGATCGGCTCCTCCGTGGGGGGGCTGGTCGGGTTCAAAATCCGCTTCTCGGATGAGACCGGCCCCAATACACTCGTCAAGCTGATGACCGACGGCATCCTTCTGGCGGAAACGCAGGGGGACCGGGATTTCGAGCAGTACGACACGATCATTCTTGACGAAGCACATGAGCGGTCGCTGAACATCGATTTTCTCATCGGGTATCTGAAACGGCTTCTGCAGCGCCGGACCGACCTGAAGCTCATCATCACCTCCGCGACCATCGACGCGGAGCGGTTCGCTAAGCACTTCGAAGTACCCGGCCGCCCGGTCCCGGTGATCGAGGTCCGAGGACGGACCTACCCGGTCGAAATCGTCTACCGCTCCCTCGTTCCGGAGGAGGACGAACCGGAGATCGACGCCGTTTCCGGAGTCCGCCTGGCGGTGCAGGAATGCGCCCGGCGGGACTCGGGCGACATGCTGATCTTCCTTCCCACGGAACGGGACATCCACGAGGCGGTGAAGCTGTTGAAATCGACCCGAATCCCGGGCGATTCCCCGGGCCGTGAGACGGAGATTCTTCCCCTCTACGCGAGGCTTCCCAGCGAACGGCAGCAGCGGATTTTCAAGCCCGGCGGACGGCGGCGGATCGTGCTGGCGACGAACGTGGCGGAGTCGTCGTTGACGGTTCC
>CAZFQG010000340.1:0-3116 GCA_964520785.1 uncultured Planctomycetaceae bacterium | reverse complement strand
CAGGTGATATCCACCCCATAATGTTCATTCAGCCACTCCACCCCGATAAGCAAAGCATAGTCATATCCCTCCGCGAGCAGAATGATCCGCTGCTGGCGATTGACGTCATCCCGGTCGACTTCCAGGAAATCCAGCAACGCTTCCTGCCGTTCTTCGTCAAGAAGTTGGAATACGTCATCGGCTTCCCATTGGGCAATCATGCCGGCATAGGAAATCGCCTGGAGCATGTGCAGCTTATGGTTTCCCCGCTTCAACTCGATGACAACGCAAGACCCCTCCTTGTCGACGGCAAGCAAGTCAATGCGATCCTGGACGTTCTCCGAGGGCGGCACTTCTTTTCCGACCAGGAATAGGTCTTGACCGATTTCTTTGAAGAACTCTTCGGGGCTGTTCCAGATGAACTCCTGGAGATCGTACCGTTCGGTGATCGATACGTCGGCCAAGGTGGGCGTGTCGAGGACAGAGAAACTCTGCTTGTCGCGGTCTATTCTGAGCATGATCGTCTCCGTATCATTTTCAGTCCGGGAATCAAGGTGATTGTAAACCTCGTTCGGATGTCCTTTTCGAACGAACGGATGAAGGCGCACCTTACCTAGAATACCGACTTGCAGCGCGCACGGTAAACACAGTCCGGACCGGGCCGAAAGAAAAAAGGCGGGGCTATCTGCAAGGGGTAACGACCCAGCAAGCCGCAACAGGAAAGGCGGCGCAAAAGAGAGCCCCCCGTAGGCGGGGCAGGAACCTACGGGGAGCATAGACAGGTAACCCTTACTCGCACTTAATTATTCTCTAACAGGACATACAACGCTACCCCCACAGTGAGGTATTTTTCAGAAAAATCTCGTGCCACGAGGGAGACAGCCCGCTATTCGGGAGAGCATATCGGGCTCGATGGATGGATTCCGCGTATGTGACTGACCAAACACTCATGACGGTACCCTCCGTAACTTGATTTGCTCGAAGTCAGAATTCCGGCCCCGATGGCGAGCCGAATGCGAAGAGAAAGAGGGGCGGGAACCCATGAGAGGCAAACAACACTGGTAGCCCTTACTTTGATTAATATCGGTTATAATGAGGGTTAGATAGAACTACTTTATGGTGTTGTTTTCAATGCTTTATGGGACGATTGTCGACAATCAAACCTTTCCGGTTTTTCACTGTCCCGAAATGGGCTTTTCACGCGGCGTTGTTCTCGCCTCCGACTTTTCTTGCGGGACCCACTAGGGCGAATACCCGATCACTGAACTATCCCAGGCTGACTTTTCTCCGTTTCGTCGACTACGATCCGACTCAAGCGGTCCAGCACGTTGCGCGCGTGTTGAATCGGGACCGCCGCCGGCTCATGCTGAACGACCGAATAATCGAATCGCTTCAGGGCTTCCTCGAGTTGGCCAAGCTCCTGCCGGCCTCTGAGACGGTCGCGCAAAATGCGAATCTTCTCAAAGTCGACAATCCCCTCGCGCAGGCGCTCCCAGCGGATTGAACTTCGCGGTCCCGGGTAGACCAAAAAACAATCGCCGGCCGGCCAGCGGACATAACGCGTGTCGGTGAGGGGCTTTTCGCTCCAACTGTCGTAAGCCCAGCGGAGGAATCCGTCGTAGCCTTGTGCCGCCGCGTACCAACCCATCCAGGCAGATTCGGCGGGCGGTGAGAACGTGAAGTTGTTCGGCCGCAGGGGACCACAGCAGGTGTAGAAAGTCGTGGTACACCCCCGTCGAGATCTTTCTGTAATGATATCAGGCTTGACCGGTGGATCAATAAAGAAACACCAGTCGTCAACCTCGTCCTTGAGTTCCTCGTGGTACAAACCGGCCCAGGTTATCTTCAGCCCTGGCGCCACCGACCGCACCAATTTGATGCATTCCCTCCCCTCCTCCACGGGATTCTCGTTGATGCCGATGTAGGTCCGGTCGAACCAACCGCGCCGGCGGAGATGATCGGCCAAATCCCTTAGCATCGGGGTCCACAACGCCGTGAACTCCGGCGTACCTGGTTTCGCCTGCGTCCACACTTCGTCGCCGGTGCGCTCGTCGCGATACCGCACGCGGTGACCCCAAGGACCCGGAAAGTAACAGGTGATCGCCTGCGTGATCCCTGCTTTGCCGACCGTTTCCACCCACCGGTCGAACACCTCGTAGTCGTAGCGCCACGACCCGTCTGAAAGCCGGATCCACTCCACCATGGTCTCGTTGTTAATGAAGGTCGATTCACCCCATGCCGTGGGCGTCAGATACGTAGTGACGAATTTCTGCCCCGACTCCGCCAACATAATCAGGTGAGGCTCAAGGACCTTCATGTGGGCTTCGGACCAGGGCGCCACGCCATGCTGATGGGCCACGGCCCAGGGGTTCTGCCAGATGTCAAGCCTGAATTTCCACTGGCTCGGCGGCGGTAGCACGGGCGCAACAACCTCAATAACCACGCTCACGTCGGTTGTCTCGCCACCCTCCGAAGTGACCTTCACGGAGCCGCGGTATCGACCTACCGGAACATCGCAAGGGACATCAAGTGAAAGCCAGACGGGACGAGTTGTCTCCCGGGGCACGTCAATGCGGTCGCCCGTGTCCAGAACATCGGGGACAAGTTTAAGCGTTTGCGGGGATTCCGGTCCCTCGTCGGCGAGTACGTATCGGACGAAGCGCAGTCTCACGGCCGTTTCCGGAATCGTCATGCCCGAGTCGCTTCTCAGTGGGCCCGCGACCGGCCGAACCTGCCGGGCCCCCTCGGCCGTCCAGAGCACGATCTGGGTGTTGATTCGTTCACCGCGCCAGGCCGTGATCTCACATTCTTTCGAATCAACCGCTTCCGGCGGCAAGTGCCGAGCGTACCGCACGTCGGTCGATCCGAAAGCGACGTTTAATCCCGGTCCGACACTACTCCAGGTTTTATGAACCGAACCATCGAGCGGCGCGACGTCGTCCGGCTCATAGATCGGATGCTCGCGCACTTCGTCAATGGCTATTACCAAACCAGCCGCGCTCAAAACTTGAAGCATCGCCAACAACACCGGGATGCACACACAGGCTTTCATCGTTAACCTCCCAATAGTTCGACTGTTATGTTTCTATTGACTTGACGCAAGTGTTGTTGTATCAATACCTTCCGTGACTTTTTTC
>CAZFQG010000339.1:0-3199 GCA_964520785.1 uncultured Planctomycetaceae bacterium | reverse complement strand
CGGCACGAGTTCCACGCTCGCGATGGCCGAGTATCTCACCGGAGATCCGCTCGATTTTCGCGGGTACATCTACACGTTTCGCGCGGGGTGCCGGACGCTGTATACTTCACGGACTCCCAATACCACGGCTCCGGACAATCTGCTGTACCTGGACTCGTTTTCGGGACCGAAGGCGAATCAGCCCGATAAGAACCTGCCCTGCGTTCCGGGTGCGGGTGAGAGCAACACGGTCGCGGCTCGGAGCCGGCATCCCGGGGGCGTGCAAGGACTCTTGTGCGACGGGAGCGCACGGTTCTTCCAGGACGCCGTCGACGCACGGCTGTGGCAGTCTCTCGGCTGGATCAAGGACGGGTTTCCGGTCGGAGGTGGGGAAGATGAGTAAGCAGCTTGTCGTTGTGGTTTTGCTGTCCGTCTTCCTGTGCGGCTGCGGTTCCGGAGGACCGCAAAGAGCCGCGGTGCAGGGAGAGGTTACGCTTGGCGGCCGTCCCTTGGAAAAGGGTTCCATTCTCTTCCGCCCGACGGAAGACACCAAGGGCCCCACGGCCGGCGGCCGAATCGAGAATGGGCGTTATGAAATATCGAGAAAGGACGGTCCCCTGGTGGGGATGAACCGGATCGAAATCAACGCGTTTCAACCTACGGGGCGGCAAGTTCCCAAGGTAATCGGCAATCCGGAGGCCGGCCTGATGGACGAAGTCATCGAGGTCATACCTAAGAAATACAACGTCGATTCCACGCTCGTGCGTGAAGTCAATACCGATTCGAACATCTTGGACTTTCATCTTTAACTTCACTGAAAGGAGTGACCATGTCCAAACACATTCTGTTTTTCGCGGCCGCGATGTCCGTGGCGTGCGCCCCGGCGTTCGGGGCGATTCTCAACGAAGACGGCGATTTCGGCTTGCAGTCGGTCGGTGCGCCGATTGGTGCGCCATGGGACTACGTGGGCGGATCCCAAGTCGTCACCGCGGAGGCGCAGAGTCCCTATACGAACGTCTTCGCCGACAACGGCAAGGGGGCGGCATTTCCGGCGGAGGGGGGAAACCTCTACATCGTCGACCTCTTCAGCCCCACCACGGCGGACACGACCCCCTTGCTCTACTACAATGTCGACGTTCGCGTGAACGATTCCTCCGGAGGATTCCAACGTTTCGAGATCGGCCGGGACGCCGGTGCTTCGGACGCGGTGACGTTCTTTATCAGCGATACGACGCTTTCGGTCATCAACGGCGGACCGACCGGTGCCTGGGACAACGGATCTTTGTATGCGGTTACCACGCAACTGCAGGCGAACACATGGTACAATATACAATTGGCCCTTGACTTGTCATCTCGCACGTATTCCGGCAGTATTTCGACCCCAACGGAGGCGACGGCGATTCCTCAAGTGGCGATGGTCAGCGTCTGGGACGGTACGATCAACGGGATATTCACCGACTCCAACGGACCCGGCAATTCGGCATACGACTGCGACAACTTCGCCGTCTCGACGGAGCCGTTTACGCGGATCGGCCCCGAACCGGTCGAGAAGACCTACTCGGTCGTCAATATCGACTTCAACGGTATCCGGGACGGCGATCCCGATTTCGGGCCCACCTACTCGGGAGTGGGGCTGGCCGGGGGAGGCACCTTCTTCAACGGTATCGCCGCCGATTCGCGCGGCGGAGACGACAACATTACGGTCACCGCGACCGACCTGCTCGACAGCTTCGGCGCGGCGACGGCGGTAGGCTTCGAGGTCTCGATGGTCGGCGGCGACGTGAACGCGCCCCCGGCCGAGGCGACCGACCCGGCCGCGCTGACGTGCGACTACATTTTCAACTACTCCGCCGGAAACAGCTCCGATTCCCCGTTCACGATCAGTGGACTGGGCGATGCGACGGAGGCGAACCTCTACTTCTACGGCACCAGCGGCATCAACTCCGCCGGCATTACGGTGGATAACACGACCGCATCGAGCGTCATCGGAACGGCGAAGGCCTACTTCAGCGTTCCCATCGTCAACGGTACGATCACCGGGAACTTCGGCAACGGCAGCACCACCGTTATCTCGGGTCTGACGATCGCCATCCGGCAAGACTCGACCCAGGAGCCCCTCCCCGGCGACTTGAATGGCGACGGTTTCGTCGGCAGCGCGGATCTGGATATCGTCCGCGGCGCGTGGGGACAATCGGTCAGCGGCGCGGCGGCCGGCGATCCTTCCGGCGACGGTATCGTAGGGAGCGCCGACTTGGATATCGTCCGCGCGAACTGGGGAGCCCAAAGCCCCGCCTCAGTCCCGGAGCCCGGTACCTTCGTTCTCGTTTCGGCCGTTCTGGCCGCCCTGGGAATGACCCGCCGGAAATAACACGGCGACCACCGGATGCACACCCCGGTAGGTCGCCACGATTCGGTAGGCCCCCTGCGTGGTTCACCACGAACCGACCCGGGGCCTGCCGTTTTAGTTCACCCTGTCCAATCCCCCGCCTTCATCCCAGCAAATGGAGTCCGATCATGACGCGGTTCTTCCTTGTGTTGACATTGTTGTTTCCGATTGTCGAATCGACCGCCTATTGTCGAGCCCCCTCGGCGGAGGAAATTGGGCTTGCGCGCCAGTGGTTCGGCGCCGTTTTCGATCACAAGCCGCCGGCGGAAGGCCCTGTGCTCGGTCTGGAGATCGTCCGGCAGGACCACGGCACCTTCGAGAAGAACCGTTCGTGCCGCAAGACGGCGCCGCTCAAGCTGGGGGAGAAGACCTACGAACACGGTTTGGGAACCCACAGTAACAGCGTGATCCGCGTGCGGTTGCCGAAGCCGGCGAAGACGTTTCTGGCGGAGGTCGGAATCGACAACAACTGGGACACGCAGGGGAAGCTCGGCAGCGTGGTCTTTGCCGTCGAGATAGACGGCAAGGAGGCGTTCCGCTCGGAAATCCGCCGAGGAAGCGATGCGCCGCTGCCGGTTCGCGTCGATTTGGACGGCGCGACGGAATTCGTGCTGAACGTACTCGACGGCGGTGACGGACCGAGCCACGACCAGGCGGACTGGGCCGGCGCCAAGGTCGTGTACGAAGACGGAAGCGAAGCCTATTTGGATGAACTCCCGGTCATCGGCGACGAGACCATTTTTTCGACGGAGCTTCCGTTTTCGTTCATCTACGATGGTAAACCATCCGCGGAACTCTTGAAGGCCTGGAAGCGGACCGACAAGACCGAAGAAC
>CAZFQG010000338.1:0-3231 GCA_964520785.1 uncultured Planctomycetaceae bacterium | reverse complement strand
TCTATATCAGTTTGCCATATAATGACTTACGGATGCGCAAGTGCCATTCGACTCCCGACCCCTTTAAAAATGCCCCGAACTTCCAGAGAAGGTCGAGCGACGCCAGGTCGAACTCCGTCATGGGGCGGGGCAGCGGGTCTTGGAGCGCGGGCACGAACATGTAGGCGAGCATGAGCGCGACCGATAGCAGGTGATAGGGCGCCGCCAGCCAACGGCGGGGAATGAGCATGGTGAAAAACGTGCCGAGGGTCAGCGCGGCGGCGACCGCCAATCCCACCTCCCGACCGACCGCCTCCGGGCGGGCCCCGGAGAACGCCGCCAATCGGGCCTGTTCGACCAACAGCATGGCGATCAGGACCATCGGCGCGGGGACCGCGTGAACCACGGCCAGCCCGAGCGTTGACGAAGGATCTCCGCTCCTGGTGTCCAGACGCATGCCGAGCCGGAATCCGACCGCGGCCAGCGTCAACTGAACGATGCACAACAGTGTCAGGGCTTCGAAGCCGGTCAGCTTCCGGCGGAGGTCGAGGGCCGTATTGGCGTCGGCAAATGGATTCAGCAGGAAACCGGCGAGGGCGGTCAAGCCGAACACGACCGGTAACACAAACCACTGGCGCGAGCGTCCCAGTCCGACGGCCGCATGCAGCAGCGCCAACAGCGCCAAGCCCATGGCGAATGCGCCGGCCGGGTGTGCGGAGGCGACGTCACGAATCGCTGCCCATATTTCGGTGAACAAAACAGACATATCGTCACTTTCCACTGCAATCAGGATGAGTTGTCTTCCGTTTCGTGAGGTGGTCGCGGCATATTCCGACGACCATCATGCGATGACCATGCACCTCGAGCCGATGGGATGTGGCGGCCAGATCAGCGATGCGCGCAGTTCGTCGGAACGGAATTCGATCAGCCGATTACACGTCTCGCATAGCAGGTCGTCGTGGCTGGGGTGCGCGTAATTGTCATCGTACAGGCTTCGCATCATGGTACTCATGCCCAGTATGTGGAAAGGCAGCACGGCCGAATCGACCGGTTCCGTACCGATCTCGTCGAATTTGACGCATCCGTAACCCCAGAAATTAGCACCGTTAAAATCCATGTTCAACGGTTGCGAAAGGAAGTAGTCCTTAACGTTGGCACCGCCGCCGGTGCTCGTGTAGGCACTTCCGTCACCCATCGTCACGTTGACACCGCCCGGATTAAGGGAACGGGCGCCGTAGAAGCCGATGCCCGGGAAATGAACGTGCTGGGCCTCGAACCCATGCATCGCGTGGCCCAGTTGCTTCAACCTGTACGAACAGCTCATCCGCCGTGCCGCCTCGCGGGCGGATTGCACGGCCGGCAGCAGCATCGCGACGAGGATGCCTGTGATGGCGATCACCACGAGGAGTTCGACGAGTGTAAAAGCATATTTTCTTGGAAAATGCATACCAGTTTCCCGGGGAAATCCAAAAGGATTGGGGGGATAACACGGGGTCTCTGGCGATGCGAGGCGCTGATTGAGAATCGCGCGGCGTAGCTGGAGGGAAGACTGAAAGCCGACGCGCACGTCCCCGGCAACGGGAGGCAAGGCCCGAAAACCGGGCGGGTAGCGCGCCGTGGCAAACCCACTGTGCTACTGAGAATCAATCTCAGTAGCAATAGATTATTCAGTTCACCGCGGCATGTCAACCGGGCCAGGGGGAGAATTTCTCCGTGTATCGCGGTCGTGACGCATCCGCTGAACAGGTTTAGGGTAAAGCGAAGAGAAAATAGCGAAAATCTCACTCGGGTGGGCTGACAATTGCGAGTTGCGGTCTAGCTCGCGACTTCAGCGCTGTACTGGCGGAGAGGAGCCGAGAGCCGTTCTTGACAAAAGTCCCTGAGTCGGGAAGAATGGATATGTGGACTATGTTATGGGCCGGTGGAATTCCCCGGGCCCGAAGTTCGCTTGTCGCTGTATCCGAAAGACGCACAGTGGCCTATCCTTTGACGGAGGCTCTGCGGCCTCGAAGCCCAGACGAGTTCCGCGGCGCGGCGAATCGGGTTTCACCGCGACTACAGCCACGGACGCTACCCCTTTTTTGCGAAAGGAGCATCTAGAGTTGGATTCGGATACCGTTGGACGGCCGATGGAAATCCTCCTCGTTGAGGACGATCTCGAGGATGCGGGTCTCACGATGGAAGCGCTTCATGATGGCCCGGTTCCGTGCCGTGTGTCTCTCGTCCGTGACGGCGAAGAGGCGACGGACTTTCTTTTTCGGCGAGAGCATTTCTCCAGGGCGCCGCGCCCGGACATCGTTCTCCTGGACGTGAACCTGCCGAAGCGGGACGGGCGCGAAGTCCTCGCCGAACTCCGTGCGGATCCTGAGCTCGCGCGGATTCCGGTGGTCATTCTTACCGGATCGGACCTCGAATACGGCCCCTTCGCCGGTGAGAAGCCGAAAGTGGAGGCCTATCTGACGAAGCCGGTCGACCTGGCGCATTTTCTGGAGGTCGTGCGGTCGTTGCGGCAATATCTGCTTAACGATATCATCCTGCCGCAGGAATAGGCGAAACATCTTCATACACTATTCCAGGGAGCGAGCTTCTTTTCGTGAGGAGGCTAAGGTTTTTTATCGCGCCGATTCCGCCGACCTGATTTGCGTGCTCGGTTATGACTTTCGGATTTCCTCGATCAACCGGTCGATTTCCTCCTCCGTATTGTAAGCGTGAGGGCTGATTCTCAGCCGGCCGGCGCGGCAACTCAGGACGATTCCGGCATCGAGGGCTCGTTGGCGAAAGGCTTCCAGGTCATGGCCGGGCAGATCAAAAAGGACGATGCCGCTCTCGTGACCACGTTGGCGGTTGACATGGATCACCGCCCCAACCTCTTCCAGGCGGTGGCATGCGTAGGCGGTGACCTGAACGACCCGTTCTCCGATGGCGGCCCGGCCGAAGCGGTTGAGGAGTTTCAGGCTTTCACCGAGGGCAATCATGCCGACCATGTTTTGCGAGCCCCCTTCGTACCGCCTGGCATCCGGTTTCCACTCCGCATCGATCTTCGAGAAT
Source organism: uncultured Planctomycetaceae bacterium (assembly GCA_964520785.1). Classification (GTDB taxonomy): domain Bacteria; phylum Planctomycetota; class Planctomycetia; order Pirellulales; family Thermoguttaceae; genus CAZFQG01. Next base: position 204 of record CAZFQG010000338.1, on the reverse strand, counting down.
TCGTGAGCTCCGACAACGCTGTTCCAGCCGACCCCGGTCGGCTGGAGCAAGTCCAAATGTTCCAGTCGCAGGTAAAAGACTCCCGCCCCCTCCGGCCCAAGCATCCATTTGTGGCCGTCGGCGCTAAGGAAGTCGATCTCCGCGGCGCGAAGAAACCCTTGATATCGGCGTCCAATATCCAGTTCACGCGTTTGCTGGTAATCG
>CAZFQG010000337.1:0-3235 GCA_964520785.1 uncultured Planctomycetaceae bacterium | reverse complement strand
GAGCGCGAAGCATCGAAGTATCTGGAAGAGACCGCCGATCATCGGATTGCGGTCGAAATCCGCGAACACGAGGAGCAACGGTCCAAGATTCTCGGAAAGCTCGGTCGGAAGGAATTCCAACGGGTTCGGAATCTTCTGCAAGAGCAAGACGCCCTCTTGGCGGCGCTGGAACGCGGACCGAGACAGATGGCGGCGAATCGCAAAGACCGTCTCAAGCAATGCCGAAACGCGCTCCGGTCGTTGGTGCATGTCCGCGAACAGTCCGAGGCGCTGAACGCACAGATGCAGAACTGTGAACAGTGGATTCGCGAGGCGCGCTTGAAGATGTATGACCCAGATCGGGCGGCGTTGGAGTTTTAAGACCGACCCCGTCACTTACTGGCTAGGGCTGTCCCCCCGGGGGTTTTTGGCTCATATCTTCCCCCGGGGGGTTGGTTTTATGGGAACGACAATGACCAACCGAGACCGTAACGAAATCGAGACAGCTTTCGAGCTAATCGAAGGCATGCTATCGCGGCGGGTCCGCGTGTGGCGGTCGGTTCAACGGCAGAAGCACCCACAACCCGGCTGGTTGGTGCGGTGTCGCGTGGAGGTCGATCCGATGATGAATGAGTCGGACTCCCCGTCGTGGCATGGCGCGGCCGTCTCGTTCGTTCTGAGCGATGCGGAGCTATCAGGGGATCGAAGTCGGTTCGCCGTTCTCTCGCGACTCTCGAACCAGATAGCGTCGGCGGCGGACGTGCTCGGAGCCGTGGCGATGGAGGTCGATCAAGCGATCCAGGGGGAGAACCGGCGAATCGCCGAAGAGACAGACACACAGGGGCACAAGAAGGCGATGGCCGAAAAGCGGAAACATCTTTGCGGGTGTGGAACGACGGCGCTGCCGCCCCCGGGGCGCGCGAGGATCGAGGCCGCCGGCCGTATCACGTAGTCACGTTCGCGCGACCACCTCCGGCGGCGGCTCGTGCTCCGCCGGGGGTGGTTTTTGGTTTTTATAAGAGGTCTGGAAAATGCATGGAGACTATGAGTACCGCAAAATGCTCTCGCGCGTGAGGCGCGGCATCAAGCCGAACCGGGCGGATTTTCACCGCGCGTGCCTCTTGGCGGCGAAGTCTCCCCTAGACGTGTTCCATGATTTGACCGACGACGAAGCGCCACGCGATGCTATTTGGAACGGGGATGAATGCGAATTTTGCGGCGGCACTATTCGCGTCGTGTCGACGCGCAAGGTTGATCTTTGGCTCATCCGCAGGATCGAATGTCGTTCATGCGGGCAGCGGTTTCCCGATTTAGTTCTGCGCCGCAAAACTCACGCGCGAGATGCGGGGCCGGATCCGGGGTAGGATATAGTGATCGGCCGGCCGGTGCCGGCTAAAACCCAACACACACAGGAGAACAAAATGAGTACGTACGACGGGACTGGCTGTGGCAGAGGCCAGTTTCTGCCACCCGGCTGCGGCTACCACACGCGATCGCGTCCGCCGGCGGTCACCGAGACCGAGGCAATCGGGGCGTGGATGCGATTCTCTCGCGGGAAAAACACGCGCGAGCTGGGTCGAATTTGCGAAGCCGGCGGGATCGACCCCCGGTCGAATGAGATCACCATCGCCCGCGATCTGGAGACCGGGACGGGCTCCGAGGGAGGCTATACGGTCCACGCCGGAGTCGTCGGCGCGCTGGTCCGCGCGCGGAGCACCTATGGACAGATTCGCGAGCGAGCGAAGCTCTTCCCCCGGCCGGACGGCTCGTCATTTAAGGTGCCGATCTCCGACGACACCGCGAATTTCGCCACGGTCGTCGCCGAGGAGGGAGACTCCACCGGCGGGACCGACCCGGTCTTCGCCGAGGCGGACCTGACGCCGTATAAGTTGGACTCGAAAATCCTTAAGATCAGCGAAGAGCTGATGGCGGACGCCCAGTTCAACATGGAGGAGTACGTCGGTACGATCCTGGGGGAGCGGCTCTGGCGTGCCCAGGAGCGGTACGCGCTGATCGGCAGCGGCAGCGGCGAGCCGGAGGGCGTCACCGTCGGCGGCACCGCGGCGCTGACGGCCGCCAGTGCCGCGGCGGTGACGGCGAAAGAGCTGATCGAGTTGGCCGCGGGGCTGGACCCGATGTATCGGGGTTCGCGAAGAACGACCTGGCTGATGAACAACTCCACCCTCGCCGCGATTCAGAACCTGGTGGCCGGAGATGGACACCCGCTATTGCGGCCGCTGGCGGACCGGCCACGGACACTACTCGGGCACGACCTGATCATCCTGGGCGACATGCCGGGGATGACGGCCGGACTGAAGCCCATCGTCCTGGGGAACGTGGAGCATCTCGGGATTTCCGAGGTGGGCGGAATTTCGCTGCAACGATTCGACGAGCTGTATCGGGAGACCGGGCAGCTAGGTTTTCGTGCGGTTCTTCGCACGTCGTCGGCGGTGCTGGTCCCGAGCGCGTTCCGCGTCCTCACGATGCATGCGTAGTTTTCGGGACACCCAAGGGAAGGAGATATGATGATGAGAGATATGATATACCGTGCCGACCGCCGGGAGGCGGACATCGGCTTCGCCGTACCGGCCGCCGCCGACGACGAGATCGAGCGGATCGGGGAGCGCGTCTCGCGACTGGAGCGGCTGGTCGTCGCGATGAGCGGGCTGCTCGACCAGGTCGTAGCACAGGTGGAGACGACCGATGACGAGTAACTCGCCTGGCATCGTCGAGGGCCTGGCTGCCTGCTGGGCCCCCCGGGTGGACCGTGACGGCGCTGTTGTGGAGATCGAGCGGGGAGCGTTCGCCGCGGCGATCCACGGCGGCGTCGACGTCATCGCCGTGCTGCACGGTCGACTAGACTACCCCCTGGGCCGCATCGCGAATGGCACGCTCCTGCTGACCGAGACGGCCGACGGCCTGTGGTTCATGCTGCGGCTGCCGGATACCACTCGGGGTTGGGAGGTGGCGGCGCTCGTTGGTCGGGGGGACATCACCGGGGCGACGTACGGGGGACGGTGTCGGTCCCGTGTCGATGCGCGGAATCGGCGGATCATCGAGCGGGTCGACCTGGTCCTACTGTCTATCGTCACCACCCCAGACCACCCCGGCGCGTGGTGCCGGTTGGCCGCCGCCGACGCCGACGAGCCGAACCGACTCCGCGAGATGCTCCGCGCCTCCCGCACCCGGGGGGGGAGGGGGTAGGGGGGTCGTATTCTGGCGCGTGAGGTCCCGGGACCGTGGGTCCTAGGGCGGC
>CAZFQG010000336.1:0-3341 GCA_964520785.1 uncultured Planctomycetaceae bacterium | reverse complement strand
AATACCTCGACGCGACCACGCCGATTTCGAAGACGGACGTGGTGGATATCACGGTGGTGGAGGTGGATATTGACACGACCGACTACGACCGCTTGACGGCAGTCGGCGACTACGTGTATATCTCGCTCTATTCCAGTGTCATGGCTTCACGCGACCTCGAAGGCTGGGGGTTATTCCTGACCATTCCCCCCGAGATGGACGTCTTTGTCGATGCGCAAGGAAACGTCCCCTTGGACGAAACCACCGGTCCCCCGATCAGTTATCCCGGAACGGGGACTGATTCGAACCCGGATATCTACAAGTGGACCCCGGAAGAATTCTTGTCGGCGTCGTTATACGTGAGGCCGAATTCACTCGGCGAGAAGACGGTGACCTGGGAACTCCGGGACCCCGGCGACACGACCGTCGACAAGGCCGAATTGGCGATCATCGCCGTACTGGACCTCGACATGGATTCCGACAACACCGGCACTGTCGACCGTACCGTGGCGGAGGACGTCCGCGAGAAGGATGACCCGATCTGGCTCACCGCGTCGGACAGCGAATTCGTGGAATTGGCGTTGAACTACGACGCCGTACTTGCATCCTCAAATTACGAGGGTTGGCGACTTGTCTTGACCGTTCCGCCGAAGATGGACGTGTATGCGGATGCCAAGGGCAACAAACGTCCGATACATATGACGGATCCACCGTTATGGGCCGCAGCCGTGTGGGAGGATACCTCCGCCGAAGTGTATGCCTGGAAGGTTCCCAAGGTCCCCGGCAAGCTCTATGTGAAGGCCAACAGCCCCGGCGAGAAGATCGTCAAGTGGGAACTACGGGATTTGTCTGGTTATGCAAGAGTCAAAGACGAAATCATGGTTCGGCCTCCCAACGTCGTCGGAGTTGCTGGTGATACCCATGCGGTCGAAGCCGCGCAAGGAGCGAACACGGACAACATCAATCTAAGAATGGTCCGCATTTCCGGAAATCTCGCGGACGCGTTGACCGTCCAGTTTGAGTTCATCTGGGGCGAGAACGGCAAGAAACTGCAGGAGTCCGACGTCTCGTTACCGGATAACATCACGAAGATAACTGATCAGAAATATACGATTTACATCCCGGCGGATGAGAATGAAAGCGAGACTATTGTGATCATGGCGCAGGGCGACGATCTTGTGGAAGGTCTTGAAAGAGATGCCTGGATAGAGGTGCTTTCTCGCGTCGCCGGGAGTAGCTATCTTCCGACCAAAGTGGATACCGAAATAGCAGAGACTGCGCAATATGCTTCTCCCCAGCAGGAGCTATCGGTAATGGACGGCATTACCCTGTACGGGCCGGAAAACGAGGATGAAGACTTGAAGGACCACAACAGCCCGGGGATTCACTGGAACGACGTCAGGCAAGGATATTTGTTCGATTGTTCGTTCTGCACCGCGCTGATCGCGCTTGCAGACCACAACGGACAATCCAACGGCAGAGATCACATTCAAAGCGAACTCATTTCCGAGACGCCTGCCTACACGGTCAATTTCTTCGTCGAAACCGGAGGTCGACATTCCGAAACGGTAGACGCGGCTAGCGAATTACTGCAAAACGGATACAACATGGTCCAGCTAACGGGCGACTACAAGGAGATAAAGAACGACGAAGACGAGGTAACCCAGAAGCTGACGGAGGTCTGGCCGATTGTTGTAGAGAATGCCTACGCACAATGGTGGGAGGGATATGGTCCATTTGAGAACGGCCACACTCTGCCCGGGGTATGGAAGCATCTCACCGGACAATCCACGAAGGAGCTTCCCGCATCAAATCCACGCGAGGACGACACGATCGAGAGTGACGAGCTACCCGAGGCGATCAAGGCTGAGAGTCAGCGAATATTCCAGACAATCAAGAATGAGCGAGCCAAAGGCAAAATAATCTGCGTCGGGACGAGGGACTCATTCGCGGACGAAGCGATCGTTGACGCATACGATAAGAACCTGGGACACAACCATGCGTACTATGTTTCCTCCATTGAGGATACGGAGAATAACAAGGCGGTAATTACACTTCTCAATCCCTGGGGAGAGGACCACAAACTCCACCTGAAAATCGAGGATTCTTGCGATGTGTTATCCTGCATCTACGTCCTCGATCCGGTTTAGACGCGGAAATTCACGGCGGGAGCGCCGACTCGGGTTCCGGGTCACTTCACGCAGATCCGAATCTCCTACGTTGCACGCAACATCGTCACATAATGACATACATCACTTATCCATTGAGGAGAGAAATCATGGCATCACGCGCGCCGTCACTTTTTCGGTACTCGCTCCTTTGCCTGCTGATGATTCCGGCCGGAGCGTGCGTCGATGCGTTCGCGAGCGACGACATCGACTCGTGGAATCCGCCGCCAAAGAAGTGCATAGTGTCGTCACTTCGATACATACCGGGGCTGCCGCCCCGGGGCCTCGATATGCCGAATCTATGCAATAAGTATTACCTCCGCCTGAGTCGTAACGAACGCGTTGTGAATCTCCGGCCTATGACCTCTTTGACACCCGCCGGCGAGGAGAGGCTAAAGGAAGTCCTCGCCGTGCCGGAAGAGGAGAAGAGGACCTTCGATTTTCCTACAATCGCTGCCATGGACGGGTACGGGGCGAACTACCTGGACCTCAAGCGCGGGGATATCATTCCGCTATTGGGTCATCTTTTCTATCTGGAAGGCGAGGCGGAACTCCGCAGGCTCGAACCGACTCACGCGGCGTACAAGCAACTCGGCTTCCCGGTAGAGGGCACCTTCAGTTTTCCGTACCCTGGAGAAATCTCTCAAAAATGGTATGAGGCGGTGTACGATCGCGTTCGTAACAAGGAGGAAAGAAATCGCGCTGTGCAGTCCGGAAGCTATCCCAACTATGCATATAGCACCTTCCGAGGCCACAAGATCATAGTCCGAAACATCAGGAAGCAATCCGACGACGCAACGTCTCCGCTGGAAGCAGAAATCGCCGTTGTGCCGCTCGTGCTCCGATGGCGAGTAGTCGGTTTTTGGCCCACGGAAGATGATTTTCACCGGTATTCCGTCGGCGACGAATTGCGCATCCCGTGGGCCCTCTTAGCGCGCGGAGGTGGAGTCTACTCAGCCGGAAAGGCGGTAGAATCCACTATCACCGACCCCCGATACTACAAAATCACCAACATCGTCCTCCCCGACTCCCCCACCATCCAGGTCCAACCCGAGGACGGCGGGGCGCCGATTGAATGCAAACCGATCGGCTGGGTCGACATCGATATCCACGGGCGGGAGGAACCAGCGGGGAAGAAGGAATGATCCGCCGCCGCCCGTCGCGTTCCGAAAGTGAACCTCGACGCCACCCAAT
>CAZFQG010000335.1:0-3345 GCA_964520785.1 uncultured Planctomycetaceae bacterium | reverse complement strand
GGGAGATTGCGGTGCTTCGCCATGTTGCCAACCCGTAAAACAAGTGTTGACAAAGAACTATGCAACTGGTGGCCAATCCGTTGATCGCACCTAAGTATTTGCGGCCGAAACGTTTAGGCCAAGCGACACCGGTCAGGGTCGCGAACAGCCCATTCGTCGCGCCATGGCCGATACAGAATCCGATCTGGCCGGTCCTGTGTCCCAAGAACAGGAGCGATATAGTCTCAGCGATATAGTCTCGATGAACATCGTCATCTGCATGAACAACAGATGATAGACGCATGCGCGGCTTACCTATTCCTCCGAGATTTTATTATTTATCGAGGTATGTTACTAGAACCTCTGCCGCCAGGCCGCTTTTTCCGGCCTTTTGGGCCGGAGGCGGCCTCTCGGTTATGCCTCGCGGAGGATCTTCTCCAGCTCTTGGCGTTTGGCTTCTTCCTGGTCTTGGAGTTTCTTGATCTCGGTCCGCAGGGTTTCGACCTGGTCTTCCTGCTCGCCGAACTTCTTCACGTACCGGTTGTACAACTCGGTTCCGCGTTCCAACCGCCCCATGTTGTCGCGGATGCGTGCTTGGTCTTGCGAGATTTCGGCGATCTGCTTTTCCAGTTCCGCGCGCCGCCGCGACAGCTCCGAAATTTCCCCCTTCACTTTGACGATCGCCTGGAGGACCGCCTTCACCTCCTCCGGAACGACCTTGGCGCTCAAGTAGATCTCGATCGTCGGGTCGTTCAGGTTGGAAAGGGCGACCGTCTGGCGTTGAATCTGCTCCTCCTTGACGGTCAACTCTTTGGGAACCCCCGGCTCCACCGCGACGCGGAACCGGTATTCCTTGCGGGTCTCCTCGTCCGCCTTCTCCGGCGCGACGAGCTTCCAGCCCGGTTCGATCGGCTTTTCGATGAGGACGTTCTTCGCCTTCTTGCCGGAGTTCTTCACCGTGTAGGTGAGGGATTTTTCCAGTTTGTTCTCCACCTGGAGGGTGCCGTGTTCCAACCGGACGGACACGAGGCTCGACGGTTTCTGGTCCGATTTCACGGCAACCTCGGTATCCAGGTCGAGCGCGTAGCTGATCAGCCGCGAGGCCTTCGGCGGAAGCGCGTCGATCTTCGCGTCCCCCGCGAACGTGCCGGCGTCGAAGACGGTGATGGGACCCTGCATCAGGTGCAAGTCGGTGGAATTCGTCAGCTTCAGCCCGGCCAACGGGTGTTTCGCCTGGACGCTCGGATTGTAGATGGAGACCTTCTCCGCCTCGATCTCGGCGTTGACGATGGGAAGCATCGCCGACTCCTGACGCGGCAGCGAGACGGGCGTGTCGATCGCGTACTGGAACAACTCACCCACGTCGGACGCCTGGGCCATCGCCTCGACCCCCTCGCGGAAATCGAAGCCGCCCCCCTCCGCCTCCTCGCCGAGCCCCATCGCCCCGGCCGCCACGGCATCGCGTTTGGCAATCTCGGGGGCCGGCGCGGCCGCCGGCGCTGCTCCCATGCCGCTGCCCCTTCCCATCATCCCTCTACCCCGGGTTGCAGCGGGAGCGTCGGCCGCGGGCTCCGACTTTCGCCTGGCCAGACCGCGAAACAGGAGTTCGTTTTCCCCCATATCCTGGTCGTACACCTGGGGGCCCAGCGAGGCGTACAGCTCCGGGGCGATGACCGGCCGCGGGACATAGATCGGTTCGTACAGGTTCATCACGAACGAAATCGGCCGCCCGCTGACCAACGACAGTTCGACGTCCTTCCAGTCGTTCTCGGTCGTGTTCTCGACGATGGCCCAACCCTGCAAAAACGGTTTTTCCTCGTCCGAGAGGACCAACCGGTAGGTGGTCTTCCAGATCGGCGTTTCCTGGATGTATCCAACCTTGACGCGCCGCTCTCCCTGGCCGAGGAAATTGACCGTGACTCCCTTTTTGTCCGTGGCATTGGCGGAGGCCACGATCGCCAGCGCCTTGCGGAATTCCGCATCGAGCTTCGCGTTCTCCAGCCGGATTTTGCCGACGGCGTCGAGCCGGACCGAGGTCAGGCCGTCCTCCGTCAGAAGCGTCATCACATCCACGTTGACCACCTGCTCGTCGCCGGCGGGGATTTCCCGCTTCTCCAGCCCCACGATGAGCCCCGTCTTCTTATCGGCCCCCTCTTCGATGACGACCTGCTCGCCGCGGACCTGGCTAAGCAGGTCGGCCAGCGACGGGTTGCTCGTCAGATCGATGGCGAAGCTCTTGAGGGTCTTCTCGACCGGGTCTTTCGACGCGTAACCGACCGTCGACACCCGGCCGCCGTCGGCATCCTGAACCACGAGGCTCTTGAGGAGGTCATTGATGTCATCCACGTTGAACTTGAAGGCGGCCGATCCGGAATCCGTGACCGTTCCGGCGTGTTCAAAGAAACCTACTCCCGCGTTAAAGAGAACCACCCGTTTAAGTGGTATCTCGATCTCGTTTTCCGTTGCGATGGACGTGGAGGTCCAGATGACGCCGGAAAGGGCGGCCAGGCAGACAAGTCGGCCGAAGTGGTTCCAGTACCGGCGTGATGCGGTTCGTGTCGGTATCATTTCAGTGCTCCAAGAAAATTGGACTAATTCGGATGGAATTCCTGCCGACCCCGATGGGTCGGGGTTGAACGCGTGGGCCGTCGTGCAGTTTTGACGTCAAAACGCGAAGGAAAGTTCCCCTCCGGAGCCGGTTGCAGGATGTCCCGTGCCGCAATACCGGCAAGGAGGCCCGGAGACACGTGCGGGGCGTTGCGACACGGTCACCGGAGCGACCCCTTAACCGAACGGCGGTAATGGATTATGCTGTTTGGTTTGAAATTCAAAACAGGTCGAAAATTCAAAACGGCCACCTTTTTCCTTGCTACTGCATTGTGGCGTGGGAGCAGGGGTGTTCACCGTTTGATCTCACAAAAAGCATACGATAGAGAAGGTCCAAGAATTACGTAATGTCAACGAAAATGTCCCCTAATTTCAAAAAAGGAAACGGATTGCTGCCGGCAATCGCCCAGGATGCCGAGACCGGCGAGGTCCTGATGATGGCCTACATGAACGAAGAAGCCTACCGGGAAACACTCGACACCGGGCGAGCCGTCTATTTCAGCCGCAGCCGGGGGAGACTCTGGCGGAAGGGGGAGGAGAGTGGACATGTCCAGGAGGTGAAGGCCGTTTACCTCGATTGTGATGAAGACACGATCCTGCTGAAAGTAGTTCAACGTGGGGGTGCGGCATGCCACGTTGGTTATAAGTCTTGCTTCTATCGACGCGTTACCCCCGAAGGACTGCAAGTGGAGGGAGAGCGGGTTTTTGATCCGAGCGAGGTATACAAGAAGTAGAGTTATCTACACGCGATTTGGAAAT
>CAZFQG010000334.1:0-3352 GCA_964520785.1 uncultured Planctomycetaceae bacterium | reverse complement strand
ACGGTCAACACCAACTTCCAGTCGGCAAACGCGGCCGAGCCCGCGATAGAGAAGTGCAGCTTCACGTCGCCGTCTTCGGCCCCCGCTTCTCGCGCGTTTTCGGAAAGGCGTAGTGTCATGGGAACGAATTGGCCCTTATTTCCAAGTCCGTCGTCGATTCCATCGTCAAAATCATTCTTGTCAACCTTCCGGTCCCCGTCAATGTCGCCGGTATTGGCAATGACGTACTTGCCGGTGGTCGAGTCGAGTTCAACGTAGTCCTCCGGGAGGTTGTCCTCCGGAGTATCATACCCGCTGTCGTTCAAGCTATCGATATCAACGTCCAATTGGGGGATCACCAGATAGGCCGTCTTCCCCTCAGTCAGGTTCGGTTCTCCGAGGATAGACTGAAAGTCTCCCACAATCATTCCGAACCATCGACTCGCCTAGGAGAACTGCCTGACGATGCGCATCACCTCTTGCACGATCATCCACGCCAAGACGGATGACAACAGCGCGCCGGGCAGCACGACCGCGATTCGGTGCCGTGTTTGCCCGCGAATCAGACACACGACGAAGAGTGCCACGCCCAAGAGGATCGACGCCACAAATCCCCATCCGGCACTGACGTAGGCCCAGTGCATCGGGTCGGAAGGACGGTGAAACGAAGTCGTCTTGCCCCAGCGCGCGACCCAGTACGCGCACGATGCGGCAGCGGGCGCGGACAGGTAGACGCCAAGGACGCAAAGAAACATCCACCTATCGAAACACCTCGCCGCACGACCGCATGGCGTCCGGTCTTCGTGAGACATATTCACCGTATGGTCATCCCTCATGTTCCTTTCCTCCTTTATCGGTCCACGTTCTGGCCCAACCTCGTCCGCACGAGGCCCAGCACCACTGCGTTATCGTCAATATCATAGTGGTCGACTCCGAGATAGCTCCGATCAAAGCTTCAACGGTTGCCACACGACGAATATCCAGTACACGATACCGCACATGAGCGCACCCGGCAGCAAGACGGCGAGTCGCTGCCGCGTGTTACCGCGTATCACGCACCACACAAACAGTGCGACACCGATAACGTTGCACGCGATCCACGCGTAGTCAATAGTCAATTCCACTGATAACCGAAACAACGCGTCGTCGTGACCGGGGAAGAGAGTGTTGTCGCCCCTCCAGCCGATCTTCCAATAGACCCACAAACCGTTGAGAGCGAATAACAGGTACACCCCAACTACGACAAATGTGAGAGATCTGATCCGTAGCGTACTTGCGCGACGCGCGGCACATGCGTGCCCATCGTTCTTCGCGGGGCTCGGATTCCGCTTTGTCATGGTGTTCCAGTCCTCATTCTATCGGGCTGTCTTATCCTCAAACTGAGAGCGGAGAACGTGCTGGACGAGTTCGTCGTCGTCAATTGTTCTATGAGAGACTCCGCGATAACTAACGTCGACGTCATAATTTCCTCCAGCGGGTCCGCCAATGAACGGCACGTTTGTCTGATACTGATTGGAGTGGAACACGGAGAGCAGAGGTCTTCGATTCTCAGCCATTGCCGTATACGAAGTAATAGCATCGATGTACGCTGTAAACGGCACGGTGAACCCATTCGTTACGTCGGTTAGGTCTCCCGGCACGGTATTGCGGTGGAGTCGTTCCGCCAACTGATAGGTCGCGCCGCCCCCGTGACTGTAGCCCATGATGGCGACATCACTCACGGCGCAATGTTGGATTTCCCGGACAATGTCGTCATAGACGCGACCGTCGCCGCTGAACCACGCTACGTCATCTTCGTCGTACATATGAACATTGTAACCCTTCTTGTACTCCTCGCGCGCAAAAACGAACATGCCGTGATCGTCGGGGTCCAGCGGCTCCGTCGGACCCTGCCATTCACCTCCCAATACAATAGCGACACTCCGGAAAGTATGGAACCTCAACAAGTCCAAGACCAAGCCCTTATCACCTACGGTGAGTATTAGGTCGCCCGTTCCGTGCGTTTGGCTGTCCCATTCGACCCAGACGGTACGTGTCAAAGAATCACCATCGAAAACCGGTGATACGGTCTCCATTTCTCCCGTGGCGGCGAAGGGGAGCGAGACTGATGCAAACGGGCTCGTCCACACCTTTATGTCCTCGCGACTCCGACGAAGCTTGTAGTTGACGTCGGCGGAACTCCTTTCGAGGACAACTTCTATCAGGTCTTGATTCCGATGGAAACAGCGGATTCCCGGACCGAGAAGGGGATCGTCTTCATCTTCTTCTGCGACCGCGGTTTTTTCAAACGGAGAATACCCCGAGGTTGGGCCGTAGTAGGCCGGAGACTGCAGAGGTCGATAGCCCGTCATATTTCCGCGAACGACTGTAATCCGTATCTCGTCCTTGAACTCCAAGCCGGTCGATAGCTGGACCAGCACCAGGTCGAGGTGCACCACTCCCTCCGACCTGCCTTCCAGCCACACGGTTCTGTCGAACGCGCGGCTTCCCTCGAAGGCCCACGACAAGAAACCCGTGTCGCTTCCCGGTGGTGTTTGAAAAAGATAAGGAGTACCCTTCTCGGCATCATCGTACAAACGAAAACTCCCCATGTCGGCGGTGTCGACCTCTAGCAGGACCCGCCAGTCGGACAGGTCCCCCTGCGAAGGCTTGAACGCGCGAAGCCGCACTTCCGCAAGGTCGTTTTCTCTCCCCACGGCAATATCATCGATATCGGGTATCCCGTTACCATTGTCATCGTCGTCGTTCACTCGAATAATGCAGCCGGGCTCACGCGCAAGGATCTCGATTGGATCGTCCGTTCCCGTTGGGAGATCGCAGGGATCGATTCCGCCGTCATTGTTCGAATCGACGTCGATGTCCACGTCGGGCACCTCTACATAAACCGAATCGTACAGCGCGCCGTTCTCTTCGGCCGTCCACTGGACGTTCGTGCCTTTGACTTCCGCGAACACTTCGATCTTTCTTGGCTGGTACGACGGTGCAAGGCCTTCGATGTAGACGATGATCGGATTTCCCAAGTCTTCCAGGCCGACGCCGAACTTCGACAGGGCGACTTTCTCGTCCGACGGAATGATGTCCTTCGCCGTCCGCGGCTCGCGAGCGTCCTTGCCGGGCATCCAGAGGCGGATTTCGCTCGGGTAGTGGAAACGCAGCGTAATATCGTCGATGCTCTCCAGCCCGGCCGCGGCGACGTTCTCCGAGAGCCGTACGGCCATGGGGACGAACCGGCCGTCGTCAACGTGGTCTTTGTCAAGGATTCCATCCGTAATGCCATCGTCGAAGTCATCGTAATCGAGAATCCCGTCCCCGTCAACGTCTTCGTTGTTGACGATGATGAACTTGCCGGTCGAGGAATCGTACTCCAGCCGGT
>CAZFQG010000333.1:0-3376 GCA_964520785.1 uncultured Planctomycetaceae bacterium | reverse complement strand
ACCGCAGAACGGCGTTGATCGGCAGCGGGCCAAAACGCTGCCGCTTTGTTCCCGTCGCAAGATCGAAGAGAATCGCCTCACGGCCGTCGGCGGCGATCAGAATCGACTGGTCGCTTGGGTGAATCATATAGCCGAGGGACCAACCCAGCGTGTCGTCTCGGGCGAAAGGAGCCCCTGTCTCGGGATCGGTCCAACGATCGCAAAGCGTGGTTTCCCACGCGATCTGAAGCGGTCGCAGTTTCCAGCAAACCATCTTGTCCGAACTGATCGTGACGACGTGTTCTCCCTCAGGCGTGAACAGTCTGTGTTGCAGCCGACTTCGCCCCCAGTTCGGCGCGCCGCACTCGATGCGTTGTCCGGTCTCCAAATCGACGACGAACACTTGCGCGGAGTGTTCCTGTGCCTCGTTCGCCAAGACGCTCCGGCTCTCGTCGTCCGCGGCATCCCCCTTGATGCCCGTTCCTTCAACAATGCAGACGAGATCCTGCTCGTCCGGCGTGTAGAGAAAGCAGGATGACCCGGTCGGCGTGTATGCGGCGGGCATCTTGTCGTGGCCCGTCGCGGATTGCTCGGACATCCGTGTCGGATTGAACGTCGCGAGCGGCGTCGCGGTATTCACGTCGAACAGCGTGACGTCTCCTTTGTCGACGCAAAGGAATCGGCTTCCCTGATACGGCAGGTCCAGCTCGGTTGTTGAAAGAGTTTGCATGCCGGTTCGGTGGGCGTCACCTGGGATCTCCGTCCTCTCGCCCGTCGCTAGATCGATGAAGAACCAGCTTCGCCCCGATCCGCCGACGGCGTATCGACTATTGGGGCTGAAGGCCCAGCGATCCGCCCATTCGAAATCGAGAAGCTCGCCCGATTCGATCTCCAACAGAGATCGACTTTTTCCGTATCGGTCGCCGACCTGCGCGTAGCGGCTGTCGGGACTAAACACGCACTTTCCGCCTTCCGGGAGCTTCACAAGCGTCTCCCCTGTTTCGACGTCTATGATCCATGTTCGACCATAGAAATCGGTGGAGATGGCGGCGACTCGGCCGTTGGGGGCAATGTGGATTCTTCGGATATGTGCGTGCCCTTCGTAATTGCGGATCAGTTTTCCCGACGGCATTTCATACAACGCGAGGAGGTGTTCGTTGTCGGCTCGACGCCGCCGAGAATACACGAGCAGACGCGACCCGTCGGAGGAGAACGCGCTTGCTTCAACACCCGCCAATCCCCAGCACGTTTCAGGAACATCGATCTTGCCAAGCTCCTGGGCTTGCTGGTAGGTGATTTTTTCAACTCTTGGGGGATAGGTTGCGCCCGTGGAGAGATCGAGGGCTTTTCCGTTGATCCCTCGATACGTGTTTTGCGGGTTGACGCGAACGAAGGTCTCCAGCCACGCCTTTGCGTCGTGGGGAAGCTCCTTCTCGTTGGCCGACTCAATTGATTCCACCGACCAAGGGTCCAACACGATTTCATCGGCGTGCCAACGGCGAAAACGACCCAACCCCAGATGCCGTGTCGGAAAGTCCGGAACGACGACATGTCGACGGAACCGCCAATCGAACGCTTGCGGAGCGATCTCGGCGAACGGTTGGTCGGCTTGCGTGTCCCAGAGTTGAAGCCGATCGGCGCGTGCTCCGCGACCGGCGACGGGAACGATCGCCCACGTTCCATCCGAGTTGAAATAGACGGGCAGGATCTTCTGAATTCGATCGAAGAAGTCAGGCGACACGAGGGCTCGGCGTCTTTGCAGATCCGTCGCATGAAGCACATGAACTCTGGCTCGCGAGTAGATGTATTCGTCGCCTTGCCGCCCCGTGAGAAGTAGGCGGGAATCGTCCGCGCTGAAAACGATTTCAGCGGGGGACGTTGTCTCGGGGTCGGCGACTCTCCGGCTACCGCGTCCGAGATCGAGAATGTCCGAGACCGTTTGCGAGGGGACGTCGATTACGGTCAGCTTCCTACCCACGGCCGCGAGATGCCGGGAGTCGTTCGAAAACGCGAGCGAGACGATTTCGCCGCTCTTCTGTCTCTTCGTGTCATGATGTTCCTCTATCGTCGCGCGGAAGAACTCTTTTCCGGAGAGTGGGTCCAAAACGGCGACATCTCCGTTGCGCCAACCGACCGCGAGCATCGTTTCCTCGGAGTTCAATGCAAAAGACGTGATTTCCTCCGCGAGAACGTAACGGATCTCTTTGTCTTCCGTCCGGTAGAGTTTTCCTTCGAAAAAAACGAAATCGTCGTTGTGAAAGAACAGGGCGTTCAACGAGGATACGTCCGAAAAAAGTCGTTCTCCGGTCTTCCTGTCAATGAACGAGTAGTATGGATCGTAACTCGAATCCTCCTCACCCGTTTGCACGGCCATGAATCGCCCGGCGGGCGAGCATCGACCGCTCTTGGGAGTGATCAACGGACGAGCGTCATGCCGAAGCGTCTGGCGATAGATGTATGGAAGATCGCTCAGACTCCCCGGCAGCTCGTCCTCCTCGGAACCGTCCCGCTGGGGGGCGTCCGCTGGATTTCCGTAGCGGTCGCCTCCGCCGGACGCGTCGTAGCGGTAGGAGCGGGGGGACCGATAGACAACTTCTTTTGTTTCAATTCGCAGGAGATGCCAATACCCGCAAACGATGTACAGCCCGTCGTCGCTGAAGTGTATTGGGTGTGCGACGACGTCGTTCGGCAGTCGCCAGATGAGGGTTCCGTTCGGAATCGACCGCAACTCGGGCGATCCGTTCCGGTATCCCAGCAGAAATGACGTGCCGTCGGGCAAGAGTTCCACTAGCTCTCCATTGAACCAGTTGACGCATTTTGTGGAGACGGCGTCGTGAATGGTAACGCCGTCGGTTCCCGATACGACGATCCACTTCCCATCGGCTGTAAATTCCGCGGATGCCGTCGGCGAGATATGCGTTCCCGCGATTTGAAGCTCTTCGTTCGATAGCAGCTTCCGAACGGAGTTTGGTCCCGCATGGACATCACCCTTCACTGACTCGGCCTCGCGACGTGCTTCGTTGCATCCGACTGCCACAGCCCAAGGGGCGATTGCGACGACAATCGTAAGAAGCCCAAAAAGTCTGGGGCGAAATCCGCTTTCCGCGCAAGAGTTTGCAGTCGACGTCATGATAGCATCAGGTTACGGATAGGAGATTTGGATAGGAAATTTGATTCCCAGGGAACTCAAGCATAGCCAGGGAAAACTACCGAAACAAGGGGGGCATAGCCGGGACAGGAGGGACAAGACCCTCCTGTCCCGGCTACGCCCGTACGTACGCATCTGCGGGAGCTTCCGCGTTGAGCTTGGTGCCTCGATACACCGCCGTAAGGTCGTCTCATTTAGCCCGGCGAGGGTAATTCAGTGCCCCCAAGACATATCGCCCCCAGCACCGAT
>CAZFQG010000332.1:0-3418 GCA_964520785.1 uncultured Planctomycetaceae bacterium | reverse complement strand
GGCGACGGTTACGGCGACTACGACTATTTCCGCCTGTGGAGAACCAACGCCGCCACCCGCAATGCGGACGTCGTCTCCGCCGGCGGAGATGGGGACTACGTGGCTTCCGGCGTCTACGCGGCGTCCAACTTCATGATTGAAGACAATACCATCACCCTGTGGGCCGAAGGCGTCCTCCCGGTAGCCGATTCGAACATCGTCGTCACCATGACGGCCGGAAAAGAATACCTCGACGCGACCACGCCGATATCGAAGACGGACGTGGTGGACATTACGGTGGCGTCGGTGGATATCAATACGACCGACGTCGACAGAATGGTCGTAGCCGGAGAGCCCGTGCCGATCTCGCCTCAGTGCAGTGTCGCCAGTTCCACCGCTTTTAATAACTGGGAGCTGGTATTGACGGTCCCCGCCGCAACGGACGCCTTTTTGGATGCGCAAGGGACTATCGAGTTGGGCACCACACCATCGCCCGTTGGCCTCAAGTCCTCTTCCGGTACCGCCGACGATACGACGCCGGACGTCTTTGTCTGGGACGTGAAGGACTTCTGGGCCGTACCTCTCTACGTGACGCCAAATTCGGTAGGTGGGAAATCGATAAAGTGGGAACTGAAGAGACCGGACGGGACCATTTTCGACGCGGCCGAGGTCAACATCAGGGCCATGGTGGACCTCGACATGGATTCCAACAATAACCGCACGGTTGATCATACCGCGTCGGAGGACGCTCTCGAAAAGGACAACCCCATTTGGCTGACGAACTCTAAGAGCGAGTTCATGGAGATTGTATTAGATTATGACCTTGAACAAGTCCCCGAGACCTACAAGTACTTTGGGTGGCAACTGATATTGACTGTTCCGGCGAAGGTGGACGTGTTTGCCGACGCCAAAGGCACGACGGAGTTGTCCAGCCTGACAAAACCGCCGGGAAAGAGTTCCGGCACGGACGACGACACGACCGAAGACGTGTATATCTGGACCGCGCAGTTTCTCGAACTTCCTCCAACTCGGCTCACGCTCTATGCAAGAGCGAACACCCCCGGCGAAATCGGCGGCTTCACCTGGGAACTTCGCGACAAACACGGCGTGGAGATCGCCAAGGACGAGATTAAGCTCATGCCGCCCAACGTCGTTGGGGTCGCGGGCGATACCCACGCGGTTGAAGGGTCAACCGTGGACAATATCGACTTGAGGATGGTGCGCATTTCCGGGAATCGCGAGCAAGCGTTGAATGTGGATTTCTGGTTTGATTGGGGATCACAACTTGTGGCGGCCGATCTGTCTACGCCCACGAATTGCACGAATCGTTACGGCCAGGTCTACACTATTCCAATCGCCGCAAACGAAGACACCAGCGAAACGATTACGATGACGGCGATTGCGGAAAACCCACCTTCTTCACCGCCGGAATACCTTGAAAACGACGCGTTCATAATAGTTAGTGCTCCCCTGACCGGGAACGACTATGTGCGGACAACGAAGGTAACGGAGGTGGAGAAGAAGACCATGCAAGACGCCTACAGCTCGTTGCGTCTGTCGGTTATGGATGGACTCACTCTCTACGCCCCTGATAACACTAACGACGTCATGAAGGATAGGGGCAGTGACGGGACATTGCTCTCACCAGGAATCCACTGGAATGACATAAGGCAGGCGGGGCTGGGCGACTGTTACTTCGCCGCCGCGCTGGTTGCGCTTGCCGATCACAATGGGTTGCCCAATGGACGGGCCTACATCGAAAACAGCCTGATCTCGGACGCGGACCCCGACTACTATACGGTCACCTTTCACGACAACGGCTCTCCACGTCCGGAGATCATCGCCAAGGATGCCGAAGTATTTACAAACGGATGGGATATGCTCCAGCCAACGGGCGACTTCGACTCTCAAGGCCGTATCGAAATCTGGCCGATCCTCGTCGAGAAGGCCTATGCTCAATGGCACGGTGGCTACGGTGCCATCGGATCTGCGGTGCATGTCAGCACGGCATGGACCCAACTAACTGGTCAATCCGGAGAAGCGATATCGACCACGGGCATGACTGACGACGATATCTTCCAGTGCATCGCAAATGCACGCGGAAGAGGAAAAGTCATATGCATTGGCACGAAGAACCCAGTCGATCAGAGTATTATCAACAGGTACAGGCGACCCAACAAGGACCCCAATTCCAAGGAGGGCCCGCTCACCACGTTGGTTGGACATCATGCGTACTACGTATCTTCGCTCACAACGAAAGATGCGGCAGTCAGCTTGCTCAATCCTTGGGGATGCTACTTCGACGGAGACTACCGAAACGTGGATTTGGAGATCGATGATTTGTCCGAGGTTGTGGACCATATCTGCATTCTTGATCCCGTTTAGCGCGAGTGTTTTGCGGAATCGGCACTGTCCTAGGCTCCGGATTTCGACTGTAGTCCGGCTGAATGGACACGGAGTCGTAGTTGTGTGATGAGGACTCGAAACCACCTTCTTCCGACGTGAGAGGATAGAAATGGACACTTTGAGATACGTTTTTTTTCGATCAGCCATTCTGTGGCTGTTGCCGATACTGTTTGGACCGAGGGATTGTGCGTGCGCCCAGGACCCCTATTTCATACGCTCGTGGAGTCCGCCTCCGAAAAAATACACGGTGCCTCGCGTGGACATTCCGTCGGACGGAACGCTTTCATCTGAAGAGAGCATACCAAACTTGTTTAGATATGCCTTTCGACGAGGAATCGGCACGAGGGTAAGCCTCTGGCCGATGGGGAGCTTGACTCCTAGGAGTGAAGAAGCACTGAAGGACCTTCCTCGCTTGTTGCGAGAAAGACCGCGGCCGGTAGAGTTTCCCGACACCGCGGAGGTAGAAGGCTATGCGGTAAGCTTCGAGCAACTCAAACCCGGTGACATTATCCCTCTCTTCGGCCATTTGTTTTATGTGGCGCGCGAGATCGAACTGGTCCGGCTGGAGCGGTCTCATGCGGCGTACAAGGGACTTGGTTTTCCCTTGGAGGCCACCTTCAGCTTTCCGTTTTATGGAAAGACGGTGCAAGAGCCGGACAAGGCCGTCTCTGCGAAGGACGACGAATCGAGCCGAAATCTGCGATTGAGATTTCCAGATGTTTGCTGCCATCGCTTTCGGGGTCACATCATCTTCTTTAGGAGGATCGAGAGAGTATCTCCAGACGACGCGTCAGCTCGGCGAGTGGAACTCGCCATCGTGCCTCGTATGGCCGACAAGGGAGGAGTCCACGGTCTTGGACCAACCGAGAGCGACTTCAAGTGGTATTCGGTCGGCGATGAATTGCCCATCCCGTGGGCCTTCGCTACACGGGTCTCTAACTTCGGAAAACCCGTGGAAGCCAAGACCACCGACCCCCGGTACTACAAAATCACCAACATCGTCCCCCCCGACTCCCCCACCATCAAGGTCCAA
>CAZFQG010000331.1:1360-3421 GCA_964520785.1 uncultured Planctomycetaceae bacterium | reverse complement strand
CCGCAGGGAATGTTTCGGTGTCTTCATTATTCAGCGCCGCCTTCATCACATTGCACATTCTTATCCCTTGGGCGGATATGGGTCCTTTCCGTAGGTGTGCTCGGTCTGAATCGTCATATCCTTCTTGTGGATCACCACCTGCCCGAGCTCCTGGTTTTTCGCAAGTTCCTTGGCTCGATCCACAGCCTCCGCCTTCGTATCGTGGCTGCTGGATGCTCTTGATGCCTTCTCTTCCTTGACCTTCCAGCCGCCGTCGGTATTGGGTGTCACATGGTAAGTCTTGCGCTTCGACATTTTCATACCTCCTGATTTGAGTTGGCTTTCTCTTCGTGCCCGCGGACCGCTGCGAGTATCCGATCAATGCATGCATCGAAATCCTCTTCGACTTCATGCTGCCACAGGCGGATCACCGTCCATTCCATCTGCCGCAGTCTCCGATGGTTTGCGGCGTCCCGTTCCCGGTTCTTGTTTATCTTCTTTTTCCAAAAATCAGAGACCTTGTCCTCCCAGGAAGGGAATCGGTATCCGTGCCAAAAATCGCCGTCCACGAACACGGCGACCCGGGCCTTTCTGAAAACAACGTCCGGTTTGCCGGGCAGATCTTTGACGTGCTTGCGGAACCTCAATCCTCTTCTGTGAAGAGCGGAGCGTACCCGCATTTCAAGGCCGGTATCCTTGCCCTTGATGCGGGACATACAGAAGCTGCGCTGTTCGGGTGTCAGGTTGTCCGGCATCAGACCTGTCCCTGATACAAACTGAAAGCCCTGGCCATCTCCCTGCGCCCCGGCAGGTGGAGCTCGGGGGGAGCGGTCGTAAGGACCTGAAAGCCCTGCGGCGTTCCGGGGCAGATTTTCTGGAAGTCGCACTTGGAGCACTTGTCGGGATGCGGTCGCATCGGAAAGTCCGACGCGAGAATGCCCGTGACCGCCCATTCGATGTTTGCGAGTGCCGAATCCACCGCCCCCTGGGTGATCGGCACTTCAACTCTCTGGTTGTCCTTCAGAAGATGAACACTGCCTGTTCTCGCATTCTGCCCGAGAACCTGGTCGGCGGCTCTTGCATATAGTTGAACCTGTAAAGCAAGCTCGGTCCAATCGAGGTCGTCGTTCTCACCCGGCGTCTCTCCGCCTTCCATCGTTTTGAAGTCGATGATCTCGGCCTGGAGGATATTTCCATCGTCATCCTCGTGGAGCAGGAGATCAATCGAGCCGGTGATGACGCAGTTGGAGGCCGGAATCTCAAACACTGCCTCAACCTGCCTCTCCCGCTCGAAATCCTCACCGAAAGACGCCACGTAAGCCTTAGAGATTTCCACGGCCCGGTTTCTTGAGTTTTCGTAAGCGCCCGGCCGGTTCACAGGATCGCCGCTCTGGGGGACATGCTTCAAGTGAAAGGTGTCCAAGACCACCTGTTCAACTTGGTTCTCTGACGGCGGTGTGTCGGGGTGCAGCTCATGAAGCTTCTGGATGGACGTATGAACGGTCCGTCCGTAGCCGAACATTTCAGGGACGATCGGATTGAGTCCATAGCGTTCCCGGAACTGGTAACTTCTCGGACACTGCAGGTAGTACCTGATCTCGGTGAAGCTGGTCGGGTAGTCGGCGTCTTCGACCCGCCGGCGCGGCGGGGCCTGAATGAGACCGGACGGGAGACCCACGGTGTTTTGAATCACCGCTGGATGAGTTGCAAGTTGCAGAGCATAAGGAGAAGGCCGGCGGGGTTGCCTTGCCTGAGGCAGGTTTTCCGCTCCGCTTACGTAAAGGTAACGCTCAGCACGTGTGCTTGCGGTGTAGAAAAGCCTGATTTCCTCATCGGGAGTACTCTGATATGCGCCGCGGTTGATAGCGGCGGTCATGACACTCGGCGGCAGCCATCCCGAATAGTTGCTCCTCCGTTTGGGGAACCGATGCGATTCCACATCAACCACGAAAACGCAAGGGAATTCGAGACCTTTCATCTTGTGAACGGTCGACACGGTGACGGCGTCGGGTCGTTGAAGCACATCGTCGGTGGAAACATCGTAACCGGTCTCGGCGGCGTTCTGCAGAAAGTTGAGGACCT
>CAZFQG010000331.1:0-1350 GCA_964520785.1 uncultured Planctomycetaceae bacterium | reverse complement strand
CGTCCGAAAAGCGTTGTCTGGAGTCCACGCTCATATACACCGTCTCGACGTCGAGAATCATGCGGCTGAAAAGTCCGATGTCCCGCATGACATCGTCGCTGAAATTCGTCCGCGCGATGTTGAAAACTTCCAATAGATCGTAGACAAGCTGCTGAGGATAAAGTCGGATTCTCGTCGAGCCTTGCGGACGGTGAATGCGGCGGCTCCAATCAGTGAGAACACGGACCAGTGCATTGAAATCCGCGTCGGGATAGGCAGGCAGCACCTCGTTGTCGAAATGCTGTTGAACCGTGGTCCGGTCGAGCGGGGTATTGCGGAGGAGTTCAAATGTGCTGCGCAGAACCGATGTCTGCGGGCGGTCGAAGGGCCCCCCGCCGGCTTCCAAACTGAAAGGAATGCCGAGGGTTTCCAGTGCGGCCGTAAACGCCGCATGTCTCGGCGTGCCATCCTGCTCCGCCTGACGTGTCGAGCGCATCAGAATCGCGAAATCAGCAGGCGTCAAACCACGGACGACGCCGTTGTCATCATAGGCGGTGCCCAACAGACACCGGACTCTATCCGCAACCCATCCCGCCTCGGCGGCGCGGTCCGGAAACCACAGCACTCTGAAATCCTGGGGCGTCCGATTCGCAAAGGCCGCCGGATTTTTCGGAATCCGGCTCGGGCCCAGCATGGCGGCCGCGAAGGCGTCCGAAGCCTGGACGATGGGCTCCGTGCTGCGGAAATTTTGGGAGAGGGTGTGCACGCTGCAGCCGGTATAGCGTCGTTGAAAACCTAAAATGTTGCTGACGTCGGCCCCCCGCCATGCATAGATCGACTGGTCGTCGTCTCCAACAACAAAAAGCGTCTGCGAGCGCTGATGCAGCAGTCGGATCAGCTCCTCCTGACAAGGGTTGACGTCCTGGTACTCATCCACCATGAGGTGACGCAAATTCCCAATGCCGTTTTCCACGCCGGCTGCATTGGAACGGATCGCCTCGACCACATCCCGGATCATCAACGAGAAATCGATATATTGATCCGCCCTGAGACCGTCCCGAATGCGGGTGAGCAAGCCACCGATGTCTTGATCTTCGGCGGCGACCGTATTGAAGTCCAACAGCTCGTCGTTGGCGGTCTTCCATGCATCCGACGCCTGCTTTACTGTGTCGAAATAGCTGTTGTTCCGTGCGCGCGGTCGGAAGGATTGAAGACCCAACCGGTGATAACGCGAAATCATGTAGAGTTTGAGCCGGTTCTCGTCAAGAACGTCGTACTGTCGATACGTTGCGTCCATGTCGCCCAGTACGCGCTGGCAGTAAGAGTGGATGGTTCCGATATACATCGCCCCCATCACGGTGGGATCGAGTC
>CAZFQG010000330.1:0-3529 GCA_964520785.1 uncultured Planctomycetaceae bacterium | reverse complement strand
AGATTCCTTGTCCAAGGACTTCCCCGAAGAGAAACGTCTTGCTCGTTCCGTCCGTGATGTCGCGAATCGACACCTTGGACCGGTTGTAGAACACGCCGGAGTATCCGTCCCAGACCATGTTGTATTGCGCGGTCGAGACCTTTCCGACGCGTCCGGCACACCCCATATAGTAGGTAACGCCCAAGTTCTTGCCCGCGCCTTCGGTGAACCCGGTTGCCGTGTAGACATAGGCATCGGACCCGTTGAAATGGATATGGACGACGGCATTGACGTCTTCGTACGATGAGAGGGCGCTGGGACAAAGAAACGCGGAGATCTGTTCGTGGGCGGCTTCCCAGCTCAATACGTATTTCCACCACGGTTCACCCAATTGATCCACGTCGAGAAGGAAAATGGGGGCGGTGTTCAACTGGGCAATCGTGTCGTATGTCGACTGCTGTTCGATATAAGGGAGCAGGTGCGCAAAGACCGTCGTGTGCTGAACGTCCCAACTCGGACTGCTATTGGTCTGAGGCTTCGGCCCCAAATAGCCCGGCGGGAATAGGCCGTGGGCCGATTCGAAATTCAGCGCCGCCGTCCCCAACTGCTTCAGGTTGTTGGCGCACTGGGCGCGGCGGGCCGCCTCGCGGGCCATCTGCACGGCCGGTAGGAGGAGGGCGATCAAGATGCCGATGATGGCGATCACCACGAGGAGTTCCACGAGAGTAAAACCGCCCCCAGAGATCGACGTAGCGGCGCAGCCCCTGGGTTTTCGTGTTCGTGTCGGCATAAACCAACCTCCATTCTCGCAAGAAGGGGCGATGAACGATTTGAATCCATTATAACTTCGCCGCCCCCTGGTGCCCAGCCCCCAGCGACGTTTTCGAGCTGGCCCGAGATTCCGGCGGGAAAAAAGGCAGAAAAGTCTTTTTTTGGGGGACGCGTGCATCCCCAACAATTGATCGGGCCTGGAGGAATACCGAAAAAAGTCTTGGTTACGAAGGGACGAATCCGGTCGTCTACCGCGTCAGCACAAACCGATACCGGCCGGCCGGGACATCCAGGCGAAGGAGCCCTCCTTCGGAGGAAAGCACCGTAACCGCCGTCGAGTTCGCGAGCGATGACCCGCCTTCGGTCACTCCATCCGGCTCGGCCGTCGGAAGGCTTACCTCGGCGGACGTGTTCGCCGGGACGACCAGATGGAAAACCCAAAAATCGTCTCCGACCTCCCATTCGCTGACGATTTTTCCGTGAATGGAGTCGTAGCTCGCCTTGAGCCAGTCGAGGCCCGGCCCGGGACGCGGGGCGATGCGGAGCCGTTTGAATCCGGGCCCGTCGGTATCGATTCCGGCCGCGGTCTGAAACATCCACCGCGCGACGGCTCCGAAGGAGTAGTGGGAGAACGAGTTCATCCCAGGGTCTTGGAACCCCTTCTCCGCGGTCCAACCGTCCCAGCGTTCCCAAATGCTGGTGGCGCCGTGTTTGATGGAATACCCCCAGGAGGGGAACGTGTCGTTGAGCAGCAACTGATAGGCGACGTCGTTGGCCCCGATCGAGGCGAGCGTCGGCATCAAGTAGGCGGTACCGTTGAATCCGGTCGAGAGATGCGTGTCGCGGCTCTTGATGTCCTCGACGAGATACTCCGCGGCCGCCTCCCGCTTGTCCTCCGGCAGCATGTTGAAGGCGAGTGCCAGGACGTAGCACGTCTGCGTGTTCCCCTTGATCCGGCCGTCCGGCTCGACGA
The DNA here is from genome assembly GCA_964520785.1 of uncultured Planctomycetaceae bacterium. Classification (GTDB taxonomy): domain Bacteria; phylum Planctomycetota; class Planctomycetia; order Pirellulales; family Thermoguttaceae; genus CAZFQG01. The sequence continues at coordinate 1,806 of CAZFQG010000330.1, read as the reverse complement.
ATGCCTTGTTGAAGGCCGCCTTGACCTGTTCGAAGAGGGCCTCGTACTTCTTCGCGTCCTCTTCATGGCCGAGAATCCGCGCGACTTCCGCGGTGATCGCCACGCTGTACCCAAAATAGGCGGTCGCCAAAACGTCCTTGGGGGTTTCGGCCTCGATGGAAAGCCAATCGCCGTAACCGGCGGCGGGCCGAATGAGGTCCTTGCTGTTCGCCTTGAGATAGTCGATATAGCGGACCATGGCGTCGTAGTGTTCCATGAGAACCCGCTTGTCGTCGTAGACCCAATAGGTGGTCCAGGGGCAGATCGTGCCGGCGTCCGCCCATCCGGCGGTCCCGCTTCCCAGGCCGAGGACATCCGGAGCGACGTCGGTGAAGGAGCCGTCCGCGCGTTGGGCATCCTCCAGATCGACGAGCCACTTCGTGTAGAAAGCGGCGCAGTCGGCGTTGTAGGTGGCCGCGCGGATAAAGACCTGCGCGTCACCGGTCCAGCCGAGGCGTTCGTCCCGCTGAGGGCAGTCTGTCGGGACCTCGATAAAGTTCGCGCGCTGCGTCCAGACGATATTACTGTAGAGCTGATTCACCATCGGGTTGCTGCAGCGGAATTCGCCGACCAGCGGAACGTGCGAATTGACGGCGATGCCGGTGATCGCGTCCTCCGTCGGTGCGCCGGGATAACCGGTCACCTCGACGTAGCGGAACCCGTGGAACGTGAAGAGCGGTTGCCAGATCTCCTCGCCGGTCCCCTTGCAGATGTATGTGTCGGTACACTTGGCGCCGCGGAGGTTCTCGGTGTAGATCGTGCCGTCCGGGTTGAGCATTTCGGCGAAACGGAGCGTGACTTTCGTCCCTTCGTCGCCGCCGGTGACCTTCAGCCGGGCGAATCCGGCGAAGTTCTGTCCCAAATCGAACACGAAACGGCCCGGCTTCGGCTCGGTGACGCCGATCGGCTTGAGAATGCTCGTTTCGCGGACCGGAACGCCGGGGAAACCCTGGAAGATGAGCCCGGTCTTCTCGAATTCGACTACCGCTTTCCAACCGGCGTCATCGAAGTCGGGCTGCGTCCAGCCGGGCGTCTCCAGCCGCGCGTCGTAGGTTTCGCCGGCGAGGAATTCCGCGTCGATTCGGGGTCCGTATTCCGCCTTCCAAGAACCGTCGGAGATGACGGCGTGCGTCTTGCCGTCGGCCGTCTCGATCTCGAGCTGGACGAACAGCTTGCAGAGATGGCCGTAGACTTCCCCCTCGTTCTTCCAGCCGATGGCGCCGGCGTACCAGCCGGCGGCCAGGTCCGCACCAATGGCGTTGGGGCCGTTCGAACGGACCAGGTCGGTCACGTCGTACGTGTCGTAGTAGACCCGTTTCTTGTAGTCGGTCCAGCCCGGCGTGAAATAGGCGTTTCCAACCGGCTCACCATTGATGTGCAGCTTGTAGTTCCCCAGGGCGCTGGCATAGACGGTGGCGCGCCGGACCTCGCCGGGAACGTTGAAGTCCTTGCGAAGCTGGGGCGATCCGAAGACCTGCCGCATCATCGCCTTCTGCTCGCCCCAGGGGGCACACCCATTCTCACCGATCTTCACGACCGGCTTCCAGTCGGCCATGTCCGCCTCGGCTGTATTCCAATCGGCCGCCTCCTTGTCGGACCCTTTCCAGGTCTCGTCGATTACGAACGACTCCGTCCGGCCGTCTTCGTATTTGATGACCAGTTTGCCCATCACTCCGGCCGGGTTGGCGTTCTCGCCCCCGTTTTGAACTTGAGGGTCCTCACCAGAATTTGTGGGCATTGGAAGGTTGTTTCCTGGGGGCCCGACCC
>CAZFQG010000329.1:0-3543 GCA_964520785.1 uncultured Planctomycetaceae bacterium | reverse complement strand
ACTTACACCAGAATAATAAGCATGGACCCGTGGTCACGAACGCGGTGACGTTCGCTTTCTTTGTGTCTTACCGTAGAGACCCGAATATGTTCTGGCTGAAATCACCCCGCAAGTTGAAGTTGGCGGTCGTTGCCGCGTTCCCTTGTTGTCTGCTGGGCTTTCCGTCCGGCGAATCGGCGGCCGTGGCGGAGGAGGTTCGCCCAAATATCCTTTGGATTTCGTGCGAGGACATCAGCCCCAACCTGGGCTGCTACGGGGATCCGGACGCGATCACGCCGAATCTGGACGCCTTGGCCGGGGAGGGGGTCCGGTATACAAGCGCGTTCACCATCGCCGGCGTGTGCGCGCCGAACCGTTCCGGTACGATCACGGGGATGTATCCCAGTTCGATCGGATCGCATAATATGCGGTCGTCGGCGAAGCTGCCGCCGCACGTCAAGTGTTTTCCGGAGTACCTCCGCCGCGCGGGTTACTATTGTACGAACAATTCCAAGACGGACTATAACTTTCCGGTACCCCAAGAGGCGTGGGATGAATGCGGCGGCAAGGCGCACTGGAAGAACCGGCCGGAGGGAAAACCGTTTTTCTCGGTGTTCAATATCACGACGACGCACGAGAGCCAGATTCGCACTCCCCAGGCCGTGTTCGACCGCCGCACGGCGAAGTTGACTGACGAGCAGCGTCAAGATCGGGCCAAGGTCCACCTCCCGCCGTACTACCCGGACACCCCGGTCGTCCGTAATGACTGGGCGCGTTATCTGGAGCTGATCACGGCGATGGATTACGAGGTGGCCGCGCGGCTGGAGGAATTGGGGCAGGCGGGGCTGCAGAACGACACGATCGTTTTTTTCTGGTCGGATCACGGAGCCGGGCTCCCCAGGGCGAAGCGCTGGGTGTACGATTCCGGAACGCGAGTTCCCTTGATCGTGCGGATTCCGAAGCGGTACCGCGTGGAAGGTCAAGGAGAGCCGGGGACGGTGGACGAGCGCCTGATCAGCTTCGTCGACCTCGCCCCGACCGTGCTAAACCTGGCCGGGGTTTCCATTCCGGAGCACATGCAGGGTCGGCCGTTCCTAGGAGTCGGTTTGCCGGACGAGCGCGAGTACGTGTACTCGATCCGGGATCGGATGGACGAGCGCTACGACACGGTCCGGTCGGTCCGAGGAAAGAGGTTTCGTTACATCCGCAATTATCAACCCTGGCGCACCTATGCCCAGCCGCTGGCATACATGGACGAAATGCCCACGATGCGGGAAATGCGGCGGCTCCACGCGGCCGGCCGGCTGCATGGCCCGCCTGCCCATTTCTTCCTCGGAGTCAAACCGGTGGAGGAACTCTACGACACCCAGGCAGACCCATACGAGATCAACAACCTGGCGGACGATCCAGCTCATGGCGAAACTCTCGCGAAGATGCGCGGGGCGCACCTGGTCTGGATGAATCAGACGAGGGATCTTGGGTTATTGCCGGAGCCGGAGCTGTTGCGGCTGCGCGAGGAGTGCGTCCCGCGGAGTGAGTGGGGAATCCTCCGTGACCCGGTGAACGAGGGCCTTGCGAAGCGGCTTTGCGACGTGGTCAGGGCGGGGTGGCCGGGAGAACGGAACGAAAAGGCGCTTCGGCAATCGCTCGGCGCGACGGAGCCCGCCGTACGGTATTGGGGGCTTTACGGCCTGGCTCGACTCAAGTCGCCCGCGTCGGCGACGCTGGAGAAGATGACGGACCTGCTCGCGGATCCTTCGGACTGCGTGCGAACGGCGGCCGCGACGGCCCTCGCGCGGCACGGGAGGACGAAGGAATCGCTGGTTGTTCTGATGAAGGAGCTGAAGTCGAGCAATCCGTGGGTCCGTCTCCAGGCGGCACAAGCACTGGATGAGATGGGACGGGAAGCGAAGCCGGCGCTGCCATTACTGAGAGAAGCGCGCAATGACGCGGAGAACACATATGTCGCCAGAGTGGCGGAACACGCGGTGAGCGAACTGGAGTAGGAAAGGGTTGCTCAGTCCGGCAAGGGCGCGGCCGATTGGTGCCGAAAAGGTTATACGCCTCCGCGTTCCCGCAACGGGGAAAACGGGCCTAATCCATCGAGCCCCCTCGGGCGATGCTCCTAACCTTTTGCTCGATTAACCGTGCGGCGTCGTTTTGGACCTGAGCCAGCTCTTCCGCCTTCTGTTCATTCGCGACGAGCGTGTCTTGGATATCCCGCCTTACCTCGGCGAGTTGTTCTTGGAGCTGATTCTGGTGAGCGGCGACTACATCCACTTCGTGTTGAAGACCCGTCTTTCTCGCCTGGAGCTCGGCCTTTTCGTCTTCTCGGAACTGGACCTGGATCCTGGCGTCCGCGAGAGCCGTTTCGATATACTGCTTATCGCGAATCGACGCTTCCTTCAAAGCCGTTAAGAGCGACCGACGCGCGTGATGGGACTGGAGCAGAATCTCGTAGTCGCGGAGTTGGCGGACGTAGTTCCCGTCATCGTCGCGCCATCGGCGGACGACCACTCCCTCGATCTCCGCGTTCTGCGGGTCATCGGCATCCGCCGGCTTGCCGTGCTTGAGATACTCGCGAATCGTGTCTGGGCGCGCTCGCGCCAGAAGAACCTTGATTTCCTCGTCCGTCAACCCGGCGAACGCCTCGTGGTTGTCGTATGGGAGGATGTCGTAAAGGGAGATCGTCCCCCGCGAGGTCTGAATTCGCTGAATTTGCTCCGGCGAAAACTTGCGAGCCGGAACCAACGTGAGGAGGTCTTCGGCGACTTCTCGGACCTGGAACTGCCCCAAATAGCTTCCACCTTGCTGCACCGGCGTTTCGTCAAACGCGTAGAGGACGGTCTGCGTGCTGATTCCATTGGGCTTCGGGAGCGCCGTCTTGACCCGCATTGCGCCGGTCGGGGGATCAACCTGCTGCTTGACGCAGTTGCGCCAGATGCGTCCACGGTCGAGCATGAGCTTGTGCAGTTCCAGCGTCAGGCGGCGGACGCCGGTCTCGGAATCAGTCCCTTCGATCAATTCGTCGTTTTGTGCGGAAATGGCCGATATCCGTTCTACGTGGGCATTGTAGGCGGTTCGCCAATAGGCATGCGTTTTCAGCGCCTGCGCGGCGAAAATGACGAATGGAATCGTCGCCACGAAGATCAGACCGATCAGAACCTTGTTCCATATATACATTTTGCCGTCCGTTTGAACTATTCACCAAAACCGGGTTTCCCCGCGTTGCCCCCTCCGGAAAGTGCTCAAGGTCGATCCGATGGGGAATGGCTGGACTATCCTCAGAGTTCGAGTTTATTTGGGAGTTGGGGCAGTGTCAAGGTTTTGCCCTGCCATTCCATTGTACACAAAGGACCCATTCTTCGCGATTGGCGGGGTGACTCCTCCAGAACGCTCTACAAGAGCCGCCAAACGGGTCAGAAATAACCACAATGAGGTATTTGAAAACACTTATCAGATGTATTATTCACTCGTATTGGAAGTCGTATTGTTCCAACGGAGGTGGAGCGGTAGAATCAGATCGCCTGTAGGAATTCAAGGAAGAAAAATGAAAAAAACTCT
>CAZFQG010000328.1:0-3570 GCA_964520785.1 uncultured Planctomycetaceae bacterium | reverse complement strand
CCGCTTCGCCCTGATGTCACCCATTGCTGCCAGTCTTCTTCGGTGCAAGACAGAAGGACACGATAGTCCTCGTGCAGCACGTGGCTTTGGTACCATTGATCGGGAACGAACGCATCAAGGTCATTGTTTGCATCGTAAACAATACGTTCGCTCACTGGCCTGCGGTAACCATCACGGGTGACGAACTGAAAGCTTTCCGATACTGAAGCCCCCAAAGTTGCAGCCAGTTGTGCCAACCGAATGCAGTCCTCCATATCGCATTCTTGCTCACCGAAAAACTTCTCAGCGGCTTGCTGGATCACCTGACTCACGTCGCTGGCTTGTCCAAGGTTCACGGCGTCGAAGACCTTGTAGGCGGATTCAACTTGCCGCCCAAGATCATCGTCCTTGTCCTGCTCGGCCCTTCGGCGCTGTTCAGCCAGGAATCGCGGCCAGTTCTGATTGAGTACAAGCAGGTGGGCCGCGAGGAACTCCCAATCCTCCTGAGACTGGAGCAGTTTCTTCTCTCCCAGCCGCACGATTTCGTTGGCGGCATACAGAACATCCTTGCCGTGGACCGGAAGTATGCGAACATCCTTATGATTTCGATTGTAGTGATAGCCGACAACATCTTCCGCGACGTAGGCCCACAGCAGCAGAAGCTGCGCCCAGGAATCCGGTTTGGGCAGGTGCTTCGATTTGAGTGTGGTCAGCACATCTTCCTTGCTGATTTGGTCTATGCTGTTCCAGTTGATCAGCTTCTTTCGGTTCTCGGCCGATATGTAATGAGAGAGAATCGGTCGGGCGCTGTCGGTGAACAGGCGAGAGACGAGATCGTTCGGCCATACGTCGAGGAGAACCCGAGGCACGGCAACACAGCCTTTTTCCTTTGCCAACGATCCGTCTTCCAACAAAAGGAATGGCTTACCTGCCATTGCGGATTCGCATGCCTCTTCGGCGATCCGTCCGCAGTCGCCTTCCAGCGAATGATCATCGCGATCAAGATCAGGTAGCAGCGCGTAGGCATCGCATCGTTTCTCAATTCCCACGGCCACATTTCCAACCCAATGAAGCAGAGTCTCCGCTGCCAATCTGCCCACACGATCCAGGAGCCAACGATTTGTCGGCGAAGTCTCCGGGTCCTTGATTTTCACGCGGGCCGGGTCTTGAATGAACGGTGCGTTGCAAGCAAATGGAAGTTTGGTCAGCACTCCTGTGGGAAGAATGACAAAAAGGCGGCCTTCCATGCCGAGAACCAGATCGACGCTGCAAGGAGGCAAGGCTGTTTCCTCGTCAACCGCGACCATACGTTCCTGACGGATTTCGTCGAGGGCTTCAGCCGGAAACGGCTCTGGATCGGACTGGATCAGCAGTACCCGTCGGTCCGGCGTGCCTGGCAACAAGAACCAACTCGATCCAGGCACAGGCCCGGGAGCTTTCAACTCCCAACGGATTTCTCGGCCGCCGATGGTCAAGCAACGGATGGAACGAAAGAAAAGCAACGATGCCGGACTCTTCGTCCAGTCATCAAGATTCTTCCTCAGTTCTCGCTGGCGGTGTGGGTCCTGAATCGTAACACGAACTTCCGTGTGAGGAGACGGGACTCCGTTCCGGGCCATCCATAGGGGCTCGGTGAAACGGCTGCGCCGGAAGGCCACCGATAGTGAAGGAGTTCTGAGCCGAACCTCATCCCCAAGGCTGAATGTGCTCTTGAAGCCGATCCCTCGGAATCCAATGGTGTGAAGGGATCGCTTGTTGGAATACCCGAACCGGCAAAGGGAGATGAAGTGCTCCTCGGTAAAGTCTTCGCCATTGTGAATGAATATGAACTCCCCATCTTGGATGTCCGCCGAAGCCATGGTTGCGCCCGCATCGTCCGCATTTTGCAGAAGCTCGGAAACGACATGACGAGGGCTTTGCACCTGCTTGAACAACTGGTGCCAAGGTCCGGCCAATACGGGGTCCTGTTCAAGCTGAACCCAACGCCTGGCAGCAGTTGCCCGGACATCCTCGAAATAAGGAGGCGCATCCGTCATCGTGGCGGTCCTCCCTTGCTCAGCAACTCCGATAACCGGTAATTCACGCTGGTGACGCCGAAGTCTGGTTCCCGACCGAACGGCTCGCGCACATAGGTGATGTCCACCGCCTGCTCGCCGTTCACCTGCACAATCGCCAGAATGAACTGATCCGGCTTGTTTAGTGCGGTCAGAATCTCGTTCTTGGTGACGGTTAAAGTGTCCACCCCCTGAACTCGTCCCTTCACCTCGATGAAGCGGAGCCGCGACTCGCCTGCCGGATCACGCGACTCAATATCGTAGCCACACTTGTCAGCCGCCACGTCGCGTGGTTCGAACCCGAGCCCTTGTTCGGCCGCCATCACCGCCCTCATGGCGACCATTTCGACGCGCTTGGTCTCCTTGGCCTGCAACGTGGCGGTTTGCCCTCCGTTCAACCTCATGAGAAGTCCTGCCGGAACGATGAGTGCTCCGCCGATGACGTTAGGCGGAAGCGGCGAGATGCGACGTTCCTGCTGCAGTTCCTCCATCCGCCTCTGAAGCCGCATCGTCAACTCGTCGGCCCGCTGACGGGCCTTGGCGGAGTTGATCTTGGCGTTGACCTTGCCCGCTAGTTCCTGCTGCTTGAGCTGTTCAGCCCGATGGTCCCAGTAGCTAATCTCCGTCGTAAGCCTTTCCTTGACTGCGGCCATGGTCTTGTCGACCATCTGCTCTTTGCGGCACTTAACCTCCTGTAGGTGGGAGGGCACTAGGTTCCGGACAGCATAGTCGAGGGCGCGAGATTCGATCTCGTTGCGCAACCAGCCGGGTTCTTCCATATGCCGGATCAAGGCCAGCTCCGATTCAGTGGGCGGCCGGTAGTCGAGGTATGGCGCATATCCGGCACCACGAACATCGCCGGATGCAGTCACCTCCGCGAACTGAACCTGGCGAGAGACCACGCGCCGGTTTCCACTCCGATCCGTGCGCGCATCCTGGATGGAGTGTTCCAGGTACACGAGCGCCCGCACATCCTCGTCCAGGGAGTTCTCGTCGACCAGGATGGCACCCTGTCGCAGGAGGTCCCGGTGCCGTTCGAGGATTAGGTCTATGGTGGCGTCGAGAAGCGGATGACCAGGACAAATGAACTCTGCCAGGGGCTTGCCAGGGACGCTGATCAGTTCTTTTTCAAACGACAGGCGTTCGTATCGCGTGAGGACAGGATCGCGCATGCCGATAATCCGGTCCCGGTTGCGAATGACAGCCGGAACGTGGGTCGCCTCGTAACGCTTCGGCTCCCTTTCCCGCAAGGTACCGCCGAGCCGCTTGAACGCTTCATTGAAGAAGGCGGCAACGAAGTGGGGCTGGAGTCGGCGAGCCTCGGCCCGTTCCATGTCTTCCCGAATCTCCCGGACGCGGGAGGCATCCATGGAGTCGTGTGCCAGAGCGTGTTCCTCGATCAGATCGCGGAGTTTGTTCCGATCCATGGCGTTGTCGACGACCTGGTTCAGCCGAGCACGCACTTCCGGACGGTCTCCGTACCGAATGGCCTCCATGAGGAGGTTCCGCAGGGGTTTATCACCGAAAAGCAGTTTGC
>CAZFQG010000327.1:0-3581 GCA_964520785.1 uncultured Planctomycetaceae bacterium | reverse complement strand
CGACGGCGACGACCTTCGTGTACTCCACCTCGCGTTCGGCGAAGAAGAAATCGCTCACCTGCTTTACCGAGGAGTAAACGTTGCGGATCAGCGGGAGTTGGTGGATCAGCCGCTCGAAGAGGTTGACGACCAACCGCCCGATCCCGGCGGCGATGAACCTGCCAAGCAGGTAGAGCAGAAGGACGAACGCGGCCACGAACGTCGGTATGATGACGTACGGCGGCAGATAACGCAACTGGACGTAGGCCTGGTATATTTCCCACCCGTTCCGAGGAACGCGATCCGATCCCAGACGTTTTCGGACATAGTAATAGACTTCTTCCGGCACGTATGTGTCGTTGTCGAGCCGGTAATAGACGCGATCTTGGACTCGCGCCGTGCGACCCTTCACCTTGGCGTTTTCCGGCAGCGTTTCGAGCGTGTCGTCAATCGACCACGCGAGAACGTCTCGCGTCACGCCGGTGAGCGAATTCACCACGTATTCGTTGACCGTATTGCCGACCCAAAGGAAGATGACGATCGTCAGTAGCGGGGGCGCGACAACCCCCAACCCACGGATCACCGCCGCGCGGAACGGATGAATCGGCCGCTTGTTCTGTTTGCCGGGAATGGGGATTTCTTGTGGCATGTCTTTGGGGGATGGACCGGATACCGCGAGGCGCCTTCAAGGCGCGCCGATCAGGCCGGGGGAAGCGGGAAGGCGGCTGTCGGGTCCCTCGGCGCGCGCGAGGACCGCCACGAACACGTTTACGGCCCCCGCTGCTTTGAGGACCTTGGCGATTTCGTGGCAAGTCGCTCCGGTCGTTAGGATATCGTCGACTAAGAGGAGTCGCTTTCCCTTCAAATAGTCCTTCGATTTTACGCAAAAAGCATTTCTTACATTATCTCTACGTTTTGTCGGAGTTAAACCGGCCTGGGGGCGAGTTTTTCGCGTCCGCCGCAGACTCTTGCTGAAATTGGGGATTTTGAGCGATCTGGCGATTCTTCGGGCGATCAGGTCGGGAGAATTCGTTCCGCGGCCCATTCGACGCGTCCAATGCATTGGGGTCGCGAGCACCGCCTCGACGTCCAGCTTACGCAACGACGAGATTCGGACGGCACAGTAGTATCGCCCGAACGCCCCGGCAAGGGGGAGTCCCGCGGTCCGTTTCATCTTTAGTACGCACTCGCGAAGCCTTCCGGCGTAAACCCCCATGGGGACGACTCCGTCGAAGCGAAACCGCCGGAATCGGCACTCGGCGCATCCACCGGGATTCGGTGGCGCGGAAGCGGAGTATCCACAATTCGGGCAATAGAACCAGTCTTCGCGAAATACCTCGGTACGGCAGGCTGTACAAAGAAGTATTGGGTCGGGCTCCGCGTCGAGGCGGACACCGCACGAAACGCAGTGCGGGGGCAGGGTGAGCCGAAAGGCGGATTCAAAAGAGGTCTTTAGGAAAGATCGCATCTACTGCCCCGGTGGTTCTGTTTTTTTAGGAACGGACGCCGCCGTCCCGGCCCAAATTCCGAGGTTGACCGGGAAGCGAGAAATGGTCTATGCTCCGCATCATGATAAGCTTCGAAAACTCTTTTTGATGGAATTCAATTGCACGTGCGAAGACGATCGCGCTTAGAAACCCCGACTGCTGATCCCCCAAAAACGGAGATGGGCGGCTCTCCGTTGACCGAAGCCACCGATTTGGAAGGGGGATCCCGCTCGAAAACCCCCTCGTTGGGGTGGTCTCTTCGGCCGCTTACGATTGACCGATATCTGCTTCGCCAGTTCATTCAAACGTTTTTTATATGTTACTTCAGCCTGACCGGGTTGTACATTGTCTTCGACGCCTTCACGAATCTGGACGAATTCTTGAAGGCGGGCGAACATAGTGGGGGCGTTTTCCGGGTGTTGGCGCCGCACTATGGCTACAGGGCCCTTTTTTTCTTCGATCGAACGGCGGGAATGCTGACACTGATCGCGGCCATGTTTACCGTGACTTGGATACAGCGCCACAATGAGCTGACCGCGTTGATGGCCGCCGGCGTGTCGAAGATCCGTGTGGTTGCGCCGATCATCGGAGCCGGGATCATCATTTCGGCCCTAGCCACCGCCAACAGGGAGCTGATTATCCCCCATATAAAGGATGAATTGGCAAGAAATCCGCAGGATCTCCTTGGCACCCGGGAGAAGCAGCTTCAGCCACGTCGCGATTACGAAACGGAAATCCTATTTCAGGGGGAATGCACAATCCGCAGAGACAAGCGGATCGAGGGCCCGCAGTTCTGGATGCCTGCCGCCCTGAGTGACTATGGGAACAAGATCATCGCGAAGGATGCATACTATATGTCGCCAACCTCGGGAAAGCCCGGAGGGTACTTGTTGAAAGGAGTGGAGCGGCCCAAGGGGTTGGAAGAGAAGCCGTCCCTGACGCTTGCGGGTCGGCCGATTTTGTTGACCCCTCGCGACTATCCGGACTGGCTGAAGCCGGGGGAGTGCTTCGTGGCGAGTAACATCGATTTCGAACAGCTCACTGGTGGTTCGGCCTGGCGGGACTTCTCTTCCACGGCGCAGTTGATTCGCGGGCTGCGAAATCCGAGCATGGGCTTCGGAGCGGACGTTCGCGTGGCGATCCACTCGCGTTTGGTTCAGCCGTTTCTGGACATTAACCTCCTGTTTCTGGGGATGCCGCTTGTACTGGGCCGGGAACGGCGGAACGTGTTTATCGCGATCGGTCTTTGCGGGGCAATTGTGAGCCTGTTCGTTCTGACCGCTCTTTCATTTCAGTTTCTTGGTGGAACCTATTTGGCGCGCTGCCCGGAATTCGCGGCGTGGGCCCCGCTGATGATTTTCGCGCCCGCTTCCATCTGGCTGGCCAGTTCTATTTGGGAGTAGGGGACAGCACTGAAAAGGGGTTTTCAGGGGTATTATCGTTAGGGTTTCCTGGTTTCGGAGTTTCTGGTGTCTGCGGGGGGAAAAATTCCGCGAAGGCGGATCGCTCGCAACATATTGCCTGGCAAGAGGTTGTGACGTTTCCGAGAAATTCCGCGCAAGAATTTGTGCTAGGGCCGTTGACTAAAGACGATGTATTCCTAAAATTGTTAGCATTGCTGGTGCAGGAGACACTCCTGCGTTGGCAACGGTATGATAGAGTTTTCATACGTCGATTGATCTTTGACAATTCGGTAGTTGACCTCAATCATTCCTGTTTCAGTCAAGAGACTGAATACAGAAAGTTGTTTCTTTAGACCAGAGAAACAGCACCGGTTTCAAACCGATTTTGACTTGTTGAATGTCCGCTTCGGCGGAAAAGAAGATAAGTATCATGAAGGGTTTGATCCTGGCTCAGAATGAACGTTGGCGGCGTGGATTAGGCATGCAAGTCGCGCGAGATCCTTTTGAGCTTGCTTAGAAGGTGAAAGCGGCGGACGGGAGAGTAACGCGTGGACTACCTACCTTAAGGTTCGGGATAGCCGTGGGAAACTGCGGATAATACCGAATAACATCTCCGGATCAAAGCTCCGGCGCCTTAAGACGGGTCCGCGTCCTACTAGCTTGTTGGTGAGGTAACGGCTCACCAAGGCGACGATGGGTACCGGGTGTGAGA
>CAZFQG010000326.1:0-3624 GCA_964520785.1 uncultured Planctomycetaceae bacterium | reverse complement strand
GAGACGGCCGGTTCCCTCCAGGACGATCGCCAACCCGCCGGCCGCGAGCGTGAGTGTCTTTCCTTCCGCGGAAGGGGTCGTCGCGGTTGAACTCTTGGCACCGGCGAATTCCCAGAAATCGCACGAATCCAACGTTCCGGCGACATCGAACCGCAGCGGAATATCAATCGCCTCTTCACCCGGGTTCCGCAGCGCGAGGGCAACGAGCCCGCCCCGTTTTCCATCCGCGAGAACCGCCGCCGCAAAGACTTGCACACGGCCGGCTTTCCCCTGCCGTTCGACCTTGTACGGCCACCACCGGTAGCCCTCGGTGGGGACCTCTTCCCCGAGGACCGAGACCTTGAGGACGAAGTCCGAGCTGACAAACGGTGGGGCCCACAGCCCGTCGATCCGCGCGAGCTGTTTGTGCGGCGTTCCGAGGGTGAGCTTGCCGTTGATGATTCCCAGATGTTCCGGTTTGGTAATAATCGCCTCGCCGTCCATGGCGAATGGATCGACTGGAACGGCAACCGAGCAGAACGGGAACAGGGCAAGGAGGACAAAGGGAAGGAGCGTTCGCGGGGTGGGATGGTGCATTGTGGCGTATCCGTCAGGCTGGGCTCAAAGGGGCGACAGGTAATAGTTTCAGGGGTTTTCTTGAATCGTGGAATCGCAAGGCCCCAAGGGGGCGACACAAGGTTGGCCGTCCACGCGTTTCGCTTCGCTGGGTTCGATTGGATGGATGTCTGTTCATAGAAACGGGGCGATTTTCTCTACCCCCCTTCGGCCATCGACGATACCCTTCCCCGTCCGTTCGAGAACAGCTCGATGAGAACCTGATTTCCGTCCGGTTGGACGTCCCAGGTCATGCCGGAGTGCTCGGGTTGTCCGAATCTCGCGGGGATGAGCGACACGGGGGCGGCGTAGCGGTCGCCGGAGGGGGCCGGCTGCAGGGCCGTCACGCACACGTAACTGGGGCCGACGGGGGAGTCCCCCCCACTTGGCGATGCCAGTCTGAAAACGCCGTCGGCCGAGATGTTCCCCTTCGACCGCTTGCCGGTTTCGGCGACGAAAATGACTTCGCCGGCCGTAAGCGGCTTACCGTCGAAGGTGACGCGCCCGCTCACCGGCGCGCTGGGGTCGCCTCCCTGGCCGCCGCAGCCGAGCAGGGTGAAGACGGCGGCCGAAAGGAATACCACCGCACACCAATAGCGCCACGAAGCGAGATTCGCGTCGCCTGGGGACAAAATCCATCGGTTCGCCGGGGTCATGATACCGTCTTCATCCTTGTCGTGGGTTTTCGAAACAGGGAAAGGGCGGCGGACGGCGATGGCCGGCGCCGCCCTCCCCGGAGTCACACGTTTAGCGGCGCTTCATCAGGAGCGAAGCGGCCGCCAGAAGGAGTAGTCCGAGGGTGCCCGGTTCCGGAACGACCTCCAGAACGAGCCGGGGCCAGGTTTCCGGCCGGCTCGAGTAGTACCCGGTGTCGGCCCAGTCGCGCTGGCCGCCGAGAGTCTCGTAGAAGAAACACTCGACCGGAACCGATTGCAGCGACATGACGAGCGAGCCGTCCGCCGCGGCGATCGCGTCGAGCAACGCCAGATCGGCGGCCGTCGCCGCGTCGCTGTCGCACAAAGCGTCTTCCACGTCATTGAGGCCGAACAGATAGTGGCCCAGGGCCTCGAACTGCGTTTTCACCAGCGTTTCGTAGGTCGCGAAGTCGATCGCGCCGGTCGCCAGGCCGGCCGGGTCGACGCTGAAGGCGATCTGCTCGAACGCCTCCCAGTTATGTCCCGACTGGGCGTTGGAAAGGGCATAAAGCCGCAATTGGGCGTCGGTGATGGGTACGTCTACCGTGCTCAAGTCGAATTCGAGCATGCCGTAACGGCGGTTACCCGGTTGGGTATCGCCATCCCAGACGGAGATCCAGTCATTTTCGTAAATGCCGCCGGATTCGCGGATCCACGTATCGACGCTCGCGACGATCTCGATGTCGCCGCCGTTGAGCAGTAGCCGGGGCCATTTCTCGGGTTCGCCCGAGAAGTAGCCCGAGTCGGCCCAGTCGCGAGTGCCGCATATCCGGGAGGTATCGACTTCCCAGGTCTGGGGCTTGAGGGCCAGGGCGAGGGTCCCCTCCGCGCGGGCCGCGTTCAAGAGAGCGAGGTCGGCCGCGGAGGCCGATTCGCTCGCGTAGTACTGCGCGACGGGGCTGTCGGCCTCGATGTCGTAGTCGCCGAACGTCTCGAACGGGGTCTCCGCCGCCGACGCATGATAGCTATCCCAACTGGCGCCCAGGACGTCCGGGGGCGTATAGAGGGCGGCCGTCTGCTTCGTCGCCGTAAGGTTGCGCCAATAGTCGATGGAGTACAGCTCCAGCCGCGCCGAGAGGATCTCCTCCGACAAACCGCTCAGATCGAACGAGAGGAGGCCGTAGCGGTTGGCGTCCGGGCCCGGGGCCCAGACCGAGAGAAGATCGTTCTCGTAACTGCTCGACGGCGCGGATTCGCGGATCCACAAATCGGCCGAGGGGGTGAGCACGATTTCCGCCGCGAAGACGGAACCGGCGGAAAAAACACACGCGACGATTGCCAAGACGGGCAACCGCCATTCTCTTCGGAAGCAACTCATCAATCGTTCTCCTTTCTCAGGGGTTGAAAATCAATGGGGCTCTTGGTGGATAAACCTTTGCTTGCTTTGAGTCTTTCAGTCCGCGCTGGAGTCGATCGCTTCTCCGCGGTTTCGCGTGGCCATCGCCTTGAGGATATCGAGGCTGACCGAATCGCTGATGAACTGGGCGCTGCCGTCGGCGCGGGCGAACTGGCACCCGCCGGGATGCGGCCCGCCGAAACTGGTGTCGGTGATGTTGGGCGACTCCGGATAGTCCGGATCATACATCCCGTAGGACTTCTGGCTGGAGAGATTGCGGAAATGCTCGCGGAAGGCGTAGCGCATATTGGAGCAGGCAATGGCGTTGGCGCCGCCTGCGCTATAGCCGCCGAGCCACGGCTCGTATTCTCCCTTGTGCCAGCAGAGTTCGCCGATCATGAAGGTCTGGCTGGTTCCGTCGGAGACGTCATTGATGGAGACCAGCTCCTTGATCGGAAAGATGCCGTTGTCGGAGAAGAACCCGATGCTCGCGCCACCACCGTTGGTCGGATAGACCTCGGCGGAATTCACCGGCGTAAACGCGACGCGCCCGGCCGCTCCGGCAACCCCCTGGTAGTGCGTCGTGTATTCCGAATTGTCACCCGGGAGGTAGCCCCCCGTGATGGAATACGCCCAATTGGCCCTGTCGGAGACGGCCGAAGGGCACGCGGCGTAAGGGAGAGGCGTTCTACGGACCATTCGATTCGCGGACCCGCGTTCCCAAACGGTTTCCGTGCTGATTTGTTCAAAAATCTGCGTCTGCTCCATATACGGCAGCAGAATCGCGATGAAGCTGATCCGGCTCGTGTTCGCCAAACCGGCGGGAGGGAAGACGCCGTGCGTGGAGACGTAGTTGTGGGCGCCGAGCCCGAACTGTTTGAGATTGTTCGAGCACTGCATCCGCCGAGCCGCCTCGCGCGCGGCCTGCACCGCCGGCAACAGCAGGGCGATCAAAATGCCGATGATCGCGATGACCACGAGCAGTTCGACGAGGGTAAA
>CAZFQG010000325.1:0-3633 GCA_964520785.1 uncultured Planctomycetaceae bacterium | reverse complement strand
TAGTGTACAAACGTGGAATTCGTAAAGCATTGTGAAATAAAGATTTAAGACTCGACTTTTCATCAGGAAGCCGTGTGGTGGGACTAGGCCCTGGAGTAGTGCAATTCGCGTGGGGTGTATATACCGGCTCTTTTAAGGTATTCTCTTGAGAATTGCCGGACGCTACCTATTGTCTCAACGCCGGTGGTCTGTCATACTAAGCTGTTTCCCCGCGAAAGCGAATCATATAAGAGGAGAAGGTCGTTTCCTTTTTGGTCGGCTGCGGGTGGACCGATTTGCAGTGGACCGATTGGTTAGGGGGAAAAGCTCTTCTGGAGAAATTGGGTCTCTCTTGCCGAGCGTTCCCCTAGTTTTACGCGTTGTCAGGCCGTCGAGTGTCTGACGGAAGATTTAGTTTTGTTAGTAGATAATATGGAAATCTGGCCGGCAATTGATCTCCGCGGGGGGAAATGCGTTCGACTTCGGCAGGGAGATTACGGTCGCGAGACCGTATTTGGCGACGATCCCGCGGCGATGGCGCGCCGCTGGGTGGAATTGGGCGCTGGCTGTTTGCACCTAGTGGACTTGGACGGCGCCAAGGAGGGATCGCCTCGAAACCTGGAAAGCGTCGAGGCGATTCTGGCCGCGGTGGACGTGCCTTGCGAGCTGGGCGGAGGAATCCGCGACCGCGAGACGATCGGAATACTCCTGGAGAAAGGGCTCGCCCGGCTGGTGATCGGGACGAAGGCCCTGAAGGAGGCGGATTGGTTCCGGGGTATGTCCCGGGAATTCCCGCGGCGTTTGGTGTTAGGGATCGACGCGAAGGACGGGATGGTGGCGACGGATGGATGGCTGGAGACGAGCCGCACGGAGGCGTTGGATATGGCGCGCCGTTTCGCCGGTGAGCCGATCAAGGCGATCAACTACACCGACATCGCGACGGACGGCATGCTCGCGGGTCCCAACGTCGGCGCGATGGCGGCGATGCAGCGGGCCGTTTCGGTCCCGGTGATCGCCTCCGGCGGCGTGACCACCGCGGAGCACGTCCGCGCGCTGGCCGAGGCGAAGTTGGCCGGGTGCATCATCGGCCGGGCGTTGTACGAGGGGAGCTTAACGCTGCCGGAAGCGCTGGATGCCGCGGCGGGCACGTGAGTCTCCGCGAGGCTCGATGCCGGATCGGCGGCGCCGGAACGTCGCGGCGTGCGCGCCGCGGCCGGATTGTGGTATAAGATTGAGAACCGGACGTTCCCGCGATGGAATCATCGCGGGGAGGTCGTTTATTCATGAAACGAGGAACAGTTGCATGGCGAAGTACAAAACCGAAGACGTTCGTAACGTGGTGTTCTGTGGGCACGTGTCGGCCGGAAAGACGACGCTCGTCGACCGTATTCTCAACGACACCCAGGCGGTGCATCGCCTGGCGAGCGTGGACGACGGAACGAGCATCTGCGACTTCGACGAGGAGGAGAAGGCGCACAAATACACGATCGAAGCGAAGGTGACGCATTTCGATCACAAGAACCGCCGATTCCATCTCCTGGACACGCCGGGTTATCCCGACTTCGTCGGTCAAACCATAGGCGCGATGCGGGCGGCCGACACCGCGGCGGTTCTCGTCAACGCGCAGGCCGGAATCCAAGTGAACACGCGGCGCGTCTTCGCCGAGGCGGAAAAGGCGGGTCTCGGACGGATTCTCGTCGTCAACAAGATGGACTCCGACAACATCGACTTCCCCGCCTTGATGGAGTCCATCAAGGATACCTTCGGGGCGGCCTGCGTTCCACTGAACGTCCCCCTTGGCCAGGGAGTGGATTTCAAGGGGGTCGCGAGTACGCTGAACGTTCCCGACGACGTCGGAGGAGCGTTGGTCGATCCGGCGGAAATCAGCGAACCTCTATTGGAGTCGATCATCGAGGTCGACGAAGCGGTGATGGAGCGCTACTTCGAGGGGGAGCTGCCGGACGAGGAGGGACTTTCCCGGTTGATCGTTCAGGCCGTGGGCCAGGGGACGCTCATCCCGATCGTATTCTGCTGCGGCAAGACCGGCGTGGGTGTACCGGAATTGCTTGACGTACTCGTCCAGTGTGCGCTTCCGCCGGACGCGGTTTCGCGCCGCGCGACGAAGGACGGCGAGGAAGTGGAAGTCAAAGCCGATCCCGCCGGGCCACTGGTCGCGCAGGTCTTCAAGACCCGCATCGATCCGTTCGTGCAGAAGCTCAGTTTCATCCGCGTGTTCTCCGGAAAGCTCGCGAAGGACCAGACGGTTCCCGCCAGCGGAATCCGCAAGGGAGTGAAACTGGGCCAGTTGCTTTGCGTGCAGGCGAACGAGACCGAGCCGGTGGACGAAGCGATTCCCGGTGACATCGTCGCCGTGGCGAAAATGGAGGAGTTGGCGACGGGGACGACCCTGGGCGAGATGGTCATGCCGAAGATTCCCTTCCCGACGCCGATGGTCGGTCTGGCGGTTACGCCGAAGAGCCGCAACGACCAGACGAAACTCTCCGGCGCGCTGGTCAAGCTCGCCCAGGAGGATTCGACCTTCCGCCGCGAACTCGATCCGCAAACGAAGGAGACCGTCATCAACGGCATGAGCGAGCTGCACTTGCAGGTGTTGCAGGAGCGACTCAAGCGGCGAGAAAAGGTCGAGGTCGACACGAAGGAACCGAAGACCCCCTACCGCGAGACCATCCAGGTTCCCGCGGATGGGTCCTACCGGCACAAGAAGCAATCCGGCGGCAGCGGGCAGTTCGGCGAAGTCCACATCCGCATGTATCCGTTCCCGAAGGGGGTCGATCACGAGGAGTGGGTGGCCGAGAAAAAGAAGGAGGGCCTCTTCCCGAGCGGCAAGGAGCTGCATTACGATCCGGAATGGAATTTCCTCTGGATCGATTCGGTCGTCGGCGGTACCATCCCCAGCAATTTCATGCCCGCCATCGAGAAAGGATTCAAGGAACGGATGGAACGGGGCGTGGTCGCCGGATACCACGTTCAAGACGTCTGCGTCGAAGTGTATTTCGGAAAGGACCACCCGGTCGACAGTAACGAAACGGCGTTCAGAACGGCCGCGTCCATGGCTTTCCGGAACGTCTTCCAGCAGGGTCGTCCCGCCCTCCTCGAGCCGATCGTGAAATTGGAGATCACCGTACCGAGCGATAACGTGGGCGACATCTCCAGCGATATGTCGGGGCGTCGCGGGCGGATGGCCGGCATGGATTCGGTGGGCGGCGGCATGCAAATCATTTCCGCCGAGGCGCCCCTGGACGAAGTGAAGAACTACGCGAGAGTCCTCTCCAGCCTGACCGGCGGCCAGGGAAGCTACACGATCGAATTCAGCCACTACGAAGTGGTCCCGGGCAACGTCCAGAAGGAAATCATCGAGAAGGCTCAACTCGAAGAAGAAGAAGATTGACGCCGAGAGAAATCGTCGAAGCGGGAAGTCGGGTAATCGCGAATGCCGAAACGGGCCTTCTCGGCCAAGAAACGAAAACCTCCGCGGCACCGGCCGATGCCGTTGCCGCGGAGGCTGAAGAGAGGGTGGATCGTTACTTTCTTCGCGCTACTTCCGCCGGAGAAGCAGCATTCCCAGTCCTAGAAAAGCCAGTCCGAGAATGGTCGGCTCGGGAACGGCGCCGGCCGCGCTTCGGCCCCAGTTCG
>CAZFQG010000324.1:0-3676 GCA_964520785.1 uncultured Planctomycetaceae bacterium | reverse complement strand
CGCGAAAGCATACCTTTCGCCGGCCCCTACACGGTTTTACGTTGGTCGAGCTTCTCGTGGTCATCGCGATCATTGGTATTCTGATCGCGTTGTTGTTGCCCGCCGTCCAGGCGGCGCGCGAGGCAGCCCGCCGGATGCAGTGCAGCAGTCACGTCCGGCAATCGAATCAAGGGGTCTTGAACTACGAATCCGCCTATGGATGTCTTCCCGCTGGGTTCGCGGTCGACTACAAGGATCCGACGTCGTGCGGGGCGGACTGCCGCGGCACGGCCTTCTACGTAGCGATTCTGCCCTATCTGGAGCAGGAATCGATCGAGGATTTCTATGATTACGGTGCTCACAACAAATGGCTGGGACAGCAGTATTTGAACCAGTTCGTGAACAAGCGGATCGCCACCTACCAGTGTCCCAGCCGTACGCGGTAGGCGGCGGCGTCCTTTTCATGAACAGCTTCGTCAAGATCGGTGAAATCACCGACGGCACGGCGAACACCTTCATGCTCGGCGAGAGCATTCACAATTCGAAGTGGGGCCTGGGCGACGGCTATGGCAATCCCAACGTAGGCGGGCCTTCCGCCTGGTACTTCGGCGCCGCCACGCGGGTAAACGATCCGAACAGTCAATCCTACGGCCGCGTTTTGCGGAGCACGCTCAACCCCATCAACGCAATTATCTATCCGATAGCGGACAATTATGATAACGACGTTCCCTACGGCAGCGAGCACACCGGCGGCGCGATGTTCGCCTTCTGCGACGGCCACGTGACCTTTATCAACGAGTTAATCGACTGGAAGGTCTACAAGGAACTGAGTACCCGTGCCGGCGGAGAGACGATTTCCGCGGGCGAACTGAAGTAACGAGCCGACCGCCCCCGGCCGTTCGATTTATTGCCTCCGTCGCGGAAGGCCTTCCACGACGCCGACCACGACCTGAACGCTCACGTCCTGAAAGCATCGCATGCAAGTATTCCTCAACGACCGGTTCATTCCCGCCGAGGAGGCGGCGATCAATATTTATGATTTGGGCGTCGTACTGGGCGCGACGGTGACGGAAATGGTCCGTACTTTTCACCAACGTCCATACCGGTTGGAAGACCATGTCGGGCGGATCATGCGTTCGGTCCGGTACGTTCGCTTCGATTTGGACATGGCTCCGGAACACCTGGAGGACGTTTGCCGCGAGCTGGTTTCAAGGAACTCCGCGGAGCTTGGCCCCGGCGGTGAACTCGGTCTGGTCGTCTTCATTACCGCCGGCGAAAACCGAGTCTATGCCGGCGGCGCCGCCGGCGACATCCGGACGAAACCGACCGTTTGCGTTCATACGTTTCCTCTTCCCTTCCCGCTTTGGGCGAAGGGAATGCGAGAAGGCGCCCACGTCGTGACCCCGTCGATCCGCCACGTCCCGCCGCAGTGTTACGATCCGAAGGTGAAATACCGCAGCCGGATGCACTACTATCTGGCGGAAAAGGAAGCACGGCTCGCCGACCCCGGCGCGGTGCCACTGCTTCTGGACCTCGACGGGAACGTCACCGAGACGAGCGGCTCCAACTTCCTGGTGGTTCGGAACGGAACCATCGTCTCGCCGACCCTGCGCAATATCCTTCCCGGCATCAGCCGCGCCGTCGTGATTGAATTGGCGAAGAAGCTGCGAATCCCCTTCGTCGAACGCGATTTCCAGGTCTACGACGTCATTAACGCCGACGAGGCCTTTCAAACCACGACCCCCTATTGCATCATGCCGGTTACCAGGATCAACGGCCTTTCCATCGGCGACGGCGAACCGGGCCCCATCTTCCGCCAACTGATCGGGGCCTGGAGTGACGAAGTCGGACTCGACATCGAAAGGCAGATTCTCTCCGGGTGAGCGGATCACGCGCCGAGTATCTCACCCGATCAGCCACAGTCCCAGCGAAATCCATAAGGGGACCGTGACCAGGCTCAACGCGGACGTCGCTACCACGATCCGGATGGCCGCGCCGGCGTCTCCTCCGTACATCCGCGCGAGGATGATCGAGAAGACGGCCGAAGGCATCGCGGCCTGGATGACGATGACCCGACGCAACTCCGGCGAGCAGGGGAGGTAAACGGCGATGAGAAGAAACAGTGCCGGCACCGCGAGAATCCGGACGAAGCAACCCCAACCGATCACCTTCACCGCGTCGCGGAAGGACGTCCGGTTGTTCCCCGGTTTCAGTTGATCGGTGATCGTCGCCCCCACCAGGAGAATCGAAAGCGGAATGGCCGCGTCGCCGATCGATTCGATCGCTTTCAGCAGGAACTCGGCGTGGTGGAAATACTTGTTCACCCCGGTGAGGTTTACCAGAAGCGAAATCACGATGGTGATCGTCGGCATGTTTACTACGTTCCGCCACCAACCTTTCGTCAGGCCGCCGCAAAGGACGACGATTCCCACCGTCCAAATCGCCAGGCTCGTCCCCGTGTTATGCACGAACAACACGCCCAACGTCCGGTTCGCGTCGTCGAAGAGCATCGAGATCAGTGGGATGGGGATGAACCCGTAGTTGTAAATCCCCGCGGCGATAATGAACGTGTAACGTTGATTCGCCCGGCCCAGACCATGTACCCGCGGGCTCAGCCGCATGACCGCCCAGGCGACCACAAGGCCGATGATCACCGTGGAGAACCCGACGACCGGCGGGAGGAGGATGTTGCTCGTCTCGCGTAAAGCGGGATTGTCGCTAATCGTGGAAAAAATCAGGCAGGGGTAGAGCAGCTCGATGCACAGTTTCAGCAAGCTTTCGTCCGCCTCCTCGGTGAGCCAGCCCACGTAACGCGTGAACATGCCGACACCGATTACGGCAAAAACCGAACCGGTCGCCGTCAGCACGAGGAGCCATTGATCCATGGTTGAAGGGTGAGGGGAATGAGGGTCGTTCGAAAGGGGTGAGCCGGACGCGGTAGATTTCAATTATAAGGGAACGGGGGCCGCGTCACAGGGCCTGAAGCGGAATGTCGAATACCCGCATCCGGTGGGGTGGTCGTGGGGCGGTTGTGCGTACCGATTCTCGATCTTGTTCGGACCCTGCACCTGTGATAGACTAGGTCACCTGAACAGAAAACCGAGGCAAAAGGGACCTATGCAACCGTTGAGTTCCACGATGTATTTCGACCGAGGGGCCACCCGTACGTGGGGCGGGCGGCAATCGGGGCGCTGCTCGGAGGTCATCCTCGGTCACTACCAGGATATCGTAAATGAACGCCGGTTGAGCTGGACGGAGCATCACCGTTTTCTCAAGCGGCTTGGGGCCGGGGGGCAAGGAATCGTCTATTTGAGCGAACGCCGCGGTACCGATGGTTTCACTCTTCCGGTGGCCATCAAAATCTTCTCGCCGGAACACTACGAAAGCGACCAATCGTACGACGCGGCCATGGCACGTATCGCCAAGGTCGCCGCCCGGGTGGCGCAGATCCAGCAGGATAACCTGTTAGACGTTCACAATTGGCTGGACCGCCACCGCATCCGGATGATGGAAATGGAGTGGGTGGACGGGTACGACCTGCGTTTTCTGCTCATGGATCGGATGCTGGATTGGCTGCAAAGCCGCGTCAGCGCGAAACGGTGGAAACACGTGACGAACGTCATCGTGACGCCCGGGCCGCGCCAGCCGCGGATTAAGCCGGGCGTGGCGATATTCATCATCCGCAACTGTCTGGCCG
>CAZFQG010000323.1:0-3686 GCA_964520785.1 uncultured Planctomycetaceae bacterium | reverse complement strand
CGCGTTGTTAACGGTCACCTCGCGTTGCGGCGCGCAGGTTGGATTCGAATCCGTGCTTGAGCCGCCGGTCCAGTCCGTGCCCGTGGCGATCCAACAAGGCCCTTTCTACCCTCCGGAGATGAGTCGACCATGGTGGACGTGGCGGATTCTTCCCGCGGGTACGATCTTTCACTCGTACTGGGCCTCGAACCGCGAACCGCGGATCGGCTGCCAGTTCGTCGACCGGGTCGCCGAAGAGCCGGTCTGGGACATCACTCTGGGCGGACGGATCGGAATTCTCCGGTACGGGACGGAGGACGTTACCTGGCCGGAAGGCTGGCAACTCGACCTCGAGGGGGCCGCCTTTCCACGACTGACGCTGGACTACTGGCGCGACTTGGTCGCGGTCGACTTCAAATTCGGCGTTCCGCTCAGTTTTCGCCAAGGGTCGTGGGAAGCCAAACTCGCCTATTACCATCTTTGTTCCCATTTGGGGGATGAGTATTGGCAGAAGCATCCCGATTTCCAGCGGATCAACTACGTTCGAGATGCGTTCACCCTTGCCGGAGCCGTCTATCCACATCCCGATATCAGGCTATACGCCGAAGTGGGGTATGCTTTCTACATCAGTGGAGGAAGCCGTCCCTGGGAATGTCAATTCGGCGCCGATTGTGGAAGCACCCGGCCGACCGGCATTCGAGGAGCCCCGTTTTTCGCGATCAACGGCAGGCTTCGCCAGGAGGTGGATTGGGGGGGGAACTTGACGATACAGGCCGGCTGGATGTGGCGAGGGGCGAGCGGTCACACACTGCGAGGAGGCTTCTATTTCTCGGAGGGCATGAGTGACCAGTACCAGTTCTTCCGACCGCATGAGCAACTCATTGGTGGCGGACTTTGGGCCGATTTCTGATTTGACCAGCTACGGGAGCCGCCGTCGGGGTGACAGCGCCCCGCGACGGCAAAGACGAAGAGCAAGGCGGTTGGACCAAGAGCGGGCAAGAACGAAAAGTGGGCGGCAAGAGAATACTATTGCCGCCCATGGAGACCTATCCAACACATGTATTAGTCAGTATCGGCCGCGACTACAGTTCTTCTTCATGAAAAACGGCGTGACAGTCGTCGCAGCTCTTCTGCAGGGCATCCATTGCCTGAGACACCTTTTCCTCATCTCCTTCGTCAATCGCCTGATGCACCGCCGCGGCCGCGTCGCGCATCTGCTCGCAGTAGGCGTACCACTTCGTGGCCTCTTCCGGCTTATCCGTGCACTCGGCATTGGCCATCGAAGCCTGGCTGATCGCGGCGATCACGGCCGCGTAACCCTTGGTATCGTCGGCCTTCGACTTCAGACGGCTGCCGCGCGTGTAACGCTTGAGTCTCGTGTTGATCAGCGGGACCTGGGCCATCAGTTCCGGCATCGAAGCGACCTTCTCTTCCCACTTGAGGGTGTCCGGGTCCCCTTCACTCGTCATGGCCGCTTTCAATTCGTCGACTGCCGCCTTGGTCGCCTCGTACCCTTCCGCCGCCGCGATCGCTTGCGATGCCTTGATAATGGCCGGAGCGGCCTTCTTGTACTTGTTGTCTTCGTCGCTCAGACCCAAGGCCAGCGCGATCACCGCGACCGTATTCGCGTCTTTGTCGATCTTGCTTCCAAAATCCTTAAAGGCGTCGGCGCTCGCGACGCACTCTTCGAGGGCCGCGACGTATTCGACCAATTGGGAACTTAGGTCCGCGGCCGGGGCAAACGTCGAGACCTTGGAAGCTTCCGGAGGAACGGCCTGGGCAAACATCGCAACACACATCACCAACGCCGCCGCCGGGAACCAATACTTCGTTCTCATGCAATACTCCTTCTCTAGGAATTCACGGAAAGGGGAATCAATCAGGTACCGCTCACAACACCCACCGAAAGTCTAGATTCAAGATGGGCCGAAGACGGCCACCAACTCAAAATCCCGCAAGGGTCGCATTCGCGTCCAGGATAATACGCCGAAAGCTCCCCCAAAGTTTGGGGAATTTGGGGGAATACGACCGAATTCGTCGAGGAGACAATTAGGGGTGGGAATCGATAAAATAAACTCGAATACCCATAAACCTGACATAACTTTTCGTATCTGTCAAGTCGCCAGGGAGTAGACTCGCATGCCCCCCCTTCGGACGGAATCGGCTGTGGGCTATTAGCCAAGACCGGAAACGCCGACCTTCCTGGATCTCAATACGGGATCGCCCGCTAGGGGAAGACTCACGCCTTTGCCAGTCTCAGCCGCCTTGTATAGCGCCAGGATAACCTCGACTGAACGGCGACCCTCAGGCCCATCGATAAGGGGGGAACTGCCCTTCTTGATCGCTTTGAGAACATCCTCGAACTGGCGAGTATGCCCGTGATGGCCGATAGCGGCCGGGTCCGCCGCCCCCCCGCCGCCACTCACCTTCGAGGCCATTTTTTCCCGAATCGCCTTGTCGCGCGGCTTGGCCTTGGCGAATTCCCATTTGACAAGGTCCTCTTCTTCCATCATCGCGGCACCCTGAGAACCGTGGATTTCGATTTTCTTTAGGAAACCAGGGTACATGGCGGTGCTGGCTTCAATGACTCCCAGCGCACCGTTCTCGAAGCGAAGCGTCGCCACGGCGGTGTCTTCGACCGCGATTCGCTCGTGCGTGAGCATTCCGAACTGGGCCCGGATTTCAGCGACGGGTCCCATAAACCATGTCAGTAAATCGACACTGTGGATCGCTTGATTCATCAGGGCACCGCCCCCATCGAGTTCCCAAGTACCGCGCCACGCGCCGCTATCGTAATACTCTTGGGAGCGATACCACTTCACGTAGGCGTCTCCGCACACCATCCTGCCGAAACGGCCCTGATCCAGTGCCGTGCGAATCTCCTGAGAGGAGGCGTGAAATCGAGAGGGGAAGATCGTCGAACAGACCACACCCGCTTTTTCGCATTCGGCGATGATCTTGTCGCACCGCTTCAGCGTTATTTCGAGCGGTTTCTCGACGATCACGTGTTTTCCGGCCCGGGCCGCCACCACCGCCGGCTCCAAGTGGGCGCCGCTGGGAGTGCAGATCGTGACGACTTCCACCTCGGGATCGGCGAGCATCTCGTCCAAGTCGGCATACGCCTTTCCCCCGTGCGTCTCGACGAGCCGTTCCGCGGCCGCCGGAATGCGGTCGACGCAGGCCGCCAACTTGGCCCCGCGGATGTCCGCAATCGCCTTCGCGTGGAAGTTGGCGATCATTCCACAACCGATTATTCCAAATCCCGTCGCCATGAAGTTTTCTCCTTTTTCGTTTTTTTCCTTCCGCTTACGAATCCATTCCCGCGCCGATGGAACTCGCCGCCGGCGGATCGTCTCGATCAATCGCCCTCTCATCCCGCGCGATTCCGAGTCATTCTAACGGCGCCCCCGATTCGCATCAACCAACCCGGCGGGTCGTGGAGCCTGCGACTCCCCGCGTCCGTTCACGATCTCCCCTCTTTTGGCGATTTGCCAGTCCTACGCTCACGCCTCGTCGACAACCAATTCGTGTTCCGCCATGAACGCCTCCGCCTCGCTCCGCGTGAAGACACTCTCCGTCGCTCCAATGGAACGAACGCAACTGGCGCCCAGGGCGCTTCCCCAACGTAGACAGCCGGCGTCGTCGGCCCCCTCGATCAACCCGGCGATGAAGCCCGCGTCGAACGCATCCCCCGAACCGGTTCCACC
>CAZFQG010000322.1:0-3822 GCA_964520785.1 uncultured Planctomycetaceae bacterium | reverse complement strand
GATGACCACCTCGCCGTCGCGGATGACGAACTGCCGGTCCAGGGTATATTCCCGCGCCACCATGATCGCTCGCTCGACGAAACGGTAGATGTTCACGATTCCTTCGCGGTCGAGCGCCTCCGGCTTCGGCAGCGTGCGGACCTTGAGCCGTCCGGCGCGGGTCAGTTCGACCGTCCGCTTGTCGTGGTCGTATTCGTAATCCTCGTCCTCGACGAACTCCCGCGCCATCTGGGCGCTCCAATCGTAGCAGGCAACGGCCAGTTTTTCGTCCTCCGTGGGAAGGGCGCTGATGATCAGCGGGGTCCGCGCCTCGTCGATGAGGATGCTGTCCGCCTCATCGACCAGCGCGAAGTGGGCCTCGCGCTGCACGGGCTTTTCGCCGGCACCGCGAGGTCCGTCGGTTAGCATCCCGCCCAGAAGGTCGGTTTGCCCCTCGCGAATCCGCCGCAGAAGAAGCCGGTCCCTGAGGAAGTCGAACCCAAACTCCTTCGCCGTGCCGTAGGTGACGTCGCAGGTGTAGGACTCGCGGCGTTTCGGCTGGGGCATTTGCGATTCGACGACCCCGACGCTCAGGCCGAGGGCACGGTAGATCGGCCCCATCCATTCCGCATCGCGCCGTGCCAGGTAGTCGTTCACGGTCGCCAGGTGAGCCCCATATCCCTCCAACGCGTGCAGGTACATCGGTAGCGTCGCCGTGAGCGTCTTTCCTTCGCCCGTCTGCATTTCGACGATGGAACGGTGGAACATGGCGATTCCGCCGAGTATCTGGACGTCGAAGTGACGCATGTTGATCGTCCGGCGTCCCGCCTCGCGGACGAGCGCATAGGCCTCCGGCATCAACCGCCCCAAGGGTTCTCCGCTGCGGACCCTATACCGCAACGAGAGGCTCCGTTTCTTCAGCTCGTAGTCCGAAAGCTTCATCAGTTCCGGTTCGTAGCCCTCTATCGTCGGAAGCTGCTTCGCCCAGTGCGCCAGACGGACCCGCGGAAGCCCGCCGGAAAGGGCAGCCGCGCGGGAACGGACGCTCGGCGGAAGGTTGCTCAATTTCGAGGGCTTGTCGTTGCTGCTCATGCTTCGTTTGGTATGGCGGAATCGGGAGGTACTTACGGTGTTGGCTCTTTCGCCGCGTGTTCTTCGAGAAACGACCTAAGCCGGCCATAATACTCGCGCGGCTGTGAATCGTTGTGGTCTCCGTGGGGGATGGTGTAAAACTCCTTCGGGTCACCGGCCGCCTCGTACAGGCGCTTTCCCAAATCGTGAGGAACGATCGTATCCGCGTCACCGTGGCTGATGAAGACCGCTCCGGCATAGTCTCCGATCTTCGAGAGGGAATCCAGCCGGGTCCGCAGCAACAGGTGCAACCCCGGCACGGGATACAGCCGCTTCGCCATGTCCGGCACGGAGGTGAACGTACTTTCGAGGATTAGTGCTTTTGCTCCGTCTTTGGCAGCCAGATCGACCGCGACGGCCCCCCCCAGAGACCGTCCCATCACCACGATCTCGTCTTCGGCAACCCCTTCTCGTGCCGCAAGCCAAGCCCTTGCCGCTCTGGCGTCTCGAAGCACCGCCTTTTCCGACGGACGGCCACTGCTGCGCCCATATCCTTGATAGTCAAAGATGAGTACGGAGGCGTCGAGCGCATCGTTCAGAATCCGAAGGACATCCCCGCGGTGCGTGACGTTTCCGGCATTCCCATGGCAGAACAGGATGATCCACTTCGGATCCGGGTGCCGCAGATACCACCCGTGCAGCGGTGTACCGTCGGCGGAAGTGAACCAAGCGTTTTCGATGGAGGAGCCCTCCAGGTCCCAATACCCGGCCGGATATCGGGTGGGAAAAAAGATAAACTGCTCTTCAAACCACATTAACAGTGCAACCACGGTGATGACAAAGACGAGTAGGAATAACCCCAATCGAAACCAATGAGTACCTCCACGAAGGGGAGTTGCCGGGGATGTTCTTTTTTTTAGGCCGTCGGCCTGCAATTCTGATTTGTCCACTTTTCTTCATTCGCCCATTTTTCCAAAAGCGTCGCCTGATCGACGGCCAACAAGGCGTTAAACCCCACGAAACCGGCAAAGTTTACTTAATTAATCCAAACTATCGAGCCGATACCGGATGACGATAGTGTCTCGATACTGTTGACTCCGGATTTCGGGAAATTGGTCATGCGTTCTCTAATGCACCGGTTCATTATACTATGCATCCTCCTGGCCACGACCACGACGGTGGCTTGGGGCCAGGGTTCCCAGTATCCTCGTCATCCGCAAGTCGAGCAACCAGCAAGAACCGCGAAGCCGGGTATTTTGGATAGATTCAACGCTTTCGGAAAGTCTCTGGTCGGGGTGTTCGGCTCCAAGGAAACCGCCACGCGGCAGCCGAACACTTCCAGTCGTCCCCCATCGGGCTATTCACGATCCGGCGGCAGTGCGCCCTCTTCCGAAATGAAGAGCCGTGACGGAGCCCAGGGGGACGGAATCGTCACCTCCCCCGCTTCCAGCGCGGAACCGACGCCCGGTCGACAAGTCGGACCGCGACCGATTGCCGACCCGACTTTGCGCGACACCCCGGGCGCTCTCGGACGGACTCCGTCCTATGAGAAGACGCTTTCGACGATCACGTCGCCGTATCGCGAGGCGGTGACTCGGCCGGGAACGGATACGCGGGCGACCGCGCCTCCGCCGAAGGCCGAGATCCGGCAACCGTTACACAAGCGGTTGGCGGACGTTCGTCAGAAGCCGGAGGAGTCGGCGACGGTTTCGAGGCCGCTGGGCGCCGCGGCGCAACCGGTTCTTCCCCAAGATGCGCCCCTTTCTCAAATGCCTTCTCCTCTTGAAGTGGAAACGCTGCTTTCCACCGACGAACTGGCGAATCCCGAGACCGCCGCGCCAACCTCGCCGATGACGACCGAGTCGCGCCCCGATAAAAGGCCGGGCGAGCCCAGTCCGATCGTAGCGACGGAGCCGGGAATGGAGCCAACGACGCCGACGCAAGCGCCGTCCAGTTCGAACCTCCTCCTCTCGAAACGCGTTCCGGTTCTCGCGATTCGGACGTTCGGTCCGAAACGGATCAACGTCGGGAAGGAGGCGGCGTACCAGGTGATCGTTGAAAACTCCGGAGACGCCGACGCGGAGAACGCCGAGATCACGATCGATCTTCCGGAATGGGCCGACGTCCAGGAAACGGACCCGACTCGGGGCATCGCCAACGTGGCGACGGCCGAGAACGGCCAGCGGCGGGTCGTCTGGACGGTTGACCGAATCCGAGGGTCTTACCGCGAAACGCTGCGTCTGTCACTGGTGCCTCGCGCCAGGAAGCCTATCGACCTGGCGGTTCGGCTTCACTACGTTCCCCCGACCGCCGCGGCCGTGATCGAAGTGCAGGAACCGAAGCTCTCGATCAGGCTCAACGGACCGCGCGAGGTCGCCTATGGTAAGGAGAACGTCTACCGGATGGAAATCGTCAACTCCGGCAACGGCGACGCCGAGAACTGCACGATCGCCCTGACGCCGATCGATTCGCCGGACGCCGCACCGGAAGTCCATGATCTGGGTATGCTGCCGGCCGGGCAGCGGAAGGTAGTGGAGGTGGAATTGACCGCGCGGCAGACCGGCGTCGTCGAGGTGAAGGTCGCCGTCGACGCGGAAGGGGGCGCACACGCGGAACTGGCCGAGAAGATCGTCGTTCTCCGCCCGGAACTCGAAGTAGTCGCGGAAGGCCCCCGCGTGAAGTATGCCGACGCCACCGGACTCTATCAGGTCGCCGTGGTCAACAAGGGTAACGCGACCGCTCGCAAGGTGGTGCTCACCTCTCGAATTCCCG
>CAZFQG010000321.1:0-3848 GCA_964520785.1 uncultured Planctomycetaceae bacterium | reverse complement strand
CTCTGGCGTCCGGAAGATCGCCCTGGGAAATCAGCTTCAAAGGAACCCTGCGAAGTCTCTCCAGGTTCCTCCCGCAATTGCTCACGTGCGTCAACGTCCCCCGCTGGTACGATTCGCTCTTGAGGGTCGTCACAACCCACATCGTCGGCAACCGCCCGGATCGAATCGAACCGCGTCTAGTCAAACGCAGACCGAAAACATACAAGCACCTCCGCGAACCCCGTGAAAACTACCGAAAGCTAATGCGCGGAAGAGGTTAGGGATGCGCAAGTGCCATTCCCGCCGATACTCCTTTTTGGAGACGGCAGAGCCGTGTTTGCCGAGATAGCGGTCGACTCCCGCAATCGTGACGACGGCTTGCCCGGTGGCCTTGTATAGACGGTATTTCGTAGTTGTTGCCTTTTTAGAGGTCGGCATGGAACATCTCGAAACTGGGGGGAGAAAGCCCGGCGGGAATCCGGGAACCGGCGTCGAAATCATCATTTCGAGGCCGACTACCGTTTTACTACCGTTTTTTCGTGTCGTTCCAAGCCGCTCCGCCGACCGTCAGCAGGTAACCTAAGTCTAGGTTTCAGAAATACTTACAAAATCGGGGCGAAAGGATTTGAACCTTCGACCTCTGCGTCCCGAACGCAGCGCTCTAGCCAAGCTGAGCTACGCCCCGATGGCGTTACTACTCGGAGAGAACCGCCCGATGCGGCGGCGTTGACGCGAATCGGACTGCTCCGTGAGAGTTGATATCGTCATTTTAATCGGGCGCCGATAGCCGTCAAGGCGGTTTTCGACGTCGCGGCGGATAATTCCGGCAGCATCATGCGCGGATTTCAGAACACGCACATTAAATTAGTTGACATGACAGCGTTTGGGGTGGCAATCAACCGGGTTTTCGTTTCTGAATCCAAATCAGACCGGTGACGAAGTAAACCAGCGTAATCCAGGGGAGCACTTGCTTGTACCACGCGACGTATGCGGGGTAATCCTTGGCGTCTTGGAGAAAAACTCCGAAGGGGAGGAACAGGCAGGCGGCCAGGCATCCGATGGCGATCATACCGGCAGCGTGGTGCAGCAATCTTGGGGTGGCCTCGGGCGTCTCACGTTTCGTTGGTTCCAGAGGTGGAGGTGCATTCGTCTGGGACGATTGCGCGGCGGTATCCGCCTTGGGAAGTTGATCCCGCGCTCCGGAAAGCCCCGCCAAAACCAAATAGAAGAAGGCCGTCATGAACCAGACGGGGCCCGGCAGGAAGAAGAGGTGGATCCAGCCCATCCGCCAAGCCGTGATCCCGATGCCCAACGACGCGACACACGCGATGAATGCCGGTGTGTTCAGCAGCATCCCGCGTCGGGTCGACCAGAACTGCGTAAATCCGATCCGTGGAAAGACCCAGTGTTCCATCACGACGATCACCCCGACCGGCATCAGCAGCAGCCCGTAGAGTCCGACGAAATCGAGCAACTTGACGAAAACGAAGGGAGAGCAGGCGATCGTCGTGGTGACGGCACCGGCAAGGAGGGTCACTAGCCACCGCGGCCAGCCGGGGGTGATGACCTGGAGCGCCAGGCCTACGCGGTAAAGAGTCGGGTTTGACGTCGTCCACCCGGCGATGACGACGGCGATCGCGCCGGCCAGACCGAGCGTCTGGTAGGCTACGGCGCCGGAGTCCAACTCACCCAGTCCTTTTCCGAGCGCGAAGGCCGCGGCGGCTCCCATCGTTCCGGCGCATATCCATGCCAGGTAATGCCCCAGAAGCATGCCGAACGCCGAGTAGACGCCGTACCAACTGCGTTTCGCGTAGCGGAAGAGCGCCATGTCCGAAAGGCCCAGGTTCATTCCCAGGTTGCACAGCGCCGCGAAGGCGATGATGTGATAGACGCTTAAGGCGGCCGATCCGTCGCCCGTCTTCCCGGTCCAAATCCGTTCGTTCGCGATCCGCCAGAAGTCGCTCCACGAACCGACTTCACCCAAAACGGGTAGGGACACGACGGCGCCGGCAACGAACATGAGGAGCATCCAAGGTGAACAGAGCGACGCGAAGAGCGCGAGCTTCCTGAAT
Source organism: uncultured Planctomycetaceae bacterium (assembly GCA_964520785.1). Classification (GTDB taxonomy): domain Bacteria; phylum Planctomycetota; class Planctomycetia; order Pirellulales; family Thermoguttaceae; genus CAZFQG01. Next base: position 1,797 of record CAZFQG010000321.1, on the reverse strand, counting down.
CCCCAGATCGCAAGCACGACGACCACCGTGCCGACGCCGAAGACGACCAGCACGAATCGGAAATCCGTGGGTAACCATCCGCTTTGGACCGGAATTCCAAAGGGGATCCGCACCGCGGAAGCGGCCACGGTAATCATCGACCCCGCGAGGATACAGTACATCACGGCGTTGAGGATGTTGAAGATCACCATGAACGCCGGACCGCCGATATCGCGAAGATACCAGTAGAGCGTCAGTCGCGTTTGGACGGCGATCGGGGCGCATATAAACGTCCAGAAGGCGACGGCGATGAGGTTTCCGATCGCCAACCCGACGAAGACGTCGAACGCCGAGGCGCCGAAGTTCACGAACAGCGCGCCGATGACGAATTCCGTCGCCGCGACGTGTTCTCCGGCGAAGAGACCGGCGAAGTAGCGACCACTTTGCAGCCTATCTTCGGAAATCGGCCGCCGTTCAAACTCGTTTAGGGAATCAAGCCGCTGGAAGAGGCTTTGGGAATCGGGTTTTTCTGACATGGATCATATCTTTCGTTGAAATTACGTCTGAAAGCAAGAAAACGGAGTCACCCTCGACGGGTTTTTCCATGGACTTCTTCCGGCCTCCTTGCGGCCTTCGACCGGTGCCGGCTCCTCGAAATACCTCTTCGCGGGTGACGGATTTTCCTTTTCGCGCCTCCTCGGCCGGCGACTCGGTCGACTCGCCTGAAGTCACCGACGCCCTTGGCTGCGACTCGGACTTCAAGTAGTTCCCATATCCGACAACCACCATCGACAGAATGAGAACCGCCAGTCCCGTCGTCAATAACCGGAAGGTCTTTCGACTCGCCCCCCGCCATTCATGCAGCACGATTCCCCAGCACGAACTGAAGATGATGATACTTGCCATGTGCAGCGTCCAACTGGAAAACTTGTACGCGCCGATTTTCGATTCGCCCATAGTGTAGAAGAAAAACTGCATGTACCAGGTGAGTCCGGCGATCGCGCAAAGAAAGTAGTTCGCCAATAAAGGGTCGTTCGTGTTGACGTAATCGCCGCCGGATCGGTTCCTCGCCGCCAAGATCGCGCACCAGATGGAATTCGTGGTGAAACCTCCCGCCAATACCATGCACAGTACCGGCATTCCGGAAAGCATTTCGGATGCGCCCATCGTGACGGCACTGTTGGCGATCGGTTTTCCGGCGGCGAGTCCGAACGCGAATCCAGCGCTCATCACGCCGGAAAACGTCGCGAACAGGATCCCCTTGAAGAAATTGAACTCCTTGATGGTTTCTTTCTTCTTCTCCTCCGGTAACTCTCGTTCCTTCGACATGCCCGCCATTCCGGTTAAGGCAATGCCCACGAGACAAACACCGACGCCGGTAAGCGTCGCGATCCCCGCATCCGTCGGCAGAATCGTCGCCAACTCGCCCGAGAAGTATGGTGGTACCAAGGTCCCCACGGCGGCGCAACAGCCCAGAGCAATCGCCACGCCCAGCGAAATCCCCAAATAGCGCATCGTTAGACCGAAGGTGAGCCCGCCGAGGCCCCACATCGCCCCAAAGAAGTATGTCCAGAAAACCCAGTAGAATGAAGTTCGCGCAATGGCCTCGAACACCCCTCCGATACCGCCCATTACGATCGAGGCGACCGCCCACGGTGCTAGAATCCAACTGAAGAAGCCGCCTACGAGCCAGTACGTCTCCCAGGACCAGCTCTTGACCTTTCCATAAGGGATGTAGAAACTGGCCGCGGCGAGTCCGCCGATCATGTGCAAGACCACCCCCAGAAACGGATTCGCGCCATCCATCAACGAATTCCT
>CAZFQG010000320.1:0-3908 GCA_964520785.1 uncultured Planctomycetaceae bacterium | reverse complement strand
AGATTTCGGTAGTGAACGTTGATGCGGACGTGGATTCGGATAATAATTCGGGCAACGCGTTGCACGGTTCCGATGCGGAAGAGGTGGTTGAGAATGATGAGGGGCATCCGGGCAAGGTCATTGTCTCGCGGCTGGGGCTGGACAGCGACGGGGATGGCATCCTGGATTACGTGGACGGCTTCGATCGTGACGGAATTCCGAATGACGACGACGTCCTCAATCCCTGTCCCGACGCCGCTCTCTTCACGGGTATTGTCCTCGAAGCCTCGCCCTACGACGCTTTCTTCCAAAACGCGGTCTACAAAGTCTCCTATGCAGGTTCCAACCCAAACGCCTCCACCCTTCCGGCGGCGGGACACCTCCGCCTATGGAAGAAGGAAGCGGACGAAAGACGCAACCCGAACGATGCTCTCAACGGGGGAGATTACGTCGCAGACAATACCGTCTACACGGCGGCACAACTGAACATGGACTCCTCCGGGGAAGCGGAGTTGTTTTTGGAAGGGATTAACCCCGGCGAATCGACGATCACCTTCTACGTCGATCCGGACGGCCCCTCCGGCCCGGCGACGTGGATTCTGTCGGATACGGTGAAGGTGACCGTGATCACCGTCGATCTGGACGGGGCGCACTCGACCGAGTCCACCGAGGCGTTTCCCGGGACCCCGGTCATGCTCAATGACGACTGGGACTGTCAGCTCAGGTACGGTTACGCTTCCAGCCCTCCGGCGGGGAAACGCGAACTGGAGCCCATCTGGGATCTGGACTACACGGAGTGGCCCGTCTATACGGAGGACGACCTCATGGCAGTCAACTGGTCGCTCGGTTTGAGCGCGCCGGTTGCTGCGGTGAGCGACACGGCCACCCTCAAGATCGTCTCCGGCGAAGACAAGATTCGGATTTGGGATAACCCCCATAAGGGGACTTCGGCGAATCAGGTCACTATTCCCTCGGCCGGACAGACGGTCCCCTCCTCGACCTTTCCCGAGATTATCTATATCGAAGGGATTGAGTTGGGCCGCGTGGAACTCGTCATCGAGTACGAATTCGGAACGTCCGTGTTCTCTGACATGCTCAACATCGACGTGGTCACACTATACGAGTCGCAGGGCGGAACGCGAAAGGTCATCAACGCCTGGGACACCGACATCACATTTGAGATCCGCGACTCGGCCGGCGGGACCGTCAGCAACTATGAGTGCAAATGGGATTTCAACGGCGACGGAGTGCGCAACACGGGAGCCTGGGAGTCCGGAACGAGCAGCCAGGAATCGGTGAAGTATTGCGGCGCGAGTGGGGCCGGAGCCGTGCATCTTCCCCCCAGCGATGCAACCCGCCGTCAGACTTATGACATTTCCGTGGAACTGACGGGAGGACTCGTTCTCGAAAAGCAGATTCGCGTGGCGCTCGACGCCTATTACGGAACCGCGTTGCCTGCACAGAGCACCGCGGGACTACATACTCTGTTCACGTGGAGTGATACAAGCCCAGTAGCTTTCACCGCTCTGCCTCCGGGCGACCCACATTTGGGAGCAAACCGCATCTCATACGATGCAAGCATGGCTCCCGGATTCGAGGCGTTGACCCACACAAATGGAGCCGCGGGGGCCTCCGCAACCATCGAGTATGTGACAGTGGGCCCCGCAGTCTGGAGCAACAACTATACCGAAGAAATCCTGCAGGCAATCGTTGCGCACGAAGTCATCCACCTGAATCAACTCGCGGAGACGCGGTATAATGCCAGTAGCATATGGCGTCAACTGAGTCTAGAATACACGGGGCTCTTCCCAGGGCTTGTTTCCTTCATGGAGACCGAGGCATACGCGTCATACTTTATTGGCAACACTACCCTGGACTGGCGGTGGCTGGAATCCAGTGGAAAACTGTCGCACTTCAGCAGCGACTACACTAACGCATCGGGAGAGATTGGCGGGTTTTCCTCAAGTTTGAAATCGCAGGCAAGATCGTTCTTGCAGGGGTTCTATCTTGACATCGGGGCCGTGTTTGTCGAAATGTATCGCTATGATTCCTCCGGGAATCCCGTCTACGATCACGGAATAAGGGCGCCGCAATGATCCAATCAGCAAGGAATGGTCTCTTGCCTCTTAAAGCAACCCTCTGTCTGGCATTGGCAATCGTGGCATCCACCGGATGTGGAAAAAGACAAGGCTTTCGTTCGCGCGCCGCGCCGATACGCGGGGCATGGACGATTCTTTCGAAAAATGAAGCCACGATCCCCCCGCAGAGGCTGGCGACGGCCGGACGGCTGCTGGGCCGGGGCAACCCGGAGCAAGATCGCGCGATTCGTGAGTATCTGCTCGCGCGAGCCGGCTGCGTGGCTGGGAAAGCGGGCATCCGTTTTTCGCGCGCGGACGTCTCCTTTGTAGCTGAGGACGTCTTCCTGATGAGAGATATTCTCGCGGAAGAGCCCTGGAGAGAGACATGTCGTCCGTATCATGACATACTCGCGAGACTCATGCCCGGCCGCGCTCCGTTTCTGAAGACCGTCAAGATGCAGCCGCGGATGCATGCCCTTGTTACTCCTCCGCTTCCTACGGTCCCCATGCTTTGGGATTACAAACTCCGCAAGTGCGCGTCGCTGTTGGAACAGGCCGGATTGTATGACCTGGCGTGGCGAGTTTACCTGGAAGGGGCCGCGTTTCCTCCACGTTGGGGAGAGTCGATCAACAACAGTTCACTATGTCCCTCCGTCGCCCCGTTGTCGCTCAAAATCGCTCGGGCCGCGCGTCTGGCACGGCGGGATGACATCGCGTGGCAATTCCTGATGAAGGCGGCCGTCTTCGGTGACGAGTCGGTGTACGAATCTTCCCTGAGCCTGGCGGAAGAATGGGAGAATGAAGACGCCCTTGCCGAAAAAACGGGAACCCCGCGCCCTGAGCCGGAGCCGATTCCGCTCGATACCCGCCGCGAGGCGCTCACCCAGGCCGTGCGGTTGTGCGCGGAGTGCAACGCCCACCCCCGTGCGTGGGCCTTGATCGACGCCCACCCGGACGCCTTCGAAGACCCGGTGGCGCTCCGGAAGGAGATAACCGACGGTTGGCGGGCCATCGTCGACACACTTGTCGATTACCTCCAGCGCTATACGGGCCCCGAGCATCCGAAGACGCTGACCATCTACGGAACCACAGTCTACCCCGACGGCGACCCCTTGGCCGTGAAGATCCCCTGGCCCTTCAGCGACGATGCGATGGAGTACGCCCGGAAGCGAATGCGCGAGATCCAGGCGGAACATGGAGCGGAGACGGCCCAGTGATCGTCGCCGAGATAAGGCTCGCGAAGGCGGCCGTCGTCCGGGTGGACGTGAAGATGGACGGAACGGTCGTTTTCCAGTACAATCTTGGTATTCCGATTGACGTGGACGACGACGGGATTTCCGACAAATGGGAGCGCGAGCAAGTGACACTATGGAACACCCAGTTTGGGGAGAGCCAAACGGAAGATTTCCAGTTCTTCGCGGCCGAAGACGACAAAGAGGAACGTCGAAACGGGGACGGGAACGTCGAAACGGGGACGCAGCTAGTTTATTGATGGGCTGCCGAGGTGGAAGAAGAAGGGACATCACTGGTATTCAGGGCTCACGCGAACGGTGGTAACATACTGTCAGGCTGCGCACCGCGCGAGCCCCGTAAAGCAATGGAAAAGCAGCAATGTCTCCTCGCTTCCCCCGACGACTACTTCGGCTGGTCGGTCTCGATGCTGGACGACAAGTTCCTGGTCACCGCGCGGGGCGAAGAGGACGGCCAGACCGCGCACGCCGGCAAGGCCTTCCTGTTCCGCCGTAGCGACGGAGCGAACGTGGGCGACCCACTGCAAGCCCCCAGCCCCCAGCCGGAGCAGGGTTTTGGCTGGTCCAGCGTCTCCGTTCGCGACAACCGCATCCTCGTCAC
>CAZFQG010000319.1:0-3927 GCA_964520785.1 uncultured Planctomycetaceae bacterium | reverse complement strand
TGGGGTGACCAAGGCATAACCCATTCTTGGCCGAACAACCTGAAAAGTCCGCTCGGATCGACCGAATTCACCGGGTCGTTCCCGCAGTAGCGGTATAGGTTGGCGTCACCTCCTTGGAATGTGATGGGGTCTTGGGTTATCCAACTGGCGATGATTGGATCATACCATCGGTTGAGGCAGTTGACAAGACCGGCGTCGGTTTGGGTCGGGCGGGCGGTGAAACCGAAGAGGTGGTCGACGGCGGGGGCGGTTTCGGTCAGGAGGACGCCATAAGCGTCGTAGCTGTAAGTGTTTACGATCTCCGTGTCGCCGGAGCCGTTGACCTTGGCTAGGTCGCGGACGGTGCCTTGGTGGTCGCCGAGCGGCCAGAGGATCTGGTCGGTATCATAGTCGCCCTGGCCGTCCGAGCTTACCTGTTCGTCCGCCAGAACCTGATCGACCGCGGGCCCCCAGAGGTAGCGGTTCGAGATTTCGCCGTCCTCGTTCAGGCGCAACGTAATTTGCCCAATATCCCGCGCGTCCGCCGCCGCGCGGTCCCACGGCGCGACCTCGTCGGGCAGCGTCGCCTGGCCGTAGACGAAGTATTCCGACGTCTCTCCGCCCGCGGTGGCCGGGTCGGTATCGACGTCGGTTGCGATCCAGCGGTTGAGGAAGTCGTAGGCGAAGGTGACGGTTTTAGTGACGGTGCCGACCGTAAACCAGGTGCGTCCCCATTGCGACGTTCAGACTCCCGCCAGAGCATCCTCACTCTTGGAACGGGTTCGACCCCGCTCCGCTTGAATCGCCACCTGTTTTCGGTGAGCGCATCCCTGCGGCGCCGCGTTTCATTCTAACCGAAACGAACAATTGGAGGATTCCCAGTAGCAGGAGAAATGAGCCGGGGCAGAACACTAGCAGAAAGTCGAACACGCGTGGGACCCCCGCGTATTTGTTCTCTGCATTGACGAAGTAGAGCGCCGCCGGGACTCCCTTCAGTTCGTCAACGCCTCTGATGACCTCGAATTCGACGGTGATGGGTTCTTCGGCAAAAAAGACCGGACCTTCGCGTATCACATCGATCAGTGTGATTCCACGGATCGGTCTGAAGGTTGGGTCTCCCCGATAGCTGGACGCTGCCAGCAGCTCTCCCGTGACTGTCTTGACACGCACGTCAAGCCACAGCCCATCCAAAACATCGAGAGATGGAAGCAAGTCCGGCCCGTACCTCTCGCAGAAGCAGAGATTCAAGTCCTCGGGCGTCGATGTAGTAGTGAAGTCAGGCTTCCACGTGAGAACTCCAGGACGCGAGAGATCGAGCGGCATCTCGATGCGATCACCTCGCGCAAATTCTCGCAAATGGAGGGATCCGTAGTACCATCTAACCAGGAGAAGAACCCCCAGAACTACGCAGATAATGCCGCCGGGGAGTGTGCAGCATCCGCTCAAGTCGGCGCAGCCGGTTTCAATGCGGGGTTTTCGTTTGGTCTCGCGGCCTTCAGCCTGTTGTTGCGAATTCATGTTCTATCCCCGCGAACGGGTCCTTGCGTTTGCCATGGCCTTCGCTTCGCCGTGTTCCGGGTTGTCCGCCAGGCGGAGCCGATTCGTGGCGGAATCCATGCTGATCAGCAAAGGGATTGTCTGTCGCTTCAATCGATAGGCCATAGGAGTCATCTCCTTTAGTACGGCCAAGTCGGGTCCACGGTGACATTCCCAGGCTTGAACTTCGGAGGCCAGTGGTTTTTCATCTTGCGCACGAGTTCATCATGGTAAGCTTTTCGAATCTCATTAGCGATTGCTTCTTTCTGTTGCGGAGACAGGGAGGATTGAGCGATCTGCGTGGGCAGATTCGGGTACTTCTGGAGTATTGTCCGGAGAGCGAACTGAAGCGCAAAGGCCTGCATTTCTGGGACGGTTGACATGTATGCGTCCTCAGGCCACTTGATAGACATCCAGTTAACCGTGGCATCGCCGAAGTAGACAAGTACCCATGCAGGAACGCCCAACCGCGACGTCTGGTACTGAAGACTGTGAAATGCCTCGTGCGCGAGGAGCGGAAGATCGGCCGCCAGTCTCTGATACGCGCCATGCGTAAAGTATATTTGGTTTCCAACGGTGACCCCTTCAGCCAAGCCCGGCACGATAAACACGGAGGCACCAAGGTGACTTAGCCCTCCGGATCCTACAGGTATGGTCGAGTGATCCCACAAACGCACTTGATTCAAAACACTCGCGATGTCGCCCATGAGCAGAATCTGTTCCTCCTGCGACAATCCCATGTCGAGGATGCTCTTGAAGACGAAAGACAGAAATCGCTGCTCGGTCGACGTTAATGCTCGACCAACGGGGGTCGTGATCCAGCTTGGTGGGTTAAAGGGCGCTGAAGTCGGGGGTAAGTAACGTACGGAACCACCCTGCAACCCGCTCGGATCCACCGAATTCACCGGGTCGTTCCCGCAGTAGCGGTATAGGTTGGCGTCACCTCCTTCAAATCCAATGAGGTCTTCGTTGATCCAGGTTCCGATAGCCGCATCATACCATCGGTTGAGGTTGTTCTGCAAGTCGGTCTCCCCTTCGGAGGGGCGCGCGGTGAAGCCGAAGATGTGGTCGACGGCGGGGGCGCTCTCCGCGATGACTTTTCCGTAGGCGTCGTAGGTCCGGGTGTTGACGATTTCGGTGACGCCGGAGCCGTTGACCTCGGCCAGATCGCGGATTGTTCCGCGGTGGTCCGTGAGCGGCCAGAGTATCGACTCGATGTCGTATTCTTCGGCAACGTCATTCCACGAAATCTGCTCGTCGGCCAGAATCTGATCCACCGCCGGCCCCCAGAGGTAGCGGTTGGTGATTTTCTGGGTCTGGTCAAACCGCAACACAAGCTGTCCAATATCCCCGGCAATCCGCCGTTGCGCGGTCCCAGGGGTTGACGCGCGTAACGCGATTGAAGGCGTCGACGGTGTAGGTGGTGTCCGTGCCGCGCAAAACGGTGACGTCCGTCCGGTTGCCGGTGGCGTCGTACTGAGTTTCTTGACCATACGCCATGCGCCCTCTGAAACGCCGTCAAGTCGCTAATTTCGATTCAGTGTCCTCCGGCGTGAAAGGCTCCATAAACTCCTCCCGGATGGTGTGGGTCGGGCGGGTACCGAGATTCCCCCCTTTGCCATCAGGGAATTCAACTTCGTATTCCGGAATGCTTCCGTCGAAAACCATCAGCACAACTCCAACACTGCCAACGGGAATAGGCTGTTGTGGAATCATGCGTGCCAAGCGAAAGGTGTCGTATGCGTCGAACATGGCTGGTGCTTTGTCAAACGTAAAAAATCGCGGTTGAAGTTCTCATTTCAGTCGATGAATTGCCGTAGTTCGCTGGATCGCCGACCCGAACATCAAGTGTTGATCAAGCACTAGTCGATTCCAAGCGTACTAGTGACCAATCGGACGACTCCGTCGTTGTTTTTGATCCAGACAAAGAGCGTTGGAATGGTCTTCCCATTCGCACCGACAATATTGATGACCTGCTCGTACTTCTGCCCATGCTGGGTCAGCTCCGTTGCCACTGCTTTTGCCTGATCAAATTTAATCTGTTTTGCCAGATCGCCAAGGTTTTCCTGAGTGAATCCGAGCGCCTTTTTGAACCATGTCGCCTTATCGCCTCCGACTGGATGGTTTGGATTGAGCAGGTAGCGGCGAAGCTTGTCGGTTACGCTCTCCGCCGTAGATGCAATCTTGGCGGCTTTCGCAGCTCTGGCCGCCTCGGCGGCTTTCGCGGCTTCCGCAGCTCGGGCACCCTTTGCGGTCTTCGCGGCCTTCGCCAGCTTTGCCTTTGCCGCCAATCCCGCAGGCGTGACTGTTACCGCAACATCGAACCCGATCTCCCCCTGTCCCTCACTTGTTTGCGATTTCTCGACAATCTCATCCTTAATAGCGATCCCGGTTTGAATCGGATGACGCACT
>CAZFQG010000318.1:0-3938 GCA_964520785.1 uncultured Planctomycetaceae bacterium | reverse complement strand
ATTTAATGCCAACACCAAAAAACGGTTGACAAACGGCCCCTACAGAGGTAAATGCGGAGCGTTTCATGAGCTGCTCCCACCGGGGATTGAGGGTTTCGTGTTAGGATTGGGAAAAACTCAAGGCCGAAGACCGCTGCATGGGCCTTTGGTGGCGCGCCCGTGCGGGCATGGGGAGCGGGGAAACCTCCGACGGAGGCTTCGGTGCGAACACTCATCCCATGCCCTCTATTCCTCCGGGCGCGCAGCGTTTGCGTCAACGTTTCTTGCGTTTGACCAGGACAAGGGCCGCCGCGAAAACGATCAGACCGAACGTCATCGGCTCCGGGATCGCCGCCGCCGGGGGTGTTCCACGTCCCCAGTTGGCCCGAACGATGTCGAGATCGCCGCTGTTGACGACTCCGTCGCCATTAGCATCCCCCTGAAGGACGTGGCTCCCGGCGTCGTCGGTCCAGCCGATAAACGCCCAATCGGCGTCTCCGGCGCGGGAGTCGGACAGGTCCCCGAAGCGAATGCCGTTGAGGTCGAAATTATTGATCGTGCCCGGAGTGATCGTCGCGGCCGGGGTCGAGAAGTCGTCGACATAGACGGTCGCCACCAGGGCGGCCGGATCGATGGAGACGCGGTAGTCGTGCCATTCACTCGTATCCACGGCGGCGCCCGCGAAACTGTCGACCATCGCCCAAAGGACGTAGTACTTCGTATTCCCATTTCCGTCGGGATGGTAGAAATTGATCGCGTTGACCTGAGGACTGCTGTCCGGAGGGTCGCTCCGGCCGTTGATCCGCATCCGGAAATCGACGACCACCGGTTCGGTCAGATCGATCGCGGTCGTATTCGTCAGGTCGAAATCGCAATAGGCTCCGGGATCGGTCTTGTTCCCGAAGGTGGCGGGGGTGTCGAGGTTCATGTAAGGGGCGTCGGGGCCGTCGGTGACGATCGTCGCGTTGGCCATGTCACCGCGCGGCACCCAAGCGGGCGTGGAATCTTGCGGCAAGGCATCGCCGGTCCACGTGCCGAGATAGCTGATGGTCCCTCCCACGGAGGTCCCCCAATTTGCGCGGACGATATCCAGGTCGGCGGATCCGACGAAGTTATCACCGTTGAGATCCCCATCGGCGAGGGTCAGCGGTGGCTCGGGGAGTTCCGGAATCGTCGTGTCGGCGCCCCATTTCACGAAATTCCAGTCGCTGACCCCGGCCTCGTCGCCCTGCGAAGCATCGCCCCAGCGGACGCCGTTGAAGTCGAGCGGAACGTTGGGCCTGGCGGAAGCCTGGCCCAGGTAATCGCCGTCGACGAAGACGTAGAAACGTCCCGCCCCTTCATCGGCCCCCGGGTCGACCACCATGGTGTAGTCGTGCCAGACGGACGTGTCCAAGGTGATCGGCTCCCAGGTGTTGACATTCCGCAGTAGAACGCGCCCGGCGTCGAAACGCAGCGAATACAAGTCGCAACTTCCGTCCCCGTTGGGGCCATAGACGCTGATCGACGCGGCTCCCATCTTTCCCTCGGCGACGTCTCCTACACGCACCCGCGCGGTGACGGCGTTCAAGGCGGTCCAGTCCATCGACGGGTCGTCGATGATCTGAAAATGGCAGTAGTCCAGCGCCCCTTCGGACATCGAGTCGATCCGGAGATAGTCCCCGGCCACGTACTCGCGGTCGTACAAATCGCCGGTGAATTCCCACATGGGGTCCGACGGCGGGATGTCTGGCTCCGTCGCGGCCGTCCAGACGCCGGCAAGGGCGCCGGTCGCGGCAAGCAGTACCGCGAGCGAAAAAAGGGCCACTCGAGTGGTTCGAACAATCATGATCACTCCTTTCGAGATACGGTTGGGGGGTTTGACATGAAAGAGTTACTCCTCTCAGACTTCACGAAGCCTTACCGGTACGAGATGCCCGTTTCCATTGAAGGGCAGCCCGCACGCCAGATCGTGGATCAACCGTCCCAGCCTGCGGCCCTGGCTGTCGACGGTATCTTCGGTACGGATACACGGATAGGGGAGCGATGCCGCCTCGAAGTAATCCGTCACGACGAGCGAAGCGGCCCGCCGGCCGTCCGGACCGACGCGTCCCAGAAGCTCCCAGGTAATGCGGGCCATCGTCGGCGACCTCGCGATGAACCCGGTCCGGGCGACTTGAGCCTCCAGGATCGACTCGACCGCGAAACGGACCTCGTCTTCGTCGGGCGAAAGGCAGTAGACGAGGAAGTCTCCCGCGCCGAGGCCCTGTTCCGCCGCGACCTCGCGGGCACCCTCGATGAGGAGGTGATCGCCCGGCAGCATGCGCTGCCGCATGAGGATCGCGATGCGGGGGTGACCATGCCGCAAGAGGTATTCGGCGCTCAAGCGGCCGATGTGTTTCTGGTCCCGGTCGACGAACGGCATGTCACCCAGCGAGGGGTAGGGATGCCCGAACACCGCGACCGGCAGTCCACTAGCCTGCATCATCCGCTGCATCAAGAGCGACGAACGCGTCAGAACGAACCCCTCGGGGTAAGGGGCCTTGAGCGCGGCGTTGATCGTCTCGATCATGTATTCCTTCTCGCCGTCCTGGGGAACGGAATGGAATTGAATCCGCACGTTCGGCAACTCCGATTGCAGCGCGAGCATGGCGTCGGGATTGAGCCATCCCTCGATGCGCGGGTAATCGTCGCGGGTCATCAGGTGAATCTGGTCCAAAACCGGCGTGTCCCCTTCGCGGGCATCCGCGATGAAAGTCCCGACGCGCTGCCGGCGGCGAATGACGTTGCGTTTCACCAGCAACTGCAAGGCTCGATTCGCCGTCGCCGTATCGACGCGGAGCATCTTGGCCGCGTCGATCGTACTGAAGTAGCGATCGCCCGGCTGGAGATTCCGGTCGCGGATGTCGGTCTCCAACCGCTGGGCCAGTTCGACGAATTTTCTGGTTCTGGTGGGCATTAGTGGATTCGTTAGGCGATGTGTCCGCCTGAAATATCGCGACGGTTACTCCATCCAAAACGAATACAGTTTGGCCCCTTGGATGTAGAACTTCAAACGGATGGTCTTGTCCTTGGAGTTCTCCAGTGTCTTGTAGTCTTTCCACGTGACGACGTGGTCGAGGCTGTCGGTCATTTGCATCGGGGTGCAGGCATTCTTCGAAAAGCCGTCAATCACCCTGCCTTCCTCATCCAAAACTTCGACCCAAACCGAGCCGGGCTTCGCCTTGGCATTCATGTGCAACGTCTTTCCTGCCAGCCGCAAGGGAGCGGTGATGACGGAGCCGACGTTCCACTGGGTTTCCAGGGAGACGAAACCGTCGGGGCGGAGGAAGGCCAGGCCGACCGAACCGATGTGCCCGAACGGGGCCTCGGCCCAGTGCAGCGTCTGGCGGCCCTGATAGAAGATATACAGCGTGTCGCCGACGCGGATGGGCGCGTTGTGCGAGGGAATCACCCATGTCTGGTCCCAGGAGCCGGGCGGTCCCCACGGCAGGAACGTCTGGCGGTCGCACGCGCGGTGCCAGGCCAGCCCGTCGCGGCTGTACATCAACTGCGTATCCAGCTTGCGGAGCGGAATGAAAAAAGGTTCCAGGAATCCTAAATGGATGCCTTCGTACGGAAAACGGATCATTCCGTAGAACTGCGTCTCCGGTGGGTCATGCTCGTCCGGGGCGGCGATCTCCTTGACGAATTCGAAGTTCAAGCCGTCTTCGCTTTCCCACAAGCCGCACGTGCGGATTCCGCGGCTGGGAATTCGCGTGATGACGTAGAATTTCTTCCGCAAGGGGTCCCAGCCGGCGGTCGTACGATCGCCGGCCTTGACGCGGATTCCCTCCTGGCGGGTCCAATGGATTCCGTCCGGCGAGATCGCGCTGGCGACTCCGCGCTGCTCGCAGTCGTACCAGAACATGAGGAACTCCGCCTCCGGTGCCGGCCGGGGGTTAAAAAAGACACTCGGCGAATCGAGCCGCTCGCTCCAA
>CAZFQG010000317.1:0-3948 GCA_964520785.1 uncultured Planctomycetaceae bacterium | reverse complement strand
ATCCGGTACGATCCGATGACCGGGGATATTCGCAAGCTGGGCATTCCCCTGCCGCACGTTTACATCCAATCGCTGGTTGCCGACCTGAAGCGGCAGGTTCTCTATCTACTCCATTTCGCCCCGGAGTACCTGGGGGCCTACGATCTGCGGACCGGCGAAGGGCGGATTCTAGCCCAACTCGGCAGCGGCTACGGTGGAATGGCGCAGGGGGAAAACATCATCCTGGACGACGAGGGGTGCGTCTGGAGCAACTGGTCGCTCACCCGCGCGTGGCAGGACCGGCCGGGACCGGACGCCGTGCGCCTGTGCAAGTACGATCCCGCCGCGGACCGGACGATCTTCTACAAGACGGGCCTTCCCAAGCCCGACGGCTCGTACGGTTATGCCAAGGCGGAGGCGTTTTTCAATTTCGGCGACGGGGCCCTTTATGCCGGCGGGGCCAACGGGTCACTCTATCGCGTCGACCCGGCGACGGGGAAAGCGGAATTCCTCTTCACCCCCACCCCGGACCGCCCCAGCCGGCTGGCCGCGATGGTCAAGACTGAGGACGGCGCAGCCTATGGCGTGACGGGACGCGGTGGCCGGTGCGAGTTGATGCGGGTCGACTACCGCAAGGGGACCTTCGAAAAGCTCGGTCCCGTCGTCGACGCCGAGGGAGCGGCGATGCATCAATGCCACGATATCGTGGCGACCGAGGATGGAGTCCTCTATGCCTGCGAGAACGACAATCCGCGGCGGAGTGGATACCTTTGGGAGATTACCCTGTAATTGCTCAAGCCGACCATGCCTTCTCCGGGAAATCCGCTCACCGCCGCCGACTACGCCCTTATCGCCGGATACTTCGCCGTACTGCTGGTAATCGGGTTCTACTTCGCCGGAAAGATGCGGAGCATGTCCGACTTTTTCGCCGGCGGAAAGCAGGTTCCCTGGTGGCTCTCGGGCATTTCGTTTTGGATGAGCAGCTTCAGCGCTTTCTCGTTCGTGGCCCACTCGTCGCTGGCGTACAAGTATGGTCTCGTGCCGCTAACGATTTGGGGGGTGATTACCGTGACGATGCTCTTGACGGCGCAATTGGTCGCCGCGCGGTGGCGGCGCGTGGCGATTACCAGTCCCATGGAATTCGTCGAGGCGCGGTACAACTCCCTGATGCGCCAGTCGTTGTCGTACGTGGGGGTCGTTCTCGTCGTCCTGGATGACGCGACGAAGATTCTGGCGGTGGGGATCGTGGTCTCCGCGTCGCTCGGCTTTCCCGCGAGGGAGGCCGTTTTGTACTCGGGACTGATCATGATGGCCTACACGCTCCTGGGTGGGCTGTGGGCCGTGCTGATTACCGATACGGTGCAGTTCATCGTGATGATGGCCGCGGTGCTCGTGCTCGTACCCTTGGCCCTGGCGAGGACCGGCGGGGTCGGCGGACTCGTCGAGGGGCTGCCGGCGGATGCGTGGGCGCCGACCGCGGGGCACTACACGGCCTGGTATCTGGGCATATTCGGCCTGTTGCAGATG
This sequence comes from uncultured Planctomycetaceae bacterium, assembly GCA_964520785.1. GTDB lineage: Bacteria > Planctomycetota > Planctomycetia > Pirellulales > Thermoguttaceae > CAZFQG01. The sequence goes on along the minus strand of CAZFQG010000317.1, from coordinate 2,442 downwards.
CTCTCCTTCTGCACGCGTTGGTCGCTGGTGCAGCGTTTTTACGCGGTGCCGACCGACAAGGACGCGCGGAGGGTTTGCTACCTGGCCGCGGTCCTTTCGGCAACCGCCGCGCCGTTGCTGCTGCTGCCGGCACTGGCCGCCTCGGTTTTTCTGCCGGGAGTGGACGATCCGGACCGGATTTACGGCCTGGTCTGCCGCGAACTCCTGCCAACGGGAATGCTGGGCCTCTTGATCGCCGCCATTTTTTCCGCGACGATGTCGTCGCTGTCGAGCGATTACAACGCGGTCGCTTCCGTGTTGACGACGGACATCTACCGGCGGCTGTTGGCCCGTGAGGCGTCGGAGGGCCATTATGTGTTTGCCGGCCGGGTCTTCACCCTTGCCGTCGCCGCTGCCACCATCGGCGGCGCGCTGGCGATGGGGACCTTGAGCAAGGGCCTGTTCGATCTCATGGTCGGCATCTTCGCCCTGTTCGGACCTCCGACGATGATCCCCATCCTCGCCGGGCTCCTCTGGCACCGGGTCTCTACCGGCGGGGCCTTGTGCGGGTTGCTCGGAGGACTGGCGGTCAATTTCGGGCTCCGGTTTCTCGGACCGATTTACTGGAACGAGACGACCGGCGGAAGTCTCTCGGACACGGCCTTCATGGCGGTCTCCTTCGGCGCGACGCTCGGCGGACTGGCGGTCGGAAGCGCCGTCTGGCCGGGGTCGCCTGAAAGACGCCGGTTCGTGGCCGAGTTCCTCTCGGGGCTCACGGCGGAGGAGGCCGCGGCAAGCGAGACACGGCCGGCCGGCTCCGGCGTCTTCCCGATCCGGCTTGTCGGCATCGCGGTCGCCGCGCTGGGAATGCTGCTCGTCGCCGCCGTCGCCGTGTTCGTTCCCTTCGGAGAGGGAACATGCAGCTTGACGGTCGGCTCGCTATTGGCGATGTTGGGACTCGCGCTGGTCGGCATTTCGAGACGATTCGAGAACCGCGAACACTGAGGGAGAAATCTACGTTGGTACAGATTGTTGACGCCTACTGCACGCCGGGAACCGAACGGGAGACGGTCCTCTCCGTGGAGGCGCTCTTGCGCCTGATGGATCGGGCCCGAATCGCCAAGGCAGTCATTGCCCCCCAGGACCGGGAAATCGCCGTCGCCAACGTGGAGGGAAACCGTCGCATCGCCGAGTTGGCCCAACGGTTTTCGGACCGTTTGATTCCGGCGTGTACCGTGAACCCATGGTATGGCGACGCGGCGATCAGGGAACTCGCCCGGTCGGCCGCGGACGCGGCGCGGATGCTCGTGCTGGCGCCCGCGTTGCAGGGATTCATCCTCACGGACGAAATCGCCGACCCCCTTCTGGAAGAGGCGTCGCGGCTGAACATCCCGGTCTACGTGCATACCGGTCCCCATTCGGCGGCCGCGCCGTCTCAACTCCTGCTGGTCGCGGCGCGGCATCCCGCGGTCCGATTCATCCTCGGTCACTGCGGAAGCACCGATTACCATCCCGACATGCCGGTTGTCCTTGCCGCGGCACCCGAGAACGTCTGGTTCGAGTTGAGCCTGGTCCGCCCCTGGAGCGCCGCGCAGTACGCCGCGTCGGCGGATCCCTCGCGGCTGCTCTTCGGCAGTGCGGCCCCCAGGAATTCACCGGAGTACGAATTGTGCCATTTCGCGGAGGCCCTGCCATTCGAGGAATATCCCGCTGTTTACGGCGAGAACCTACTGAGGCTCCTGGAAGGAGCGTCCTCATGATCGTCGATTGCCACACCCATTGGAACGCCTCGTACGCGGCGGGTGGAACGCCGGATCTGGCGGGCTGGTGGGACGTTCTCGGACGGCACGGCGTGACCCACTCGGTCGTGCTGCCTTCGCTCGGACTGGGCGACGATTGCCGCATCGTCGACGAGAACGCCGCGATATCCGCGGCCTGCGCTTCCTCCGCGGGGCGAATGATCCCCTTCTGCACGGTGAACCTTCATTGGGGAAAACCGGCGGAAGACGAGCTGATCCGCTGTTTGGAGACGTTGGGACACCGAGGGGTGAAGATTCATCCCTGGCTCCAGGGCATGAGCCCCACGAGCCGGGAAATGGACCACCTATGCGAGATTGCCGGACGCTACCACGCAGTGGTGCTGTTTCACGACGGGACGCCGAGTTTTTCGCTCCCCTCGCAAATCGCCTTGTTGGCCCGGCGCCATCCGGAAACCCGAATCATCCTGGGTCACTGTGGTCTGTTTGAGCATTGGCGCGAGGCAATCACCGCCATGGACTACGCCGACAACCTTTGGGGGTGCCTATGCGGTCCCCACTTGGCGGGCCTGCGCGAGCTGCTCGGGCGCTGCGACCCTGCGCGGCTGGTTTGGGGTTCCGACTTCGGATACGGTCAGGCCGACCCAGTCGGATACCGCCTCCGGCTTCTGGACGCCGCCGGCATCGAGGAGGCCGACCGTCGCCG
>CAZFQG010000316.1:0-4022 GCA_964520785.1 uncultured Planctomycetaceae bacterium | reverse complement strand
CCCTGGAGGCCTACGGGGCCGCCTACATCCTCAGGAGCTGCTGACCGTGAAGAGCGACGACGTCGAGGGTCGAACGAAGATATACGAGTCCATGGTCAAGGGAGAAAACACGCTCGAAGCCGGCACTCCGGCCAGTTTCGACGTCTTGACGAACGAGATCCGCGGACTCGGGTTGAACATGCAGTTGGAAAAAGGAAGTTTCTGACGAGCGAGCCGAATGGCGCGCCGCGTCGGAGTAATCGGCGGCGCGCCCCCTTCGTACGGATTTACAAAACGTCTTTTTTTTCGTCTCGGATAAGGAGTTTCATCCGTGAGCATCGGCGAAAGTTCCTACGATCGAATTAACGATTACGCTTCGGTAAAAATCAGTCTCGCTCGGCCGCACGACATTCGGAGTTGGTCTTTCGGCGAAGTCAAAAAGCCCGAGACCATCAACTACCGCACCTACCGACCGGAACGGGACGGACTCTTCTGCGAGCGCATTTTCGGTCCGGAAAAGGACTGGGAATGCGCCTGCGGAAAATACCGCGGCATGAAATACAAGGGGATGATCTGCGATCGCTGCGGCGTGAAGATTACGCACTCGCGCGTGCGGCGCAAGCGGATGGGACACATCGAACTGGCCGCTCCGGTCGTCCACATCTGGTTCTTCAAGGCCATGCCGAGCCGCCTGGGAACGCTGCTGGGCATGAAGACCACCAGTCTGGAAAAAGTGATTTACTTCCAGGACTATGTCGTGACCGAGGCGGGTGATACGCCCTTGAAAGTGCAGCAACTCCTGACGGAGGAGGAATACCGGGCCGCCCGAATGGATTATCCCGACGGATCGTTCAAGGCGGACATGGGCGCCGATGCGATCCGGAAGCTCCTCATCGACCTGGACCTCGTCCAATTGGCTAGGGAGCTTCGCAAGGAGCTGGTCGAGACGAATTCGAAGCAAAAGAAGAAGGAGCTTACCAACCGTTTGAAGATCGTCGAGGCGATCCGCGACAGCGATAACCGCCCCGAATGGATGGTTTTGGACGTCATTCCGGTCATTCCGCCCGATTTGCGGCCCCTGGTGTTGCTCGATTCGGGCAACTTCGCCACCAGCGATCTGAATGACCTCTACCGGCGGATCATCAACCGGAACAACCGATTGAAGAAGCTGGTCGACTTGAACGCTCCGGAGGTAATCATCCGGAACGAGAAGCGCATGCTGCAGCAATCGGTCGATGCGCTATTCGACAACAACCGGTGCAAGCGGCCCGTTCTCGGCTCGAGCAACCGCCCCCTGAAGTCGCTCACCGATATGATCAAGGGAAAGCAAGGCCGCTTCCGCGAAAACCTTCTGGGTAAGCGAGTCGATTACTCCGCGCGCAGCGTGATCGTCGTCGGTCCGAACCTCAAACTCCACCAGTGCGGCCTACCCAAGAAGATCGCCCTGGAGCTTTATCAGCCGTTCATTATCCGTCGCTTGAAGGAGTTGGGACACGCCGACACCATCAAGAGCGCGAAGAAGATGCTCGAGCGCAAGGACGAGGAGGTCTGGGACATTCTGGAAGAAGTCATCCGGAACCGGCCCGTTCTTCTCAATCGCGCCCCGACGCTCCACCGGATGGGCATTCAAGCCTTCGAGCCGATGCTGGTCGAGGGGAACGCGATCAAGCTGCACCCGCTGGTTTGCAAGGGCTTCAACGCCGACTTCGACGGTGACCAAATGGCCGTCCATCTCCCCCTTTCGTTGGAGGCGCAGGTGGAGGCTCACACCCTGTTGATGTCGACCAACAATATCTTCTCCCCCGCCAACGGCGCGCCGATCATCAGTCCTTCGCAGGACATCGTCATGGGTTGTTACTACATGACGATGATGATGAGCGACCGCCGCGGCGAGGGCATGATCTTCTCGTCGCCCGAGGAGGTGGAGTTGGCGTACTCGATGGGCGTCGTCGATACGCACGCGCAGATCGAGGTGAAGTTGCCGCTTGATCGGGAAATCAAGGGGGGCGAAAAACGCAACGGTTCGCGCGTGAAAACGACGGTGGGCCGCGTCCTCTTTAACGGCATCCTTCCGAATGGAATGATGTTCTACAACACGGCGATGCGTTCCGGAGAACTCGCGCGCGTCATCTCGGATTGCTACGAATCGCTGGGACGGCCCGCCACGATCCGACTGTTGGACGATATGAACCAGTTCGGCTTCCGTCAAAGCACGCACAGCGGTCTGTCCTTCGGAACGGACGACCTGATCACCCCCCCGAACAAGGCCAAGGTGATCGCCACCGCCGAAAAGGCGGTCATGCGAAGCATGAAAATGTACGACCGTGGCATCATCACCGGCGTCGAACGGTACAACCAGGTCCTCGACTCTTGGACCCACGCTCGGGAACAGATCACCTCCGAAATGATGGTCGAATTGGAGAACGACCGCCGTTGGAGCGGGTACGTCAACCCGATCTTTCTCATGGCGCACTCCGGTGCCCGCGGCGGCGTCGAGCAAATTCGGCAGTTGGCTGGAATGCGCGGCCTGATGGCCAAGCCTTCCGGCGAAATCATCGAAACGCCGATCAAGGCGAATTTCCGCGAGGGCTTGGGCGTTCTGGAGTACTTCTCGTCGACCCACGGTGCCCGGAAGGGCCTCGCGGACACCGCCTTGAAGACGGCGGACTCGGGTTATTTGACGCGTAAACTGGCGGATGTCGCGCAGAACGTCGTCGTCACCTGCCACGACTGCGATACCACGCAGGGCATAACCAAGGGGGTCATCTACCGCGGCGAGAAAGTCGAAGTCAGTCTTGCCGACTCGATTCGCGGCCGCGTCAGCCGGGCCAACATCGTCAACCCGATTACGGACGAGGTGATCGTTCGCGAAAACGAACTGATTACCCCCGAGATCGGGCGGCGAATCGAGGAGATGGGCCTGGAGAAGATTCAGGTCCGCAGCCCACTGACCTGCAACGCCCCGCTGGGCGTGTGCGCCTTGTGTTACGGCATGGACCTCTCCACCGGAAACCTGGTCGAACAGGGAATGGCGGTTGGGATCATTGGCGCCCAAAGCATTGGTGAACCCGGAACGCAGTTGACGATGCGGACGTTCCATATCGGTGGAACCGCGGCTCGCGCAGTCGAGGAAAGCGAGATTCGCGCGAAGAAGCCGGGCAAGGTTCAGTTTACCAAACTCAAGGTCGTCGAGAACGCCCAGGGCGAAAACCTGGTGCTTTCCCGGCACGGCGAGATCGTATTGCTCGATTCGAAAGGCCGCGAGTTGGAGCAGTACGAAATCCCTACCGGCGCGGTGCTGACGGTCTCCGAAGGGCAGGAAGTCCCCGCCGAAACGGTGCTGTGCCGATGGGACCCGCATAGCATCCCCATTCTCGCCGAGGTGGGCGGTCGCGTTCGCTATGAGGACGTGATCGAGGGGGAAACGATGCGCCGCGAGAAGGACGCGGGTGGTTATTCGCGCCAGCTCATCGTGGAACACAAGGGCGACCTGCACCCCCAGATCGTCATCGAGGATGAAACCGGCAAGATACTCGACTTCCACTATCTGCCGGAGAAGGCGTACATCGAAGTGGACGAGGGAGCCATGATCTCCGCCGGAGCCTTGCTGGCGAAGACTCCGCGCGGCGTTATGGGAACGCAAGACATCACCGGCGGCCTTCCGCGCGTCACCGAAATCTTCGAAGCCCGAAAGCCGAAGGAGCCGGCGATCATCGCCGAAATCGACGGCGAGGTGGAATTGCTCGAGGGGAAGCGGCGCGGCAAGCGGACGATCGTGGTCCGCAGCGAGACCGGAGTGGAGCGCGAACACCTCATTGCCCACGGAAAACACCTGCGCGTCCACTCCGGCGACCGAGTTCGGGCCGGTGAGGCTCTGGTCGACGGCCCCCTCGTCCCGCACGATATCCTTCGCGTCTCCGGCGAGGAAGCGGTCCAGGAGTATCTCGTCCGCGAAATCCAGAATGTCTATCGGAGCCAACGCGTCGAAATCAACGACAAGCACATCGAGATTATCGTCGCCCAGATGCTACGGAAGGTCTACG
>CAZFQG010000315.1:0-4059 GCA_964520785.1 uncultured Planctomycetaceae bacterium | reverse complement strand
CCAAGTCCCGGAGGAGGGGCGGGGACAGAGACACCTCGGCATTGCCCAGCTTCGCGCCGGCGACCACGATCTGTTCGGCCAAACCGAAAGAGGCGGGGGTCTCTTGGCCGAGATGACCGGCCAGCGACTTTAGCAGCAATTCCCTTCCCGCGAAATCGCCCAATCCCTTCTGCGCGGCGATCTCCACGGCCGCATACAAGCCGTCGTCGAAGACCTTCGCCTTCAGGACGAGCATTCCGGCACTCGCGAACTGGGGGTTGCAGACGGTGGTCGGAACGGGATTGAGGTTCGGTTCCGCACTATAGAATCGAACGTCGTCTTCGTGGATCCAGCCCACCTTCCGGACGCCGTTTTGAATGACTGCCGTGCCAATCCACGGCTGCCTGAACCAGGCCGCGTGGAGCAAAGTGCCTCGGGGAACGCGGGCCACCTCGCGGTCTCTTGACATCAGGCGAGCCCGTGACGCGGTGACGGCCAACGTGTCCTCCGGGTCCAACTGGCTCCGGCTATCGCGAAACGTCTCCTCTCTGGGAACCTCGAACTTGAGAACCTGATCGCTCAAATCAACGATGAGACGATATCCCGTTTGCCTCGCCGGGTCTTGTTCCACAGACTCCCGAACCGGCTTACCGGCCTTCATCGTCGGGCAATTGAGGTCCGACTCGCGGTGCTCTGGCGGTTGAAAGTCTACCTTCGGTTCAGGCCACGAGTCTGCTACGGCCACCGGAGCCGGTCCGGTGGATCTCCGACTCCTGGAATTTGGCGCTGCGAAGGATGATACCAGTGAGTAGACTGTCGCCACGACGCAAGCGAAGAGTATCGCGAGCAACCAAGCGAGTCTGACTTTCATGACGGGCTCTCTCAACATATCGGGGTCCTCCAATCCGTCATCTGAGCGAGGCGATGAGGCTCCGTGCCCCCATCAGGCCCTCGAATTCTCCCTTGGCGAGGACGGCGCCGGACGGTGTCGACGCGTGGTTGGTTGTCCCGGCCGAGGTTTCTGGCGGTGAATTGGGAGATGATCCGGATTCACGCCAAGGGGGATTCTAGCACGGCGCGGGGTGCGTGTCCAGTAGGGGGGTGAGAAATTTGAACTGGCCCGCCCTATCCGTGTAGATCGGTGTTTCATCCGTGGCTAACCTCTCTTCCTTCCATTCGCAAGCCACGGATCAAACACGGAGTTGCACGGATGGGAGGAAAGATACGGAACGCGAGAGGCTTGAATTCGGTCTTCCGTCCGCTGGAATTTGATCAGCACGGCCACGAACGGCATATGCGGGGCGTAGTGTTGCTCCTTGCGGGGCTTGGTGGATCATCGGGACCGCTACCCCCAGGGCGGTGCTTTGCGGCGCCCGCGCGTCGCTCCGTCCCGGGCTGGCATGTTGAAGGCCTCTTCGAGGCGGAACACGACCGCGGCCTATGCTTATCGGCAGGGTTCTCACATTTCCTCGGACTCACTCACCCTACCGCCCCGATGGCCTCCACGGTGTGCAGGGCGATCTCCCGTTCCTCATCGGTCGGAATGACGAGCACTTTGACCTTGCTCCGGTCGCTCTGGATCTCAACCGGGCCGGGAGGGTGTGCATGGTTTCGATTCGGGTCGATCGCTATTCCGAGATGTTCGAGGTCTCGACAGGCGGTCTCCCGGATCTCCGGCGCATTCTCTCCGATTCCGCCGGTGAACACGATCGCGTCCAGGCGGCCGAGAACGGCATAGTACGCTCCGATGTATTTCTTGATTCGGTAAGCGCACATCTCGATCGCCAGCCGGGCCCGGTCATCCCCGGCGCGGGCGCGCTTCAATATCTCACGCATGTCGTTTTCACCACAGATGCCCTTGAGCCCGCTATCCCTATTGAGCATCGATTCCAGTTCGTCGTTCGACATTCCGGTGACTCGGGCGAGGTAGAACACGATTGCCGGATCGAGGTCGCCGCAGCGGGTCCCCATGATCAAGCCCTCCAAGGGCGTGATTCCCATCGAGGTGTCGATGCTCTTCCCATTTCGGATCGCCGCCGCGCTCGCCCCGTTGCCAACGTGCAGCGTCACCAGGTTAAGCGACTGCATCGGTCGGTCAAGGTGTTTCGCCGCCTGCCTGGCGACGTACGAGTGCGACGTCCCGTGAAACCCGTAGCGTCGCACCCCGAAGTCCCGATAGACCTCTTCCGGAATCGCGTACCGGTAGGCGTGCGGCGGAAGCGACTGGTGAAACGTCGTGTCGAACACGGCCACCTGAGGCACTCGTGGATACGCCGCCATCGCCGCTTCGATCCCCACCACGTTAGCCGGATTATGAAGCGGAGCCAGCGGAATCTGTGCCCGGATCGTGGCGATCACCTCCTCGTCGATCACCGTCGGCTCGCGGAAGGCCTCTCCGCCATGAACCACGCGGTGTCCGATGGCGCAAAGCTCGCTTGGATCACGCAGTACGGCGAACTCACGAAGGACCTCGGAGACGAGACGGACCGCACTGCGGTGGTCGGGCACCACCTGCGACCGGGCGATCTGCGTGGCCCCGTTCCCCGTGGCGCCCTCCCCCGAGTCACCATCCCCCGCAACCCCGCCCCGATGCCGCAGCCGGCTCTCCGGCTCGCCGATGCGCTCCACGAGCCCCGAGGCAAGCGACGTCCAATCGCGCACGGCGAACACTTCATACTTGACCGACGAGCTTCCCGAGTTGAACACCAGGACCTTCACCACGAAATCTCCGTGACCTGCGCCAAGAGAACCGCCTTCCCGGCGAATCGCGACTTGGGCGACGTTTCACAAAACGGGCATCATTCTACCGGAGGGGCAAGGAATGTCAACCAGCTCGGTCAAACCGCCTTCTCATGCGTTTCCGGACTCGCTGGACTCGGTTTCCGCAATATCCTCCAACGCCTTGGTCAGTTCGTCGATTCTCTCCCGGTGCAAGCGACGGACGAATAAGACCGGGGCCCCTGTTATTGTGCAGAACGCCGTCCCCATCACGACCGCCTTCAGGATCCCGTCCTGAACGGCCATCCAACCGAAGCCGACGAGCAATAAGGGAAAAAGCACGGCCATGGCGATATCAAAAGCGCGACGCGTTTCCTTCACCTCCTTCAGTCTCTTCTCGACATAATCGCGATTCGTAGACGGTTTCCCCTCGACGGAGACAGAAATCCGGTCCTCCGGGGCATGCTGGAGGAGAAACTCATTGACCTCCTCGGCCGTCGCGCCTCGCCACGTCGGCGTTGCCCCGTTTTGATGCGTGACCACCCTGAGTTCCATTCGTTGATCGGGGAGAGTCACAATGAGACTCATGAAGTCCCGCCGGACGGGATCGCTACGGTGGATGTGGATCTCGCGAATATCCTGCCACAGGTACTCGTGGAACTCGCCGCGGACCATCAGGTGAATGCCGTTACGGTCGAAGTTTGCCGAGCGGCGGAAGCCGTACTTGATGGTGAGCTTCGCCGGGAGGTCCGGCGGCGGTGGAAGTACGTACCGCTCGTTCACCGCCTCGATCACTTTCTGAATATCCCCTTCGCTCATATAGCCCAGGCTCAGCCAGCGATTCCATAGCAGCCTGCCGGGATCGTACAGAGTGTGCGACCGCAGTTTCCGGACGCGGCCGCTTTCGATGTCGGACCACGGCCACAGGTCCCACTGGAAGAGAAGCCGCCGCGACAGCCCGGCTTCGTCGACGCGAAGCCTCCACCGCAGCGGCACGACCACCGCAACCGCGACCAATCCAAACATCAAACACCCGAGCGCCGCGTCCACCGCGCCGCGATTATGGACAACCCGGGCGACCCAGTAGAAGACGGCCGCGATCGGACCCATGGCGATGATGAGATACCAACAGGATCGCCGCAGCTCGGGCATGATTCGGTATTCGCGAGGGTGGGTTGGTTCCATGTGGGGTTATTCGGTCGTGCGGGGGGATTATTGGTGCCAGAGATGAAGAGGAGACATTTGATTGTGTCGCCCCCATCGGGCTGCATGGATGTCTGTTTCTTTCTATTCCTAGGGCTGACGCCCTAGCCTGGATTCCCATACGAACCTCGCAACTAAATCTATTCCGCCGGCCGGCCG
>CAZFQG010000314.1:0-4188 GCA_964520785.1 uncultured Planctomycetaceae bacterium | reverse complement strand
ACTCCTGCTACGCCCTGATCGCCTCCGCCCTGGCACGGCGTTCGCTCGTCGATACACCGTTCGAGGAGACGTGGGACGGACTGGAATGCCCCTTCGATTGGTGCCGGCACCTCGGCGGTGAGTCGGTTTCTCCAGCCGTCGACGACATCCCCCCCGACCGGCTCCGCCGCGAGGCCGTTTCGGGGATCGACCTCCTGCGAGATGTGTACCACGGCCTCGTGCCGCGGAGCGTGCGTCACGGCCTGGGCGAGTACTACACCCCCACGTGGCTCGCCGAACACGTTCTCGACAGCGTCGGTTTCCACGGGATACGACCGGCCCGTCTGCTGGACCCGGCCTGCGGTTCCGGGACGTTTCTCCTGGCGGCCGCCGCACGATTCCGCAACACGGTGAAATCGGGTGAGAATCTATTTCCACCTGGATGTCTTAACGGTTTCGATCTCAATCCGGTCGCCGTCGCCGCGGCCAGAGCGAATCTCGTAATGGCGACGGCGGATACCGGCGTAGACCCGAAGTGTGTGGCGAAATGCATCTCGTTGTACGATTCCATTCTCGACGTGGTCGAAATACCCCAGAAGTTTGACTTCGTCGTGGGCAATCCCCCCTGGATTGCCTGGGATCACCTGCCTCGGGCTTACCGGGATGCCACCAGGCCGCTCTGGATTCGATACGGGCTCTTCTCGCTAAGCGGCGAAAAAGCCCGGTACGGCGGCGGGAAGAAAGACCTTTCCACGCTCCTGCTGCTGGCCGCCGCCGACCGGTTTCTCGAAGACGGAGGTCGGCTCGGCTTCGTCGTAACGCAAACCCTATTCCAAACGAAAGACGCCGGCGAGGGCTTCCGCCGTTTTCGTCTCGGAGAAAACGGGGCCCCCTTGAAGGTGCTCCGCGTCGACGACTTGAGCCGGTTCAAACCGTTCCCCGGCGCTTCGAACTGGACCGCGGTAATCGCCTTGAAAAAGGGCAACCCAACCGCCTATCCGGTCCCCTATTTCGAATGGACCTCGCCGCGCGGGAAAACGGCTCTTGAAGCCCGGCCGATCGACCCGGGCCACGAAGGATCGCCGTGGATCGTGCTGCCGAAAGGGTCTCACGCCACACTGGACCGGCTCATCGGTCCTTCCGACTACCAAGCCCGGCTCGGCGCGAACACCGGCGGAGCCAACGGCGTCTATTGGGTCGAAATACGCGGCAAGGCGCCCGGCGGTTTGCGGATCCGCAATCTCCCGGCACGCGGAAAGCAGGCCGTTCCTCAAGTGGAATGCGTTGTCGAGCCCGATCTCCTCTACCCGCTCGTCCGCTGGGCCGATCTGCGCCGTGGCCGCGCTGAGCCGTCCGTCTGTATCCTTCTCGTTCAGAACGTCCAGACGCGAACCGGAATTTCCGAAGACCTCTTACGCTGCGCGTACCCGAAAACGTTCGCCTACTTGAAACGGTTCGAGCCGCTCCTTCTCCTCCGCGCCGCTTACCGCCGTTATCAAGGAGAATCGCCGTTCTATTCCATGTACAACGTTGGGCCCGAGTCCGTTTCACCCTGGAAGGTCGCCTGGCGACGGATGGACCGCCGGATCAACGCGGCAATCCTCGCGGTTCGGGACGACCCGCGAATCGGCCGAAAGCCGGTTCTTTGCCAGGAAACGTGCGTCGAGACGGCCGTTTCCGGCGAGCGCGAAGCGTACTACTTGCTGGCGGAACTCAGCGGGTCGATCATCAACTTCATCGCGCAGGCGCACCACGTGCGCGGTGGGAAGAGTTTTGGATCGCCGGGGACGCTGAAGTATTTGGGATTGAAACGTTTCAACCCCGAGAACGAGGGCCACCGCAAGCTCTCCGAGCTGGGCCGCGAGCTGTACGATGGGACTGCCGGGGCCGACCTGACGGAGCGAATCGACCGCGTTTCCGCTGAATTGCGTGGGATTCGGGAAGCGGACGTCGCCCGGATGCGCGAACGTGTCATCCAGGAAGACCGGAAAGCGGCAGGCGCCTCGTAACTCCAGAAGGCCTTACATCAGGCGCGGGAAAACGGTGATCTGCGCGGTTAAGGGCCGAACGCGGCGCCAAATCAACCGCGTTGGCGAACGCCACCGGCCGCAAACAACGCCGTGAATATCAAGAATATCCCGGTGGGTTCCGGAACGGCCGACCCGAGCGCGGCGCCCCAGTTCGCCCGGACGATATCCAAGTCGGCGCTGCCGACGAGCCCGTCGCCGCTTGCGTCTCCGAGGTTGAGCGCACCCGGGGCGACGCTCTGTCCCCAGTTCGCGCGGACGATGTCCAGGTCAGCGCTTCCGACCAATCCATCTCCGTTCAAATCGCCGGGCAGTGAGAAGGCGGCCATATAGTGGGTTATGATCCGTTCCTGGGTGAGATACGCGCGGTAGAGGGCGGCCTCGTCGATCTTTCCCGGAAACGAGGAATCCCTTGCGCCACCCTGGGCGGATCCGATCCAGAGCGCCTCGTTGACTTGGATCGGGGCGTCGTTCCCGTCACCGAAGTCGCTTCGCACCAACCAATCGCCATCCCAAGCCTCGCCATTGACGTACATGGCGATGCTCTCGGCGTCGCCGAACGTGAAGGTCATCGCGATATGCTGCCAGCCTTCTTCGAGGCTTTCCGTCGTTTCCCAAAGATGCCACTTGTTATTCGCCGCGTTCCGGAAGATGAACCCGAGGCGCGAGGGGTCGTCCTCGCCACGGTAACAGACGCGGAACCCATAGTTCTGATTCGTGCTTCCGGCAACTTCGTTGCGTCCCTTGCTGAAGATGTACCGGTATCCGCTGCCGAACGCTTTCATGTCGACCCAGGCTTCCATCGTAATCGAATCGCCGAGGCCGAAGTCGAGCGGGCTGTTCGCCCCGGGGTCCGCGATTTCGATGCGCGCACCGGCGCCGCTCATTTCCGAGGCGTAGTTCACCCCCTCGCCGCCGGCGGAGGGGGTCAGCGCCGGGCCCATGCAATCGGGCGCAACGCCGTTGAGGATGCCGTTGAGATTCGCCGCGGTCCCGTCGTTGGCGGCGGCGGAACCGTTGTATTCGCTCATCCGGTAATACGCCACCGGGGCGTCCGCGAGGACGGCGTCGGCATACACGGCCGATTGGTCTCCTCCGAACTGATAACGCTGGGGCGCGGCGAATAGCCCGTCCATGTCGGTGGGCAACCGGTAGACATCGCCGTCCTTGGTGGTGAAATAGAGCCGGCTGACCGACTTCTGCCGGGCGTGGCCGTCGGCCCAAAGCGCATAGAAATCCTCTTGTCCATTGATGACGGACCGCGCATAGGTGTGGTTGAAGGGGCTCTCGTGGGTGAGTTGCCGCGTCATCGTCCAGGAGGTGCCCTGGTCCGTGCTAACCCAAATCGCCATCTCGCCGCCGGGGTTATACATCTGGGGGCCGTCTTCCGTGGGGGCGATCAACCGCCACGTCCCGTCGTCCTCGATGTAAAGCGAACCCATGTCGTAATTATTGTTGCTCGTCGTAATCGGATTGATTGACCAATCCGTTCCCGTCCATCGCGCCGTCCACCAGGTCCTTGGGTCGTTCACCGGGCCGGCCTCCCAGCCCTTGCTCGTCAAGTAGACGATCACGGGATTTCCAACTTGATCGTACACCAGATCCTTCATGTAGCAAAGAAGCCCTTCGGACGCGTAGTCGTGGACGAGGGCATCCACGGCCGAAGCCCGGGTAAGCATCGGCGTGCTAAGGACCGTGCCCTCGACACTCATCCAGGTGGCGCCCATGTCCGGCGTCTCCATGTAGTAAAGGTTCGTCCGGTAGTTCAAACCCGCGGAACTCGGGTGCATATTGTAGGCGGACCCGACGGTGGTGCCGTTGACGGCGCTCACCTGGTAGTGCCCCTTCTCGATGCTGGCTACCATTTGGCGGGGCGAGAACGTCGTGCCATCGGGGCTGGTCGCGAAGTAGATATTTCGCTCACCGCCGTCGTAATGGGTGTGCATGTACATGAAACCCTGACCGGGGACGTACCATGGCTGCGTATATGAGTAGGCGTTTGCCGGCGCCTGGGTCGAAATGAGGTCGAAGGCGTCGATGTTGTAGGGCTCCTTGCTGCGGTGGATGAACGACTCCCGAGCGGTTCCGTGGGAGCTGGAGAATATCCAGATATAGCCGTCGTCATCCATCGAGATGACCGGATTGTCGTGCGCGTCGGTCGTTTGTTTGTCTAGGAGAACGC
>CAZFQG010000313.1:0-4234 GCA_964520785.1 uncultured Planctomycetaceae bacterium | reverse complement strand
TTCGCCGATGCTTCAGACAACGCGCTTCAAGACAGCGAACGCCGTAGCCCGTGGGTACTCCCGGAGGTATAGGCGTTACCCTTCGTTCGAATATACCCTCCCACGGTGTTGTGGTCCGGCGGAAGCATTTCCCAAGATTCGCGTAGTATTTTCGCAACAGAACGCCGAGTCATTGTTTCCCTAAAGGGTTTTGAATAAAGCACTTGCGATTTCCCGCCTTTCCCGGCGCAGGAGTTGCTCTGAAGTCGGTCGCAAGAGAGACACCCGGTTTGGGAGGGAATCAAATGAACGGTTATCAAAATCCTTTGTCGTTGGAAAACGTTATTCGACTCGTGTTGAGTCATTGGCGCATTCCGGCAGCTTGTGCTCTGGCGTGTTTGCTCTTTGCGATCGGCTACATCCTGTTCGTCCCGCAGACCTGGGTGGCGACTCAGGCGATCACCGTCCGTGACGAAGCGGCGATTGCGGGCGAATCGACCAGTTCCTATGCGCAGGCGGAAACACGGAGAAACCTTCAGGAAACAATCCTCGAACTTGGAAACGACCCGGAACTCCTTCGGGAAGTACTGGAGGACGTGGGCCCGCCCGACGATCGTTCGGCTGATTCGCCGTGGCCTTCCAGGCAAGAGGTGGAGGATTTCTCGGACGCGGTGGAGATATCTCCCCCGAGGGGTTCCGAATTCGGGACCGGCGATATCTTCTACATCCATGTCAAGAGCAAGACACCGCGCCGCGCAATCGCCCTGCTGGACGCGATTCGCGAGCAGCTTAGGCAACGATTCCAGAGGATGAGGAACGACCGCGCGGCGAACATCGTCGCTGAACTTGAGGCCACCGTCAAGACGGCGCGAGAGAATCTTGATAAATCGACCGAACGGGTTTCCAGGATCGAATCGGAAATCGGTCCCGACCTGGGCGAACTTCGCGGATTGCACAATTCGCTTTCGGCGGACAGTTCTCTCCGCCGAACCGCCTCCGAAATTGAAACGGAACTTCGGCAGGCACGTTCGGCGGAACAGGCGGTTTCCGAGTTAGCGGAGATTCTCCGCGCGGCGGAGAAGGACCCCGGACGACTTCTAGCCGCTCCAAACGGACTGTTGGAATCGCAACCCGCCCTGCGGCGATTGAAGGACGGCTTGATAGACTCCCAACTGGAGACGGCCGCGCTGCAAGGCCGAATGTCCAATGACCATCCGATCGTACAGGCGTCCATCGAAGCGGAGAGAAACATCGGCGAAAACCTGCACCGTGAAATCGAGATCGCCCTGCGGGGCGTGGAAATGGACCGGAAGCTCTCCAGCGACCGCCGCGAAATGCTGGAGGACCTCCTGGCCGCGACGACGGAACGGCTGAACCGTCTCGCGCGGTTGCGGACCCCCTATTCAAATGCCGTTCAGGAGAGTGAATCGCGGACCGAACTGCTTCGAAGGGCCGAGGACGCCCTCGTTTCGGCCAAGGCGAAGCTCGCCGGGACGAATGCCTCCACCCTTCTGGCCGCGGTCGGAGCGCCGGGCACGCCGGCACGCCCCTCCGGTCCCGGCAAGTCGATCATCCTCGCCGGGGGCACCGCGGCCGGATTCGTACTCGGAGTCGGACTCATTCTGCTGACCAGTACGGCCCCACCCTTGAAACGCCTCGATTTGGAAACGCCGATAGAGAACGTCGAGTGGCATCAGCCTCCGACGGTGGCCCACTACGCCCCGACAAACGGCAACCGCTCCGTGACGACGGATTGGCGTTCCCGCGAGAAGGCAATGAAGACGGCCTTCCGCCAAAAATGACGCCTAATCGAGCGAACCTCGATAAGGCGACCTTCTTTTCCGCACTGCCCGGCGGCCCTCTCTTGCACGCCGAAACGACATGTCGTTGCTCGGCAGGCCGCTGATCGTCGCCGAATTCCAGTCGAACCACTCGGAACTCGGAGGATATTCCCAGAACGCTTCAAGCCCTGGTGCCGTAATGGTAAGATGGTCCTAATAGTTGCAACTGCGTGAAGGTCGGCCCTTTGAAGAAGCCGGGTTGCCCGGACGGGCCGTTTCCGTAGAATATGAAGCTTGTCGCGACGAATAGTGAAAAGGCCCCCCCTGATGTGCGGCGTCCGGGGAATAACCAACCTCGATCCCCTTTCTCTCGCTCCGTCCGGCCCGACGAGCCCGAAAACATCCCACCAACCATGCCGATGAATATCGCCATCCTCGGATCCACCGGAAGCATCGGCAAGAATGCGCTGGACGTGGTAGAAGCATCAAGGGGCCGACTGCGGCCCGTCGCTCTGACCGCACACCGCAATGTCCGTCTTCTGAGGGATCAGGCGATTCGTTTTCGGCCACGATGCGTGGTCATCACCGACGCTCGTGCTGCGGAAACCATTGGAGCGGAAGGGTTTCCGCAAGGGGTGGACGTCCTGGTCGGCCCGGAGGCCGGCGTCGAGGTTGCCAGACGTGACGATGTGGAAACGGTTGTTTCCGCAGTCGTTGGAAGTGCCGGCCTCCAGGGAACTTGGGCCGCGCTGGACGCGGGAAAGCGCGTGGCGCTGGCCAACAAGGAAAGCCTCGTCATGGGGGGTGCGCTCGTGAAGCGTTTGGCCGCCCGGCACAACGCGGAACTGATTCCGGTAGACAGCGAACACAGTGCGCTCTTCCAGGTGCTCCAGTGCGGTCGCCGGGAGGAGGTCCGCCGTGTCATCCTCACTGCCAGTGGAGGACCATTTCGTGACTATTCCGCCACGGACCTGGCGAATGTCACCATTGAGGAGGCCCTTAATCACCCCACATGGAGTATGGGCCGCAAAATCACGGTCGACTCGGCGACGATGATGAACAAGGCCCTGGAGATTATCGAGGCCCGGTGGCTGTTCGACCTCCGCCACGACCAGATTGGTGTATCAATACACCCCCAATCGATAGTCCATTCAATGGTCGAGTATCGCGATGGGTCGGTTGTCGCCCAGTTGAGCCCGCCGGACATGCGTCTGCCGATCCAGTTGGCGCTGACCTGGCCGGAGCGGGTGGAAGGGATTTCCAGACCATTTGACTGGACTCAATCGCACCGCTTGACGTTTGATCCTCCCGATCTGGAGCGATTTGACGCCATCAACCTGGGACTGGACGTGGCTCGGCTCGGCGGGAGCGCCGGGGCGGTCCTCAACGCGGCGAATGAAGCAGCCGTGGCCGCCTTCCTTGACGGCAAGCTACATTTTCAGGAGATCGTGCCGTGGTGCCGAGAGGTGCTCGAAGAACATGACTTCGACGCAACTCCCTCGCTCGAAGAACTTTATGCGTTTGACCGCTGGGCCCGGGAACGGATCGAGGCCCGATGTAGTGCTTTCCCCCATACTGGTGGAAAACTTTAGCGTAGACCGTTGCCAAGACCCCCCTACCAAACCGGGAGAGACTGAGTGGAATTTCTGTTTGGCTTCCTTTCATACGTATACGTGACCCTGGCGGTGGCGATCGGCCTGGGAATGGTGATCTTCGTTCACGAACTGGGCCATTTCGTCGTCGCGAAGCTCTGCGGCGTCCGATGCGACAAGTTCTACCTCGGTTTCGACATCGCCGGGTACAAACTTCTGAAGTTCAAGAAGGGAGAAACGGAGTACGGGATCGGCATTTTGCCCTTAGGCGGCTACGTCAAGATGCTGGGACAGGAGGACAACCCCGCGAGGCTGAAGGACGAGATTGAAAAGGCCAAGGCCGCCGGAAAGACCCAGATCGAGGACGTCGAGGGAAAGCCGGTCGATCTGGAGACCGCGCAGGCGGCCCTGTACGATCCTCGGAGCTACCTGGCGAAGAGCGTTCCCCAACGGATGGCGATCATCTCCGCCGGCGTGATCATGAATCTCATTTTCGCCTTCATCATCGCCGTGATCGCGTTCGGCCTCGGCGTGCGTCAGATTGCCTGCGGTGTCGGCGGCGTCCTTCCTGGCGACGCGGCCTGGCGCGCGGACTTGCAGGTCGGCGACAAGATCGTCAAGATCAACGGTCGCGAATCGGTCCAGTTCGGCGACTTGAAGGCACGCGTCTCGTTGGGTGACATGGAAAGCGGCGTGCCGATGGTCGTCGAGCGACCCGGGTCCGAGAAGCCGATTTCACTCACCTTGGTGCCGGAGCTGGGTCCGGACGAATTGATGCCGACCGTGGGGATACTTCCGCCGCGGACCTGCCGTCTGACGCCGCTGGATGACATGGCAGAATATCTCCCGGCGGGTTCTCCGGCCGCCGAAGCCCAACCGCCT
>CAZFQG010000312.1:0-4320 GCA_964520785.1 uncultured Planctomycetaceae bacterium | reverse complement strand
ACGACCAGGGTTTGCCGGAGGAGGAATACGGCTTGCCTCTGGGTTCGGCCGTGTCACTGGGTATTCACGAATCGCAATCGCGAATGTGGGAGAACTTCGTCGGGCGCGGTGGCGCCTTCTGGGAGTTCTTCTACGCGAAGGTCCAGGAGCTTTTCGCGGCGAGCCTGGCGGACGTGTCGGGCGACGCGTTCTATTCCGCGATCAACGAGGTGAAGCCGTCCCTCATCCGCGTCGAGGCGGACGAGGTGACCTATAATCTGCACATCCTGATCCGCTTCGAATTGGAGCGGGCCTTGCTAGATGGAGAGCTTTCGCCGGCCGACGCGCCGGGCGCGTGGAACGAGAAGTACCGCCAGTACCTGGGGATCGAACCCCCTTCCGACGCCGACGGCGTTTTGCAGGACGTCCATTGGAGCGCGGGGTTGATCGGGTATTTCCCCACGTACGCGCTGGGGAACCTCTACGCCGCGCAGTTCTTCGCGAAGGCCGCGGCCGACCTGGGCGATCTCGACGCACAATTCCGCCGCGGCGAATTCACCCCCTTGAAAGACTGGCTCCGAGAGAATATCCACTCGCGAGGGCGTCGCTATTCGGCAAGCCGCCTCGTGGAGCGGGTCACCGGCCGATCCCTCTCGCACGCTCCGTTGATCGACTACTTGCGGGACAAGCTCGGCCCGTTGTACGGACTGGAATTTTGACGCCCCGGCGCGAATCCGGATACAGTAGATAGAACACGAACCATTCGCCGTTTCCTCCGCCCGGAACTCCCTCGAAGGATATTCCCATGCCGGACATTCTGAAATGCCCCCAATGCGAGGCGCTGGTGCGCGTTCCGCTTGGAATGGGTGTCAATTCATTGGTCTGCTGCCCCGGCTGCGCCGAGGAATTCCTCCTTGGCGAGTTCCAGCAACCGGCCGTCCTCGATCTGATCGTCGTCGAGGCGGTTCCCGATCCCGGAGCGGTCACCACCGCGGGCGACATCACGGGGGAGCCGGAGGATTTCGCTTTCCTGAGGACCCCGGAGGCCGACGAACCGCCGATCGCCATTTGGGGCCAAGACGAAGCACCGCCGGAAGAGAGCGAACCGGATACGGAGGCCGATTCCGTCGAGGAGGTTCCCATCCCTGCCGGAAACACGGGCGGATTCGCCGTGCAGGGGAAGACCCGGCGACGCAAGGAAGCAAGTCTCGCGGGGTTTTTTCTCGTAAACGCCCTGGGCGGAGTCCTGGGCCTCTTGGCGGCGTATTACGGTCTTTGCTGGGCCGGCTACGCGGGAGGACTCCCCAAACTGCCTCTTCCGCTCCTTCCCCACACCATGCACTGGAACGAAGCGGCCGGCGCGTGGCTTCGGGAAATGACCGGCTCCCGGCCGGACGGGCGGCCCAACACGAATGGGGATGGAACCTCCGAGAACACCGGCGAGACGGAAGAACGACCCGATCCGCCCCCGGCGGAGCCAGCCGCGACGCGGAAGAATTGGGGTACCGCGGCACCGCGCCGGTGGCCATCTGGAACGGCCCGGTGATTATTCGAGAATTCCCTTCGCCCGCCAATACCTGAGCTATAGTGGATTCGGGAGCCGTTTGGTCATAGAACGGTACGTCCGACAACAAAGCACACAGAATACACGCTTGCAGGGAAAAGTGTTCCCCCTGTACGTGTGCCCCAAGCAAAGGGGGGGATCTCTGTTATGCAGATTGGTGAAAAACTGGACCTCGAGGGAGTTATTCGGCGGGTTGACGAAATCTCAACGCTCCCGCATATCGCGTTCCGGGTGATGGAGGTGGCGAACAATCCGGACTCCGGAGCGCTCGATCTGAAGGAGGTCGTCGAAACGGACGCGGCGCTGAGCGCGCGGATTCTACGTTGCGTGAATTCCTCCGCCTATGCGTTGCGGACGGAGATCACGAACCTCCAGCAGGCCATCGCGTTCTTGGGCCTCAAACAGATTCGCAACCTCGCGATCACCGCGAGCGTGAGCGAGCTTTTCGAGCAGGACGACCGGATCGGCGGTTATTCTCGGTCGGGCCTGTGGCGGCACTTGGTTTCGGTCGCGATCTGCGCCCGGCTGATCGCCATGCGCTGCAAGCTCCAGGATTTTGAAGACGCCTTTCTGGCCGGTCTTCTTCACGATATCGGCATCATCCTGGAAGATCAGCAGGCGCATCCGGAGTTCGTCGAGGTGATCGGGTCGCTTCCCGGCGCAAAATCATTAATCGACGTGGAACATCGGAAACTCGGGTTCGACCACACCCAGTTGGGAGAGGGTCTCGCGAAGAAGTGGGGGTTCCCCGAACAAACGAAGGTCGCGATCCGTTACCACCACGCCTCGATCAACTATCGTGGAAAACACATCGACGTTCTCCGGTGCGTCGACGTGGCCAATTTGATTTGCACCCTTGCCGGCATGTCTTCGGTCGGGGTGAAGCTCGTCAACGTGTCGCAACCCGCCCTGAAGGGCCTCTCCATCTCGAAGAACGACATCGTCGTCCTCGCGGAGGATCTCAAGAAGGAACTGGCGGCGGCCAAGAATCTCTTCAATATCTAGTTTTGGGGCGCCGGCGCCGGGAGCGGAGATGCAAAGCGAACTATCCGACATCAACGACTTGCTTGCGATGCTGGAAGCCTCGGAGACCTCGAACTTCTCCGGAGGGGGTATCAACGGACTCCGCGCCGCGGTCGCGTTCCCGGCCGCGCTCGTAGTGCTTGAAGGCCGGGACGTGATCTTCCTGGAAGACTTCGGTTCGACGGCGGACGTGAAACGTCTTCGCGGGTTCACCCGGAGTCTCATCGCGGCGAGCGAAAGTGGAAGCGAACCGGCATTCACCGTCTCGCTACCCTCCCACGAGGGGAGCGCGTTCGGAGTCCGCCTTCCCACTCCATCCGGTTCCATCATCGCGGGTCTCCTGCTGCGCGCGGAGCGCGACGCGGCGGAGGATTTGCGCGACGATACCCCCTTGGGCGCGCTGTGCCTTGCCCTCATCCGCGCCGTCGTGGAAGGCAGATCCCGTGAGGAGGAACTCCAGACCAGGGTGAATCACTTGCAGGCCGAGCACGAGATGCTCAAGAACTCGCAGTCGCAGGCCGTCGCGGACGCCATCGAGGAGCGAGAGAAGCGCTTGCGGCAACAGAGGGACGACCTGGAGCAGATGGAGGCTCTGATGCGGTTCGCCGCCGACGGAATGATGACCATCACCGAGCGGGGAATCATCGAGTCGTTCAACGAGGCCGCCTCGAAAATCTTCGGGTACGAGCCGAGCGAGGTCATTGGAAAGGACGCGTCGATCCTCGCGCCGCGCTCGGACGATCCGCATCGCGGAGTCCATCTGGTGGACCTCATCCGGCGGCGACGCGCGGACGCGGGCGGGCAACTCATGGAGACCATCGGCAGGCGGAAGAACGGTCGCGTCTTTCCGCTGGAAATCGGGATCAGCGAGGTGCCGTTGGAATCGGGTTACGTCGTCTCGGCCATCTTCCGGGACATCGAAGACCGCAAACGGAGCGAGAGCCAGTTGGTCCAGGCGCAGAAGATGGAGTCGATCGGCCAGTTGGCGGCCGGCATCGCGCACGAGATCAACACCCCCACGCAATTCGTCGGCGATAATACCCGGTTCCTGGAAGACGTCTTCCGCGATTTGAGACCGTTATTGACGCATTGCCGCGAACTGCGCGACGCGGACGCCGGATCGCTCGGCCCGTCGGTCGCGGAACTGCTCGCGCTCGCCAAGAAGGCCGATTTGGAGTATGTCCTCGACGAGATTCCGAAGGCGATCGCCCAGTCGCTCGAAGGGATCGAGCGCGTGGCCAAGATCGTCCGTTCCATGAAGGAGTTCTCGCACCCCAAGGGGGAGGCGAAGCAGGCCGTCGACCTCAACAAGGCCTTGGACAGCACCATTACCGTTTGCCGCAACGAATGGAAATACGTCGCGGACGTCGTCACCGATTTCGACCCCGAACTCCCGTTGGTCGCCTGCATTCCGGGAGAGTGCAATCAGGTCTTCCTGAATCTGATCATCAACGCGGCCCACGCGATCGGCGACGCGCTCAAGGGAAGACCGAACGAGAAGGGAACCATCACCGTCTCGACCCGCCGCGACGGAGACTGGGTCGAAATCCGCGTCGGCGACGACGGCAGCGGTATTCCGGACGCGTTCCGCCCGCGGATATTCGATCCGTTCTTCACGACGAAGGAAGTGGGACGCGGCACCGGCCAGGGTCTGGCCATCGCCCACGGCGTCATCACGGAGAAGCACTCCGGGACGATCGGTTTCGAGACGGAAATCGGCGAGGGTATACTCAACGCGGCCACAATCTGCGGTT
>CAZFQG010000311.1:1310-4372 GCA_964520785.1 uncultured Planctomycetaceae bacterium | reverse complement strand
CGCGGTCCGGTGGGTGGTGTCCCAGGGGGTCGACCGTGTGGTGATCAGCGCCGACCACGGCCACATGATGCTGCCGGAAATCCCGGCGGGCGATGTGGTCCAGACGCCTCCGGGCGGCTGGTTGGAGAACAAGCGCCGCTGCCGGTTGGGTTCGGGCCTTTCCGGATCGGCCGGAACCGTCACCCTGAAGGCGGGCCATGTGGGGATTCAAGGAGATGTGCAGGAGGTCTGCCTGCCCATCGGGTTCCGCGTCTTCTCGGAGGGCGAGGGTTATTTCCACGGCGGACTGAGTCTTCAAGAGGCGGTGGTGCCGGTGATCGTCTTCCGGGCCGGACGGGAGAAACAAACAACCGCAGGCAAGCCTGAGATCGACGTCCGCTATCGGTCGGACAAATTCACCAGCCGGGTCATCGGCCTCAAGTTCCACCTCCAGAGCGACATGTTCGGGACCCCCGCCCGGGTTCGGGTCGAGGCATATGACGGTTCGGGCGCGAAAGCCAAGGTGGTCGGCGAGGCCGCCGACTGCGAGGCGCGGGACGAGAAGACCCGTGAAGTGACTTTGCAGGCGGGCAAAGAAACGCCCGTTCCTGTGTTGATTGATCCTGATTTCGACGGGACGGAGATCGAAATCAGGGTGAGCGACCCGCAGACGCGCGTCGTATGGGCGAAGCGGAAGCTGAAGAACGCGATGCTCGATTAAGGAGACCGGAATGCAACAGGACGACCTGGACAAGAAAGCAACGGGCGTGTTCGCCGGGAAAGTGGTGCGGAAGGACCTTCTGCACCAGATCAAGGGCGGCGAGAACGTACCGTCCTATGTGCTCGAGTATCTCTTGGGCAAATACTGTGCTTCGGACAACGACGAGGAAATCCGCATCGGGGTGGACGCCGTCAAAGAAACCTTGACGACGAATTACTTCCGCCACGACGAGGCGAACAAGGCCCAGTCCATGGTCGAGCAGAAAGGCAGACATCGGTTCATCGACCGCGTCGAAGTCCGCTTCCTTCCGAGCGAAAACAAATACTGGGCGTCCATGGACCATTTCGGATACGCCAAGATACACATCCCCGAGGAATTCTACCGACGGTACGAACGGCTGCTTGAGGGCGGCATCTGGGCCATCATCGACGTGGAATTCAGGCTGTCCGAAGAGGGTAAAAAGGACAGCCCTTTCCATATTGTCGATTTGAAACCCATCCAACTCGCCCGCTTCGATCTGGAAGAGTACTTGGAAGGCAGGGGCGGAATGACAAGGGACGAGTGGATCGATCTCCTCCTCCGGAGCGTCGGTCTGGAACCGCTGCGGATGGAACGCCGGCTGAAGATTCTTCTGCTCACCCGCCTCATCCCCTTCGTCGAGAAAAACTATAACTTCATCGAGCTCGGTCCGCGCGGCACGGGCAAATCCTACGCGTTCAGCGAGATGTCCCCTTACTGCATGCTGCTCTCGGGAGGCAAGGCGAGCACCGCGAACCTGTTTTACAACAACGCCCGCCGACAGGTCGGGCTCGTGGGGCACTGGGACGTCGTGGCCTTCGACGAAGTCGGCGGTATGAAAATCACCGATCCCGACGCGGTTCAAATCATGAAGGACTACATGGCCAACGGCCGCTTCAGCCGCGGAGTCACCCAGGTGCTGGCGGACGCGTCCCTGGTGTTCATCGGCAACCTGAACCAGCCGGTGGAGAGCTTGGTCCAGAACTCGGCCACGGACCTTTTCCAGCCGCTGCCGAAAGAATTCGATCTGGCGCTGCTCGACCGGATGCACTTCTACCTGCCCGGCTGGGAGGTTCCGAAAAACTCGAAGGACATGCTCACGGTCCACTACGGTTTTGTCACCGACTATCTGGCCGAAGCGTTCCGGGCGCTCAGGAAACAGAACCGCTTCGACGAGGCCGAGCGGGTCTTCCGTTTCGGATCGCATGTTGAAGGCAGGGACGCCACGGCAGCCAAAAAGACGGTGAGCGGTCTTCTCAAAATCCTCCACCCGGGCGGAGGCTGGACGAAGGAGGAACTCACGGAATACGTCGAGCTGGCCATGGAGGGACGCCGCCGGGTCAAGGAGCAGCTCAAGAAACGCGGTTCGTTCGAATTCTACAAGACCAGTTTTTCATACATCGATCTCGCGGACGACACCGAGCGGTCCGTGGGCGTCCCCGAGCAAGGGGGGGCCGGAGTCATTTCGCAGGACCCCCTGCCTCCCGGAACGGTCTACACGGCCGCGGTGGATTCCGAAGCCAAGGTCGCTTTGTTCAGACTCGAAGTCACCTTGACGGCGGGCACGGGCAAGCTCCGGACCCCGACGGGCCTCGAGAAATCACTGAAAGAATCCCTCAACCGGGCTTTCAGTTATCTGCAGAGCGTCAAAGACAAACTCGGGCTCACACAGATGCTGGCGCAGAAAGACATCTATGCCGAAGCCGTGGACCTCTCCGGCGGCCGCATCGACTGTCCCTGCGGCGTGGCGTTTTTCGCCGCCATCATCTCCGTGATCCGCAACCGTCATGTGCAGGCCGGTACGGTGGTCCTCGGCGACCTGACCATCCAGGGGAACATCAAAGGCCCGGCTTCGATCACCGAACCCCTGCAACTGGCGCTTGAATCAGGGGCTCTTCGCGCCCTGGTCCCCGTTTCCAACAAAACGCAGTTCGCAGGATTGCCGGAGGACGTGATCGAACGCCTGGACGTGGTGTTTTACGGCGACGTCGACCGGGCTGTGCTTAAAACACTGGAGATGTAACGGATGCGGCGGGAAGCGGCGGATACTCGAAAAATAATGATCGATCCCTCTGGGATAGGCCGCTTCCATTCCATGGATGAAGCCGGCGGTTCAGTCGGCCCATCGGTAAGTAACCTCCTGAAAGCGCTCATGGGGAGCGCCTATTCGAACAAAAGGAGGTTTTTCCGATGAAAGGCAAAGCGAAACGAAGTCGAGGACTCCTTCCCAACAGTGACGGCAAGCCCACGGCCGTCGACCTGTTCTGCGGTTGCGGTGGACTGACGGTGGGGTTGAAAAGAGCCGGATTCAGGGTCCTGGGCGCGGTGGACGTCGATCCGCTGT
>CAZFQG010000311.1:0-1210 GCA_964520785.1 uncultured Planctomycetaceae bacterium | reverse complement strand
GGGTTGAAAAGAGCCGGATTCAGGGTCCTGGGCGCGGTGGACGTCGATCCGCTGTCCGTCAAGACCTACAAGGCGAACCATCGCGATGTCACACTATGGGAAAAGGACATCAGAGAACTTGATCCGCAGGAACTGCTCGACACGCTCGGATTGAAGAAAGGCGGACTCGATCTCCTGGCGGGGTGCCCACCGTGCCAGGGTTTCTCCACGATGCGGACCCTGAACGGGGCTCTCTTGGTCGATGACCCCAGAAACGATCTGTTGCTGGAGTTCGAACGGTTCGTGGAGGCTCTCCTGCCGCGCGCCGTAATGATGGAAAACGTCCCTGGGCTGGCGGACGACGAACGGTTCGGGGCTTTCCGCCGGAAGTTGAAGAACCTCGGATACCTGGGAGAGCATCGCATATTGAACGCCGCCCACTACGGTGTTCCGCAGAGGAGACGCAGGTTGATTTATTTGGCGGGGCTGGGCGTGACAATTCCTTTCGCCGGCAAAGCCGCCAAGATGAAAACGGTTGAGGATGCGATCGGCGGGCTGCCGAAAGCGGGTCAAAGCGGGGACCCCGTGCATGACATGCCTGAGAATCGGACCCCGAAAGTTCTGGATGTCATCCGGCTTATCCCGAAAGACGGCGGAAGCCGCAGAGACCTTCCGGAGGAATTCCAGCTCGAGTGCCACAAGCGATGCAACGGATTCAAGGATGTTTACGGGCGCATGGCCTGGAAGAAACCGGCTCCGACGATCACCGGAGGATGCTTCAACCCGTCAAAGGGGAGGTTCCTGCATCCGGAGGAGGACCGGGCGATCACCATGCGCGAGGCGGCGCTTCTGCAGGGTTTTCCACGCCGGTACAAGTTCCCGACCACCGAAAACAAGTCCGCCGTAGCCTTGATGATCGGCAACGCCCTGCCGCCGCCGTTCATCGCGGCACACGGAAGAAGCATCAAACGGGTCCTACGGAACAGCACCGGGACGTGACCATCAAAGAGAGGGACTTAATTCACATGAGTATCGACCAGGTCTTGAGAAACGAGTTGACGCCGCAGCAATACGACGCGGCTGTGGATACCGCCCGCGAGGTTTTGTGTCTGGCGTGCGCCGGCTCGGGCAAGTCAAGGACATTGGCCTACCGGATCGCCAGACTCCTCGCCCAGAATGAGCCGCCCGAAGGTATCGTGGCCTTTACGTTCACCGAAAAGGCGGCCGAGTC
>CAZFQG010000310.1:0-4388 GCA_964520785.1 uncultured Planctomycetaceae bacterium | reverse complement strand
TCGTATAGAATTAACTTCCCGAATTCCCGGGGGCGATCCCGAATTTCACTCCGCTGCGCTGCGTGAAAATCAGGATTGGCCCGCCAACTAATTTACGGACAAGTTCTAAGCCGACGGACCGAGTGGATACGCCCCCGTTGACGGACTCCATGCCAGCCCTGCCAACCCATAGTGTCAGTCATGGTCTCTGAAGCCTTGGGTTGGTCTTTGGAAGTCGGATGCCCTCCCCATTGTGGAAACCGCCTCGTTCCACTAATCTAGCGGTTTTCACTTGATCCACGCGACTATCGAGAACGCATGACGGAAACGGTCGATCCGCGGCTGGCGGTCCAACTGGGACGGCTATGTCTGAAGAATCCGATCATGGTCGCTTCCGGGACTTTCGGCTATGCGCGAGAAATGGAGTCCCTCGTCGACCTGGGCCGCTTGGGGGCGATCGTGCCGAAGACGATCACCTGGGAACCTCGCCAGGGGAATAAGCCCCCCCGCACCGTGGAGACCACCGCCGGCCTTCTGAATTCCATAGGACTCGACAACGACGGTATTGACAGTTTCCTGGCGGTGAAACTCCCCTATCTGGCGGGGATCGGGACGGAAATCGTCGTCAGCATTGCCGGAAGAAGCCAAGAAGATTTTGTCGCACTGGCCCGGCGATTGGATGGTCAGGAAGGTGTTTCGGCGCTCGAACTGAACGTTTCGTGCCCCAACGTCAGCGGGGGGGTCGACTTCGGAACGAATCCGGCGACGTGCGAGGCGGTCGTCTCGCGCGTCAAGGCGGCCTGCCGCTGTCCTATAATTACGAAGTTGACCCCGAACGTTACGAGTATCCCGGAAATGGCCAGAGCGGCCGAAGCGGGAGGGACGGACGCCATCGCACTGATTAACACGTGCCTCGGAATGGCCGTGGACTGGCGTCGCCGGCGGCCCCGGTTGGGGAATGTCCTGGGCGGCCTGAGCGGTCCCGCGATCAAACCGATCGCGCTCCGCGCCGTGTACCAGGCGTCGAAGGCGGTCACGGTGCCCCTCGTCGGAATCGGAGGAATCGAGCATATCGACGACGCGATGGAGTTTTTCGTTGCCGGAGCCTCGGCCGTTCAAGTCGGAACCGCCAGCTTCTACCGTCCTCGCGTATCGATCGAGATACTCGAAGCCCTGCCCGGCGCCCTCGCGGAGGCGCGCTCGCCGAGCGTCCACGAGATCGTCGGAACGCTTCGAACGGAATAGCCTCCGCGGAGCCATTGCACCTGTAGTTTCAACCGATCCAACCCACGCGAAGACAAGCCACGACACCACCATGCGAGTACTTTCCGGAATTCAACCGACAGGCCGTTTCCATTGGGGAAATTACTTCGGCGCGATCCGCCAGTACATCGATCTGCAATACCAGGCCGACGAAGCGTTCTATTTCATCGCGAATCTGCACGCGCTGACGACGGTCCGCGACCGCGAACGGCTTTGGCAGTACACTCTGGATGCCGCGATCGACCTTCTGGCCCTGGGGCTCGATCCGGACAAGGCGACCCTCTTCGTCCAGTCGGACATTCCGGAAGTGTGCGAACTGACGTGGCTTCTGATGACCGGAACGCCGATGGGACTTCTGGAACGCTGCCACGCCTACAAGGACAAGGTCGCGAAGGGGCTCTCCGCCGACGCGGGCCTCTTTACCTATCCGGTACTGATGGCCGCCGACATCCTGGCGTACGACTCGGACTGCGTTCCGGTCGGGGAGGATCAGGTCCAGCACATCGAGGTCACGCGAGATCTCGCCGGGAGTTTCAATCACCATTTCGGGGAGACGTTCGTCATGCCCAAGGCCCAGGTGCTCGAGCAGACTGCCCGCGTTCCGGGGACGGACGGCCAGAAGATGTCCAAGAGTTACGACAACACGATCGAGGTCTTCGAGGCGCCGGGTGCGCTGAAGAAGAAGATCATGCGTCTCCAGACCGATTCGCGTCCGATGGAAGACCCCAAGGACCCGGACACGTGCCACCTGTTCGAGCTGTATTCGCTTTTCGCGTCGGATGAGCAGCGCGAGGAGATGGCCGCCCTTTACCGCAGGGGAGGCTTCGGTTACGGCCACGTGAAGAAAGAACTGGCCGAACTGGCGGAAGCGTTTTTCGGCCCGTTCCGTGCCAGGCGCGAGGAACTCGCCGCGAGACCGCCAGTCGTCCGCGATATCCTTTCACAAGGGGCCAAGCGTGCGCGCGAGAAGGCCGCCGAGGTTTTGCTTCGCGCGCAAGAGGCCTGTGGAGTAAAACCCAAATGACCGCCTTTGCCGACCGGCTGGACCGTGCCGTCACGTTGACGAAGACGCCCGTTCTCGTGGGGCTCGATCCCCGCCTGGCGTCGATCCCGGAGAAGCTCGTTCCCACCGGAGCGGAGGCCGATCCCTCGCTTGCCGCGGACGTCTTCAAGCGGTTCTGCCGCGGCGTGATCGACGTGGTTGCGCCCCTCGTGCCGGCCGTGAAACCCCAGGCGGCGTTCTTCGAGCGAATCGGGCCGGAAGGGATGTTCGCCCTGGCCGAGGTGATCCGCTACGCGCAGAGCATGGGTCTGCTGGTGATCTTCGACGGAAAGCGGAACGACATCGGTTCGACCGCCACGGCGTACGCGCAAGGCATTCTCGGACGCGAAGAAAGCGCCTGGCGCGCCGACGCGGTTACCGTCAGTCCGTATCTGGGAGACGATTCCCTCGACCCGTTCATCGACGTCGCCGACGAACGGGACGCCGGCGTCTTCGTGCTGGTGAAGACGTCCAACCCCGGCGGCGGAATGCTCCAGGACCTGATGACCGACGAAGGCCCCGTCTACCGGCATGTCGCGCGGTACGTGGAACGGATGGCCCAACGGACGGCCGGTGATTGCGGCTACGGCGCGGTCGGTGCGGTGGTCGGGGCGACCTATCCCGAGCAGCTCACCGAGTTGCGGACGGTCATGCCGCATACGTGGTTCCTGGTCCCGGGGTACGGGAGCCAGGGAGGAACCGCCGCGGACGTCGCGGCGGCCTTCGACGACGAGGGGAAGGGAGCGATCGTGAACAACTCGCGCGGGATTATTTTCGCCCATGCCGCGCAACCGTACGCATCCAAGTTTGGAGCGGACCGGTGGCAAGAGGCAATCGAGGCGGCCACCCGCGACATGATCGCCCAGTTGCGGGACGAAACCCCGGCGGGAAAGCTGGTGATATGAGTCCCCCGGTTATCCGCTCAGCTCCGCCAGCGGCGCGAGCATCTCCAAATCCTCCGGCGTAGGATCAGCCGGGGGAGTCGTTTGCACCAGGTGTAGGCGTTCTCTTGCCCGGCACGGCATTGGGAGAGCATGTCCGAACGTCGCGGTGTTTGTGAAATCCCTCTTTCGAAGCGCCAAAGGCGGACGCCGGCCAGCGGCCGCTTCGCGGCATCACGACCCCAATTCCACGTCCCCCGCGCTGTCGACGAGAAGAACCCGTGGCAACGGCCCCATGAGTCGTTCCATGGCACCGTGGAAGGCCGTTTCGGTACCATCGGCGGGGGCCTCGAAACCGAGGATGACTATCGCGGCGTCTCGCGATGTTTCTTGGATGGCGAGGCGGACGTCGTCGCGGACGAGAACTTGTCCGGTTGCGCGAATACGGGATAATTCGATGAGTCCATTGAGGTGTTCCATCATTTCCGGGACGGCCGCCTGGGATTGCGCGACGCGTAAGAGCCGGATCTCGTGGCGGCGCCATTGGCCGTTCGTCGTCAGTAAATGGGCGAGCAGAAGCATAAGCGGCCCGTTGGCTTTTCCACGCCACCACACGTCGATGGTTCCCCGGGGAATCTCCCAGGGGTCCCCCGATTCGTTCGTGGTCCGCAATACGACAATACTCCGACGAAGTCCGGAGACGATCCGGAGGGTGGAGCCGAAGGGGGTGATTCTTTCCGGGTCGCCGGGCCATCCGAGAAGCAACGTATTGGCCTGAAGAGCACCCAGGCCATGGCACTGCGCGAGCGCATTGATGCCGTCCGAAAGCGGATCGGCCACGACGACGGCCGAAAAAGCTTGTAACCCTTCCTCTTCGATGTACGCGCCGATGAGTTCCTCCTGGCGACGGCGCCGCTCGGTAAGGTCCTCGATATCGCCCGGGATGACCTGTCCCAACGTGAGGATCCCATGTCCCGCCGTTAGCCAATGACCGTAGACCGCCAAATAGGTTCGCCGCCACCCGGCTCCACTAAGGGCCAGGATGTTCGGCCGCCAGTTCTTCGGATGAAACTTCTCCTCCTCCAAAGCCAATAGGTTCCGCCGCGCGCGCTCGAACAGGACGCCGCTGCGGGTATCTCCCCAACGGGACTCGATCTCCCGGGCGCTTAACCGCCGGTACAAAGCGGCCATGGCCGCGATGGCGACAAATGCCCAGACGGGAG
>CAZFQG010000309.1:0-4405 GCA_964520785.1 uncultured Planctomycetaceae bacterium | reverse complement strand
CGTACTGGCCTACACCCTTGGAGGGGGTTCGTGCTCGCGTGTTTCGGCCCGAGGTGCCCAAAACACGCCCCAGGCACTCCGCGCCGCGATCCTGCACCTCGGCGAGGAATACCCCGGCAAATACCCCTCTGTGGAGTTATTCTTGCGGAAGCTCGAAACCCTCGATCCGACCGACGCCGCGTCCCTCGATGTCCTCAGACGCGAGGCCCTACTCGCCCACCCCAAGCTCGTCGATTTTCCGATCGTGTTCGTCGTAAGAAAGCAGTATCGGCCCGACCACCACAACACCGGAACGCTCTTTCAGAACGGCGAGGTCAACGCCGGGAGCTTCGAGGGGGGTGGAGCGATCAAGACGGTTAATTTTGCCGATGGAGGCCGCGTGGCGACGCTGCTGGAGACGGCCGACGGCGTCCCGCGTGATTTGGACGTCTCCTTCGACGGTTCGAAGATTCTCTTCGCCCTCCGGAGGAATGCGCTCGACGAGTATCACCTTTACGAAATGGCCGCCGACGGGACCGGACTCGCGCAGCTCACGTCCGATCCGGCCGCGGCCGACATCGACCCTTGCTACCTCCCCTGCGGCGATATTGTTTTCACCAGCACCCGGGATCCGAAATACTGCGGGTGCAACCAGCACATTCAGGGCAATTTGTACCGGATGGATGCCGACGGGGCGAACATACGGCAGATCGGCCGGAACAACCTTTTCGAGTCGCGGCCCAGCGTCATGCCGGACGGCCGGATTCTGTACGATCGGTGGGAATACGTCGACCGCCACTACGGCCCTTCCTTCGGTCTTTGGACCGTACTCCCCGACGGCCGCCGCCATTCTCTCTTCTACGGGAACAATGCCTGGTCGCCCGGGGCGATCTTCGACGCGCGGATTCTGCCCGGCTCAGAGCGTTTCATCGCCGTTTTCGGCGCCTGCCACGACCGGCCGTGGGGCGCGATGGTCGTCGTCGACCGGCGGATCGGCATGGACGGCGTCGAACCGGTCGTCCGGAGTTGGCCGGCCGATATACAAAGCCATTTGAGCGACATTAAGGACTATGGAAACGGCCGTGAAGCGGGTTATCCCAATTGGTCGCAGATCGACCTTTTTCAAAGGCTTCCCATCAAGTACGAAGACCCCTATCCGCTCGACGCCCACTTCTTTCTTTGTTCTCGGATGACCGGCCAAGGAGAGCAAACGGCCCTGTATCTGGTCGACCTCTTCGGCAACGAAATCCAGCTTTTGGCTGACGGACCCGGCTGTTTCGATCCGATGCCTTTGGGCCCTCGCGAAAAACCGCCGGTCATTCCGGACGACACAAAACTCGTTTCTTCCAAAGGCCGCATCTTTGTCGCCGATGTCTACCGCGGCGGCGGGATGGAATCGGTTCCCCGAGGCACGATCAAGACGCTCCGCGTCGTCGAGGCGCCGCCCAAAAGGCATTATACACACCCCCTTTGGCGCGGGGACACGCTCCAGCGCCCGGCCATGAATTTCAACTGCACCAACAACAAGCGCATTCTCGGCGATGCCCCGGTCGAGGCGGACGTTTCCTCTTCTTCCAGGCCCTGGACGAAAACGGGATGATGGTCCAGTCGATGCGAAGCGGCACGGCGGTCCGTCCCGGCGAGACCCTCGCGTGCGCCGGCTGCCACGAGCACCGTATTTCGAATCCGATTGATCAGGCCCGGTTTCCCTTGGCCCTTCATGGTCCTCCGAACCCTCTGGCCCCCTGGCATGGTCCCGAGCGGGATTTCAGCTACACGCAAGAGGTGCAACCGGTCTTCGACCGGCACTGTGTCTCGTGCCACGACTACGGCGAAGAAGCCGGCGAATACCTCAATCTTAGCGGAGACCTCGGTCTGGCGTTCAATGTCTCGTACCTGGAACTCCGCGGCAAGTCGGCCGCGAGGTGGTTCCCCGACCCGATTGGGGCGAAGAAACTCCTGGTCAAGGCGGTTGACGACGGTCCACCGGAGGTCCTGCCCCCCTACGTTTGGGGTTCACACCGCAGCCGGCTGGCCGAGGTGCTCCGCGAGGAACATTACGGCGTGACGCTCACCTCGGAGGAGCGCGACCGGGTGATCACCTGGATCGATCTGAATGCCCCGTATTACCCCACCTACGCGAGCAATTACCACGATAACCTCTTCGGCCGCAGTCCGCTTAATGACGCCCAGCTTGGACGTCTGGTCGAGTTGACCGGGGTTCCGGTGAATATCGAAAGCGGTGCCTGGAATTCCCTGCAAGGGACGCAGATCAATTTCACGCGGCCCGAACACAGCCCTTGCCTAAGGGGTTTCACGGACAAGAACGATCCGAAATACCGCGAAGCGCTGGCCATCATCCGCGAGGGAAAGGCGATGCTCGAAAGGCGTCCCCGCGCCGACATGCCCGGCTTCAAGCCGATGAGCCCGGCCGATCTGCACCGCCTTGCTCGGATGGAACATTGCGACATCCAGCAGCGCCGTGCCAGGGCGGGGGTTCTCGCCGGGACGAAAGTATTCGATCCAAAACCCGAGCCGCCTCGGGCGGAAAACTGGATCACGCCGGCACAGGTCCTTTCCGCCTCCGGCGAGCCCTACCCCTGCCCCGAAGACCCCGGCCGCTACGCCGCGGAGAAGACGATCGACAAAGACCCTCGGACGTTTTGTTGTCTTCTCGACGACACCCGCGGCGGTTCCGACGAATCCACGATTCCGCCCAACGCCGCCGCTCCGGTTACCGGACACATCCTCTACGATTTGGGTCGGGAGATTCCCGTCGCCGGGGCGCGAATCACGGCCAAGCCGACTGACGGCGTCTACAATCCCAAGGACGTCGTCTTCTCTTCCGCTTCCGCGGCCGCGGAAATCGCCGCCGACCGGGAGAATCTCGTGTCCGCCTCCCTCCCGCCGATTCGCTCCGGTGCCCGGCATACGGTCCGATGGGAACCGAAGCCCGCTCGCTACATCGTTTTGGAGGTCCTATCGAGCTACGAAAGTCAGCGGACGAACTTCAATTTCCAACTGGCGGAGATCGAGTTCCTCATCGTGAAATGACGCCCGGTTCTCCGGAACTGCGGGGACGGTCTGAAGCGGTCGTCGTTGATTCAGCGATTCGAGCGTCCGCCTTTCGGAGTTCCCCGATGCGTCTGCCCCCTTCGTAGACGTCCCATTTCAGCCGAACGCCGCCGATCCACATATCGCTCGTCGTTCCTTCTTCGCTGAGGCTCGAATAAGACCCGCCGCCGAGAAGTTCCGGGTTGAAATCGGACCTCGCCACCTTCCGTTGCTCACGCGCTTGGGCGATCCAGTCATTCGCCAAGGCGATCTCATACCGCAACGAAAAGGCGGCGCGGAGCGCCTCCGGCAGGGTCACCGCGACTTGCGGTACCGATCGGTCATCAATCAGGTTGAGATCGGCGGTCACATCGACATCCATCGTTCGGTTGAGTTCCGTGATCGACACGCGGCGGTATTCCTCCGCCCTCTTGATCGCGTCGTCCGCGACCGCGACTGAAGCGCGGTATTCCAGAGAGCGAAAGTATCCGTGTTCCACGTCGAAGGCGACGGTCTGCCGGACCCTCTGGTATTGCAGCCGGGCGATTTGCACCGCGATCTCCGCCCCCCGGTAATGGGCGATGGTACGGACGAAGTCCCATATCCTCCAGCCGGCTTGCAG
Source organism: uncultured Planctomycetaceae bacterium (assembly GCA_964520785.1). Lineage (GTDB taxonomy): Bacteria > Planctomycetota > Planctomycetia > Pirellulales > Thermoguttaceae > CAZFQG01. Next base: position 750 of record CAZFQG010000309.1, on the reverse strand, counting down.
CTCCGCCAAATGGAAGAGGTCCGTCGCCCCCCCCGCCGCGTGTCGAAGGAATATCGCCGGCGTTGATGCTCAAGAGGGGATCGGAAGCGACGACGAGCGTCGAAGAGGCGGTCGCGACCGGCAGAAAAGGGGCGAAGGCGATCTTTCGTTCGTTCGCCGCGATATCGACCCGCGCAACCGGGGATTGCAGCGAAGGGCCGTCTCGACGGCTCCGGCCAGGCTCAGCGGTTCACCCGGCGAATCAAATTCCAGCTTGGAATACAGCTCCGGAAGGCGCACGACCGGCAGGTCCTCGATGCCGACCGGCGGGTTCCCGCGGCCGGGACGCGTCTCCGGAAGCCCGGCGCGCAGATAAAACACGGTACCGGAAGAGACTCCCGGTACCGTGTTTGGAAAGACGGTCCGTTTCTGTGCGGCTTGCGGTACGATGAGCGACCGCCCTGCCCTTAGCGGCTTCTGCGCGACAAGGCGAGCGAAACGCCGGCGAGAAGGACCAACAGAAGCGACGCGGGTTCAGGAACGGCGGAAGCCGCCGCCTGGGCCCCCCAGTTCGCGCGAACGATGTCGAGGTCGCTCGAGTTCACGACTCCGTCGCCATTGGCGTCACCGGCCGCATTGTTGGTGCCCCAATTCCCGCGAACCAAATCCAGATCGCTGGAATTCACGGCTCCGTCGCCGTTGAGATCGCCTGGGATTCCGGCCTGGTCCCACGCGAGGACGCCGTTGTTGTAGACGTTGGCGACTTGAGTC
>CAZFQG010000308.1:0-4417 GCA_964520785.1 uncultured Planctomycetaceae bacterium | reverse complement strand
AGTTCTTCCTCGGGCCGGGCGTTTTGTCTTTGGAGGAATTGGGGGGGCCGGTGGAGCCATTTCGCCTCCTTGCCGATTTCGAGCCCCACGAGGCAGTCCTGCTGGCCGGCGGGAAGCTCGCCGAGAAAGCGCCTTCGGTTCTTGCGGCGGTTCTGGCGAATCTCAAGGGAAATCTCCAGCCGGTTTTGCTCTTATCTTCCAGAGAGGAGGAGGTTCTCCTTCTAAAGACCCTTCGGGAACATGAGGTGTCGATGGATGGCATCCGCGTCATGAATGCTCCGACCGATACGGTCTGGGTTCGCGATTTCGGACCCGTTTTCGTCCGAGGTCCGCGCGGTTCCCTCCGGGCGATTGATCCGGCGTACGGAAAGGGTCGAGACAAGGACGACTCCGTTCCCCAAGCCGTCTCGAAGGAATTCGGCATTCCGCTGATCGAAACGGAGCTGATTTGGCAGGGCGGGAATTTGTTGAGCAACGGCGAGGGGCTTCTGGTGACAACGACGCAGTCGATCAACGCCAATGTCGAGTCCGGCCGGGACGCGAAAACGGCCCTCTCTTTCCTAAAAGAACGGCTTGGTATCCGCGAGGTCGCCGTTCTGGAGCATCTCGAAGGAGAGACTACCGGACACGTCGACATGTTCGCCTGTTTCGCGTCGCCCGGTACGATCCTGGTGGGTCGATATGCGGAATCGGCTGATCCGGTCAACGCGGACATACTCGAACGCAACGCCGCGAGACTCGCCGGAATCCGTGTCGGGCCTCGGATGCTTGAGGTAATTCGAATTCCGATGCCCCGAAGTGACGACGGGGTATGGCGGACATACACGAACGTTTTGTTCGCCGGCGGCGCCCTTCTTGTCCCGCTTTATCCCGACGTCGATCCGGATGCCGACCGCGAGGCCCTGGCCGTCTTCCGGGCGGCTTTGCCGGACAGGAAGATCATCGGGATCGACGCCACTTCCCTAATCGACAAGGAGGGGGGGCTGCGTTGCATCTGCGGCTATGTTCCACGTCGGCACCGCGCCACGAGAACGCTGCCCGACCGACATCGCATCGAGCGGAACGAGACGCCGCGCGGCCGCTGATAGTCCTGCTTCTGTTCAGGGCCGTTCTCGGGCTGATCGGGCCTCGTCCCGACCGGACACGGTATTGGCCTACAATACGTCGTTCCCTCTGGTCGATTCTGGTGATACTTCGCACCGGCGGTCCGATCTTGCGTCGGCATACCCGAATTCTTCGATAAACGGGGCGAGGCGGTCGAGGTAGGGCTGCAGGTGCGCTGCGTAGCGATTCCACCGGTCTTGGGCCGTCTTGTAGATCGGCTGGGTGACCTGGCGGTAGCTGGGGGTAATGATATCCTGCCGGGTGGCGGCGTGGGTGTGGTAATTTCTAACGGAGTCGTCCCAGTCGGCGCCGATGAATTCCAGGAGCCGCTTCGTCTGTCCGTCGAAGTCGTCCAGGAGGGCCTCGTACGACAACTCATAGCAGGGGAACTTCAACACGTCGCGGTATTGCTTCCAGAGTTCCATGACGCGGACGTAGAACGCGGTCGTGTCGTCCAGGTTGAAGAAGTGGCACATCGCCGGGTTGATCGTGAAACCCTGCATGAAGCAGCTCAGGCAGGCGTCGCACGGATGGCGTTTGAGAAAGATGAACTTCGCCGCCGGGAATATCCGGTGGATCACCCCGGCGGTGATGAGGTTCAAGGGCATCTTCTCGACGAGCATCTTCTTTTCGCGGCGGGGCAGGTGCCGCTCCACCTGGCGGAAATAGAGATTCCGCAAGCGGATGAAGTCGGCCGGCTCCAGATTCGCCACGGTCCAGCCGAATCCGGACTGGGAATCGCGAATTCCCTCGGCGACCCGCTCGATCGTCTCGGGCTCCTCGAGGACGTGGATATCCCGATGGCTGTCGAGGATCTGGCCCAGGAGGGTCGTGCCGGACCGGGGGAAGCCGACGAGGAAGACCGGAGTTTGCTCCGGCGCGAAGGAGAGGGGCTCCGTCCAGGAGGAGACCCACGTCTTCTGGAAGAGCCTTTTGAATCCGTCGATCTTGTGGTCGAGTGCCTTGCGATCCCGTTCCTCGTTCCGGTAGAGCTTGCGGCGCGCGTCGTTCGCCTCGGTGAAGACGGCGAACGCCTCCTCGCAACGCCCCGCCCGGTCCAGGAGCGCCCCCAATTCAAACGGGACGAGCGTCCGCGCGTCTTTCTCCTCGTGAGGGATGCGCGGGTCCGTCTCTTCAAAGGGCCGCTTCAGCGATGCCTCGGCCAGCGCGACCGCTTCGTCGTATCGCTTCCGCTGCCGCAAGAGGCGGATTTCGGTGTAGTCGGCCAGGAAGCTCTCGCGGTTGAGCGACTTCGCCTTGGAGAGCCAATGTGCCGCCTCGTCCAGACGGTTTCGCATCTCCAGCGCGCCTGAGAGCGTGACGGCGGCAACGAAGTGGCTTGGGTCGGCCGCGGCCGCCCGCTTGTACGCGGCGATCATGGCCTCGCTATCTCCCAGATCGGCGTACGTCCTGCCGACGAACAGGAGCGATTCGGGGTTCTCGCGTTCGCTCCGGGAGAGATACTGCAACCAGCGCCGTGCCTCGTTGATTTCCTTCCGTTTCGCATGGATGGAGACAAGCAGGCGGACCGAGTCGAGGTGATCCGGTTCGCGGATAAGAATCTGCTGCAGGATCGACAGGGCCTCGCGTTCTTCGTTCTTTCCGGCAAGAACCGACGCTTTTCCGAATAGCGCGTCCGAATGCTCCGGATCGAGTTTTAGCGCCTTGTTGAACTGGGGCGCCGCGTCGTCGGTACGCCCGGCGCAGAGGAGGGTCAGACCAAACTGCGCGTGCAGCGCCGCGTTCTTGGGGCACCGCCCGACGAGTTCGCGGAAGAGCCCCTCCGCCTCCTCGAATTTGGCCTGATCCCTAAGCGAGAGAACCAGGTTCCGCGAAAGTTCCAGATGGCCGGGCGCTTTCTCGAGACCCAGTCGGAAGGCTTTTTCCGCCTCGGCGAAACGCCGACGCGCGGCGAGGACCGTCCCCAGGTCGAGGTAATACCGCGGGGTTTCCGGTGCCATCTCGACCGCCGTTCGAAAGTAGGCCTCCGCTTCCTCGAAGCGATGTTGCTTCTCGTATGCCTTGCCGAGATTGGCGATCAAGGCGGGGTTGCCGCGGTTCCGGGCGAGCGCCGCCTCGAACGATTCGATCGCCTCGGAAAGCTCCCCCGACTCCAACTGGATCGAGCCGAGCACGGTCCGCGCGGCAAGGGACCCCGAATTGAGCCGCAACGCCGTTTCACAGGCGGTCCTCGCCTCCTCGACGCGGCGCGTCCCAATCAGAGTCCTCGCCAGATTCGCGTGCGCGTCGGCCGAATCGGGCATCGCCTCGGCGGCTCTCCTGGCGAAGGCCTCCGCTTCGTCAAAGCGGTGCAATTCGTTCAGTGCATAGGATAAGTTCAGACATCCTTGCGCATTCTCGGGCTGGAGTTCGACCATCCTGCGCAAGTCGGTGACCGCGTCGTTCCAGCGACCCTGGTGAAGGTATGCCGCGGCGCGATTCATCAGCATGTCGGGCGTGGGCGTCCTGGCAAAGCGGATCGCCTTGCTGATTTCCCGGACGGCCACGTCCTGCTCGCCTTTGAGGTGGTGGATCAGCCCCTTCAGGTGCCACCCGTCCGGGTTCTCGGGATGTTCCGCCAGGAGGATCCGGCAGGATTCCAGAGCTTCGTCGAGGCGGCCGAGTTGGATTTCGCCGAGGATGCCGTGCAGTGCGTCGATGAGCGTTATCATGGGATCTATATTCCGTTCCGGACGGGGCGTCAAACAAGGGCCGGCTCGCGCGATTCCGAGAAGGCGCGGCGCTGATGCGGGGGAAAACAGTCCGCCGGTCCGGCCGCGGTTTCATCGTATCCGAAGTACTCGATGAAGGGCGCAAGGGTCTCCATGATCGGTTCGAGGTATTTCTGGTACCGCTTCCACCGGTATTTCGCGGAGCTGTAGATCGGCTGGATCACCTGCTGGTAACTGGCGGTGCGGACCCGGTTCTCCCGGGCCTTTTCGCGGGCCTTCTCGAAATACCGCAGGACGGCGTCGTCCCATTCCAACTCGAGGAAGTCGAGCAGTGCCCGGGTGGTTCCTTCCTGATCCGCCACGAGGTCCTCGTAGCGAAGAATGTGGTAATCCATCGCAAGCAGTTCCACGAAGTGACGCCAGATGTACATCGTCCGCGCGTAATAGAGGGCGCCTTCCTCCAGCGAGAAGAAGTGCGCCGTGCCGCTGTTGACTCCGAAATTCTGCATGAAGCAGCTCAGGCAGACGTCGAGCGGGTGGCGGATCGCCATCACGAACTTGGACCGCGGGAAAACGCGGTGAAGCGGGCCGACGATCGACGTGTTGAACGCGCTGGACCTCAAGGCGTCCGCGGTGGGCAA
>CAZFQG010000307.1:0-4474 GCA_964520785.1 uncultured Planctomycetaceae bacterium | reverse complement strand
CGCCGACGCGCACAAATCCGCGCCCACTGGCCAAAAGATATATAGCGCTGTCATATTAAGGCGTTGGGGGTGGAGTGAGGGGGAAGGTGTAATTCGCTTGCGTTGCCCCCGAAAACGCAACGGTATACATACGGAGGCGATCATGCTCAGAATAGACCGAGATAAGCAGAGTTTCTCTGTCCTCGACGCGCCCACCCTGGCCGACGTCTCTATCACTGAACGGTACGATCTTCAGGAGTTCATCTGGAACAGCCCCGAAGAGTTCTTTAAGGAGATTGGTCAAGCCCTCTTCCTGGTCGGGAAAAAAGTCATGCCGTCCGAGAGCGTCCAAGACCGAATTGACCTGCTTGCCGTTGACAAGGAGGGGTCCTGCGTTGTCATCGAACTCAAGCGGGGCAGCCACAAGTTGCACATGCTCCAAGCGATTTCCTATGCCGGCATGATTGCCCAATGGGAGGCCGATGATGTCGTTCAGCTTCTCGACGAGGAACGGCAGGAGGCCTTTCTGGATTTCCTGGAAGTGGACCGAGACGACGTAAACCGCCAGCAGCGGATCATTCTGCTCGCGGAGGGGTACGACTATGGTGTGCTGGTCGGGGTGGAGTGGTTGAATGAACATTATGGGGTGGATATCACATGCTGCCGGATTTCCGTTGCGAAGGATTCCTCTACCGGGAGTGAGTACATTGCGTGTTCGGTCGTGTATCCGGCCCCTGAATTGGCTAGTGTGTCTGTTATCAGACATCCGCCGCGAGTGAAGCCCGGAAGAGTCCATTGGACCGATTGGGATGATGCACTGGCTGCGATTACCAATTCCGCCGTCGCATCGTACTTTAAGCAGGAGCTAGCGACGAATCGCGAGGCAAGGCTTGGACGGCGGACTCTCTTGTATCGTATTTCCGGAAAACGAATGTGGTTTCTTCAGGCTCGTTCCAACAAGGCCTACGTTTGGCAGCAGGCTCGTTTTGAGGGTGACGTCGAGTTCTGGCAGAGCCGGTTGAGCAGTCCTGGCGACGTAAAGCCTGTCAAGGACGGCCAATGCTTACGGTTCTTCCTCTACACGGATGCCGATTTCGAGTGCTTCCATCAGGCCGCCGCGAAGGATATCAGCGTCTTTCAATGGCTGGAAGGACCGTCCGAAGAGGAAATAAATGATGTTGATGATGGCGAAAACGAGGGGAATTGAGACTCACCAATGTCACTTGACAACTGGCAAGACGACATCGAAACGAAAGGCCCCTGGAATGGACGAGAAAGAAGCGGCGATCAAATCGCGACTTGAAGGAGTCCTTTCTTCGGTCTTGTGTCCCGTCGTCGGTTGCTGGCCGTTGCACGGCTGCGAAAACGACTACTACTTCGACGGGAGCACGGAGTCCTACGTCCTGGAGGTGTGGCCTGTGGGCATGCCCGAGCAGGATCGGCCTGGGGGTAACGGAGACCTTCGGACGGACAGGGACGTATTGTACGAGTTGGCCGAGTTTGACTTCTCCGAGCTGGCGAAGGAAGTTCCGCTGGAGCACTTCCATTTTAGCCAGTGGCAAGCGATATTTGAGATCGGCTGGAAAGAGTTCGGCCACGAGGTCGAATTGCGTATCCACATTGAGCCGCGGGCACCGGAAGACGACTGACCAGGGAGGAAGTAATGGGAAAAGCTATACCAAAGAACTGGATCGTCGGCCGCTGGCTGATCGAGTCCATGGAACAGTGGGATCGAGAGTTCATTGACGAGGAGGTCCGTGGTTATTTCGCGTTCGACGCCAGGGACTCGGGGGACTTTCAGTTCGGCTACGTCCGGGGCCAGATCGACTACCGGCTTGGCGAACGGGACGGCAAGCCCGCCGTTGAGTTTACCTGGGACGGCCATGACGAGATGGAGGCTGCTCAGGGCCGTGGCTGGATGGCCCTCGACGGAGGTGAACTGACCGGACGACTGTTCACCCATTTCGGAGACGACTCGGGCATTGTCCTGAAGCGTGCTCCCGAGAAGAAACCGAAGCCACGAAAGCGGAAGTGACGGGCCATGCCCGATGAAGGAAACAAGTTGAAGCTCGGTAAGGGTTCGGCCTTCGTGAAGCGGGATCTGCGGCAGCTTCCACAGGGGGAAGATGTCGAAACGCAGTATCCGAGCGTCGCTGAGTGGGTGAATGGCTACGGCTGGATTGAGATCGGGATTCACGATGGAGAGGGCTTCCAGGCCAGGGCGTTTGATGAGGGCGGCCTGATCTACGAAAACACCGACTGCGACTCTCTGGCCGAAGCGATGCGGGAGTTAGAGAACGGGCTTGGGGAGTGGTTTGAGGAACAGGATCAGTAGCACCATGACCGACCCCACCTTCCCCCTCCGCCTCACCGCCGCCCAACGCAAGGTCATCTCCGAGATACTCCCCGACCTGACGCCCCGCCTGCTCCTCGACTTGCCCGGCCAGCGGACGCTCCAGTTCACCCTGGCTGAGATGGATGAGATCGCCGAGGCTGCCGACACCGCGGTTTGGGAGGCGAAAGGCGGCATGAAACGCCACTCGCTCCGCCTCGTGGTCGATACCGCAAAGCGGGCCATGGAGAGATTCGCACAAGGCGGCATTGAGCGAATACCCGCCTCCGAACGTCTGTACCAATTCAAGATCACGCTTAAGGGCACCGAACCGCCTATCTGGCGGCGAATCCAGGTCAAGGATTGCACGCTCGATAAGCTACACAAGCACATTCAGACCGCCATGGGATGGACCAACTCTCACCTCCACCAGTTCGATATCGGTGGCGTCATCTACGGCGATCCCCAGTTGCTCTACGAGGGCTGGGAAGACGAAGAACCTCCTATCGATTCGCTGCGAGTCCCAGTCAGCCAGGTCCTACCCGCCGGCGGCAAGCGATGCACGTTCGATTATGAGTACGACTTCGGCGACGGCTGGGAGCACAGTATCCTCTTCGAGGGTTGCCTCCGGGCCGCAAAGGGAGTGCGGTATCCTCTATGCGTCGAAGGCGAGCGGGCCTGCCCCCCGGAAGATGTTGGCGGGATTTACGGCTATCAAGAGTACCTGGAGGCGCTGGCGGACCCCAAACACGAAGAACACGAATCGTACCTGCAATGGCGGGGACCGTTTGATCCCGAGACATTTTCGGCTGAGAAGGCCACCAAGGCGATGCGACGCGGGCTGCCGAATTGGCGGAATGAGCATTGAATAAGACTACTTCCACAAAAGGTCGAGCGATGAACGAGACAGAACCGAAGCGCCCATGGATCGGCCTGATCTTGTTCATTGGTCTGTGCTTCTTCGCGGCTTGGCTCGGCAGTGCGGCCACGACGCCGAAGATCGATGGTTGGTATGCGAGTCTCACCAAACCCGGCTGGAATCCGCCGAACTGGATATTTGGGCCGGTGTGGACGGTCCTCTACCTCGCGATGGCCATCGCGGCATGGCTTGTCTGGCGAAAGACGGGCTGGAGCGGTGCGCAGTGGCCCTTGTCGCTGTTCGGGGTCCAACTCGCGTTAAACGTGGCGTGGTCGTGGCTTTTCTTCGGAATGGAGAGCCCGGCCCTCGCCTTCGCGGAGATTCTCCTGCTTTGGATCGCGATTACGGCGACGATGGTCGCTTTCTGGCTTCGGTCGAAGGCGGCGGGATTGCTTTTCGTGCCGTATCTCGCATGGGTCACGTTCGCAGCGGCGCTAAACTTCGTGATTTGGCGGTTGAATTGAAAGGGAGCGGCTGAATACCGTTGAAAAGCACGTCACCCCCTGAACGCCGGCTGAGGATGGCGACGGCCTACAGGTATTGCGTTGGGAATTTCCAAGGCGTCCGGTACTCGGGCACGCAAAGTGCGGCTGCCTCCGGGTCCCCGACAATCTTCTCGGTCGTCGGGTCGAATTGGATGGGACGGCCCAACTTCAGCGACAGGGTGCCCAATATGATCGGCACGTCCACTTTGTGGTGATAGTCCACGCTGCAACTGGGTTGCGTGCGACTTCGAATGCAGTCGAGCCATTCTCGTTCGTGACCCGGTGAGTCGGGAACCGATTTTTCCGGCTCTTTGGCGTCCTTCATCCGATCACCCTCAGGCACGATCTGGTGGGTACCATAATCCGCGTAAAGGGTCCCATTGAGGCCGTGGAAGTAGATCCCCACTCGCCCCTCAACGTCAAACCGGTATGAGTTGATTTGCGACATCATCCAGGTGAGCGTGAAGCCGGGGTATTGCAGGACGGTTTCCTGCGTATCGTAGGCATCGCCGGCGTCCCGGCAAACGTACCGTCCCCCGGCGGAGCTAACCATCGTGGGCAAGTCCAGGTCGAGTGCCCAAACGGGCAAGTCGATGATGTGCGGCGCCCAGCAGGCCGCCCAACCGCCGCTGTAGTCCAAGAAAGCCGAATGGGTTCCGGAAGTCTTGATGATCATCGGATGGCAAGGTCGCATGGGGCCTGGTCCCAGGGCCAGCGCGCATAAATACGCAGGATAAGTAAAACAGGTAAGCTTGCGCG
>CAZFQG010000306.1:0-4482 GCA_964520785.1 uncultured Planctomycetaceae bacterium | reverse complement strand
TTTCGCTCTTAGCCCCCTGTCGGTCACTAAACTAGGTGATATTGGTTCCAACTCAGTCACTATACGCTACGGACGCCCGACGGACAAGGGGGGTTTGCATGCCCCGGCCGCACAAACTCTGGTGGTGCAAACAGAAAGGGGAATACTGTGTCACGATTTGGGGGGGTCCGCCACCGATTGGGCGACGACCGAGCTACCGTGGCAAGGCGGTACCATGAACTTCTCGCAGCCGAACTGGAGGAGCGGCGGGCCGACCCGACCCATAAAGCGTTGTCGCCCTGATGGACACATTCCTGGACGAGGCCGCTTCGAAATCTACCAGGACCCGGGACTGGCACCTGAAACATTGCCAGTCCTTCGCCGGCTGCCGCAGAAGCGGCTAGTCCGCGTGTTTCGGATGGGCATCTTCGCGCACCGCTTCCCTCAAGATATGCGGCGGCGGAACCACCCGCTGGCTCGTTGATTCTTGCTCGACCGGCCGTTCATCCTCGTCGCGCGCGTGCAGCGCGGCAAGCGACTCGGCGAAGTCGGTGGTGTCGCGGACGATGAGTCCGTCGCGGAGGACGAGGGTACGTTTCGCGTGGCGGCCGATGTCTTGGTCATGGGTGACCAGAACGATGGTGAGGCCTTCTTCTTCGTTGAGCCGGCGGAGGATTTCGATCACCTCGCGGCTGGTCCGCGTGTCGAGATTCCCGGTCGGCTCGTCCGCCATGAGGATGGACGGGGCGTTCACCAGGGCCCGGGCGATGGCGACGCGCTGCTGCTGGCCGCCGGAAAGCTGGCCCGGGTGATGGTCCATCCGGTCGCCGAGCCCGACTTGTTCCAGCGCGGCCCTGGCCCGGCGGTGCCGCTCCCTGGCGGTAATGCTGGAATACATCAGCGGCAGCTCGACGTTCTCCAGGGCGCTGGTCCTGGCGAGCAGGTTGAAGTTCTGAAAGACGAACCCGATCCGCCTGTTTCGCAGCCGGGCCCTTGCGTCGCGCGACATGGTGACGACCTCTTCCCCCTCCAGGAGATAGCTCCCGGACGTGGGGCGGTCGAGGCAGCCGAGCGTGTTCATCAGCGTCGATTTTCCCGACCCGGAGGGACCCATGAGGGCGACGTATTCTCCGCGGTCGATCGTCAGGGTGACGCCGGCCAGCGCGCGGACGGTCACCTCGCCGAGAGAGTATTCATTGCGCACGTCGGTCAGTTCGATCAGGGCTGGGGTTCGTTCGTCATTCATATCGCAGCGCCTCGATCGGGTCGAGCCGGCTGGCGCGCCACGCGGGATAGAACCCGAAGGCCACGCCGACGGCGCCGGAGAAACAGATCGCCAGAACGGCCGCCGAAAAGGAGACGATGATGGGCCATTTGACGGCCATGTAGGAATTGATGATGTGCGTGATGCCGACCGACGCCCCGACTCCCAGGCCGAATCCGACCGCCCCCCCCAGTACGGAAAGGAGGACCGATTCCATGAGGAATTGGCCCAGGATATCGAACCCCCTCGCCCCCACCGCCATGCGGATGCCGATTTCCCGAGTCCGCTCGGTCACGGAGACGAGCATGATGTTCATGATTCCGACGCCACCCACGATCAACGAGATTCCGGCAATCGACGCGAGAAGCAGCGTCATCGTCCCGGTAACGATGCCGAGGACCTTCGCGATCTCGGTGGTATTCTTCACGTCGAAATCGGGCGGTGCCCCGGGGGGAATGCCGTGCCGTTCGTGCAACAACTGCCGGATTTCCATTTCCGCCTCGCCCATTTTGTCCATCGACCGGGCGGAGGCGAGAATGACGTCGACGTAATCGAACCGGGACCTGCGAATTCGCTTCTGCACCGTGCTGTAGGGGAGCAGAATGACGTCGTCCTGGTCTTCGCCGACGAGGTTCGCCCCTTTCGTCTCCAAAATGCCGATCACGCGGAACGGGATGTTGCCAATGCGGATTTTTTCTCCGATGGGATTCGTCGTTTGAAACAGCTTTCCGACGATCGTATTCCCAATGACACACACCTTGCTCGCGGATTTGATGTCTCGCTCGGTGAAGAACCCGCCGTGGCGCAGGCCCCAATTCCGAACGGTCAGGTAGTCCAGTCCGACGCCGAAAAGTTCGCGCGGCCGCCAATTCGTGTTGCCATAGATCACCTGCCCGCCGCACCCGACGATCGGCGAGGCGGCCAGCACGGAACCGCATTCCTCGCGGATCGCGTCGCAGTCCTCGGCGGTGATGGATGGCCGCGATCCCCTGCCATGCCGGACCGCGCCGCGGTGGCTGCCGGAGAAAACGACGATCACGTTCGTCCCCAACGATTCGAACTGCCCCTGCACCAGGCCGCCGGCGCTTTGCCCTATGGAGACCATCGCCGTGACCGCCGCGATTCCGATGACCACGCCCAACACCGTCAGCGTCGCGCGCATCTTGTTCTTGCCAAGGGCTCGAACTGCGATTCGAAGGGTGATTAACGGAGACATGGTCTTCTCCTCACGGCATCATCGTGCCAACGACCAACTTGCGGCCGGGCTCGAGATCCCCCTCGATGACTTCGCTGTACCTGTGGTCGTTCAGGCCGACGGTGACCGGAATCGCGCGGAGCTTGCCCTCGCCGTCGGTAACCCATACGTGCCGTTTCCGACGCTTCTTGGTATCTTCGACGCGTTGGCCGGCCGGGCGTCTCTCTTCGGTATCCCATTCCTCTTCCGTTTCGGCCCCTTCCAGTATCTTTCGGTCGTCCTCGTGGACGAGTTCCGGTTTGTTCGGGTAGAACCTCAGGGCCGCGTTCGGAATGCGGAGCACGTCCTTTCTGGTCTCGATTTCGAACGTGATTCCGGCCGTCATTCCGGGAAGAAGCTTCGTTTCCGGATTCGGCGCCCTGATGACGACCGGATAAGTCACGACGTTCTGTTCGGTACTGGGGTTCATCCGAATCTGGTCGATCTGGCCGTTAAACAGCATCTCCGGGTAGGCGTCGACGGTAAAGCGGACTGCGCGTTGTTCGTGCTCGGCCTTTCTGATCAGACCGATATCGGCTTCGTCGACCGACGCGTAAATGAAGACTTCTTCATCGAGCCGCGGCGCCACGACGAACAATTCCGGCGTGGTGAACTGCGCCGCCAATGTCTGGCCCTCGTCGATCTTCCGGTCGATGACGACTCCATCCACCGGGGAGCGGATATAGGTGTAATCCAAGTTCGCCATTGAATTACTCAACGACGCGGTCGCCTGCTTGATCGAGGCCTCGGCCATTTCGAGCTGGGCTTCCAGCGAAGCGCGGTTGAACTTGTACTTGTCCATGACCGTTTCGGCAAGGTAGTCCTTGTTGACCGCGCGGAGCGCCTCCGCGCGACGCTCGTCGTTCCTCGCTTGCTGGAGCAGCGCCGAAACCCGGGCCTTTTCCGCCTTGGCGGTGGCAAGGTTCGCCTCGTCCCGCGCGACGGCGGCCTCGTAAATCCGCGGATCGATCCGCGCAAGGAGCTGCTTTTTCTCAACCTTGTCGTTGAAATCGACCTTCAGCTCCCTAATGGGACCGGAAACGAACGTCCCGACCTGGACCCGGAGAATCGGCTGGACCGTGCCGGTCGCGTCGACCGCATGGGTGACATCCCCCTTGTCCACCTCCGAGGTCCGATATTGGACTCCGGTTTGGCGCATCAAGAACTTGGTCACCCCAAAGTACCCCAGCGCGCCGAGAAACCCTAGGGCAATCAAAGCCAGGATGACTTTTAATGCAATTCGCATAAAACAGTTTTGCAGCAATCGCGGGGGGTGAGTCTTATTGCCTAAAGCCTACTGACCGAGGAACGGCCCCATTTGATTGCCCCCCTCCCCCCGACAACGAAATGGTAATCTGGGTATTATTTTAGCTCCGCTCGGCCCACCGAACAAGGTCGTGCCACTGCGATGGATGAGTGAGTCGGAACTCTTTTCCCCTTCGCTCGATTCCGTGGAAGCTTTGGGATAAACCGCCGGAAAACCCTGGAAACACCCAAAAAGATATCGACTTTTTGCTTTTCTTTTCAGAAGTCTCTTGAGTTTCGCTCGTGAAGCGGTCACAATAGCGCCAGAGGGTGACAAACAAAACGTTAATCCGTTTCGGATAAAGGGATCGCCTGATGGTTCCCATCTTCCGTCGGCTGGTGAAACGCCGATCCAGATCGCAGTGTTCGTCCGCGCGTCGACTAAGCATCGAGCGGCTCGAGACTCGAGAGCTTCTGAGCCTCAGCATTACCGAATTCCAGGCCAGTAACGACCATACTCTCGCCGACGCGCGGGAGAGATCACCCGACTGGATTGAATTGACCAACACCGGGGAGACGCTGTTGCGCGTGAACGGCTGGTACTTGACGGACGACCCGGCGGATCTCACGAAATGGCGGATTCCGGCGACCGCCCTGTTTCCGAATTCGCGGCTGGTCATCTTCGCTTCGGGTGAAGACGGCTATATCGGCGATGATTTGCACGCCCCCTTCCGGCTGCCCGCCGACGGCGGTTATCTTG
>CAZFQG010000305.1:0-4572 GCA_964520785.1 uncultured Planctomycetaceae bacterium | reverse complement strand
GATCCCATTCCGAATGGTTGGACCGAGGAGAAGAAACGGGAAAAGCAGCGGACGTATGAACTGAACCAGATGATCGCCGACCATGTGAAGACGCCTCTTGGACAGGTGGAGGTGCTCAGCCCGGACTTTGAGCAGGCGGCGGGAGTCTCCAAAAGTCAAGGCGTGAAAAAAGGTAAGGCTCTCGCCGCATTGGACCACTTCGCGTCCATCAACGCCGACGACATCCCTGAACGGTTGAGGCAGGTTGTCTATGCAGCTTACGGTGCGGAGGGCGTAAAATCATGAGAGACACCCTCTTCATCCGCCTGCTGAATCAGAACGACAAGGGAGAGGCGTTGGCCCGGCGGATCGCCGCGTTGCGTGAAGGGCAGGCGGACGAGGATGTGTACGCCGTCAACCCCGAATCGTTCCGGCAGGTGCCCAACACTCCCTTCTGTTACTGGGTGAGCGAACGCATCCGGCGGCTTTTCAAAGAACTGCCGCCCTTTGAAAGCGACGGACGAACGGTCAAGGTTGGTTTGCAAACTGGAGATGACTTCCGCTTCGTACGCGCGTGGTGGGAGGTGCCGTCGGAACGGATTCTTGACAGTATGCAGTGGGCAGTGGGCAGTGGGCAGGAGGGGCATGAAGAAAAATGGACGCAGAAGCGGATTCGGGATTTTCAGGCTTGGTGCCGGAACAGAACCTACGAAGGCAAGCGCTGGGTTCCCTTCGCCAAGGGCGGCGAATACTCTCCCTACTATGCCGACATCCACCTCGTCGTGAATTGGGAGAAGGACGGGGCGGAGACACGGAACTTCGTGGATCCCAAGACAGGGAAGACCAACTCCAGACCACAGAATACCGATTACTATTTCCGCCCTGGGCTGACGTGGGGGGATAGAACCAGCGCATTGCTATCAGTAAGGCCTTGGCCTAGCGGAGGCGTCTTTTCTGTAAAAGGCTCAGCTGGGTTTTTCCAAGATAACATTATCATGCATGTATGTGGGCTAATGAATTCTGTTCCGTTCAACTTTCTCCTTGAAATGCTGGTAAGTGCTGGCAGCATAGCCCGTTCATATCAAGTTGGCATCATAGGTTCAGTTCCATTTCCTGGAGTTACACGCCCATGTGCTGATAAGGTGATTTCAGCATGGCGTATCAAGCAGGAACAAGATGGAGAGGTTGAAACTTCTCATGCCTTCGTGACGTCGCCGTTACTCTGCGTTGAAGGTACAATGCTAACGGAACGGGCTGTTGAGCGGGCAAGGCGCGCGGCTGAAACCAAAGCAACTCTTGAGCGTTTATCCTTCGAGATTAATCAGATTATCCTTGATACGTACGATTTTACCGAGGAGGAGCGAAAAGCCGCTGGCAGTGGTAAGCTGGCAGTTGGAGATAATCAAGATTCAGAGTCTGACGATGATTACAGAGAATGTGGTGAAGAAGAGTCCGACAATGCAGGCGATGACAGCTCGGATGAGTTCGTCCCGAACTCATCCGGTGCAAACCTCCCCTTTCTCACCGCCGACTTGATTTCCGGGTGCGTCGGCGTTGTCCTCGGCCGCTGGGACGTCCGCATCGCCATTGACCAATCGCTTGCTCCGAAACTCCCCGATCCCTTCGATCCGCTGCCGGTCTGCCCGCCGGGGATGCTGGTCGGCCCGGACGGCCTGCCTGCGGAACCGAACCGCATCGTCAGCGAAGAGTGGCTCCGCGCCCGGCCGGACGCGAACACCCTGCCGCCGGACGGCTCGGTCAAGAATCCAACCATCCCTGACTCCGAGTATCCGATCCGTATCTCCTGGGAGGGTGTCCTGGTGGACGACCCCGGTTTCAACGGCGACCGGCCGCACCGGGACGACATCGTCCGCCGCGTGCGCGAGGTATTCGACCTGCTCTGGGAGGACAAATCCCACGAGATCGAGCAGGAAGCCTGCGACATCATCGGTGTTTCCGACCTGCGGGATTACTTCCGCCGGCCCGCTGGGTTCTTCCAGGACCACCTGAAGCGCTATTCCAAGAGCCGGCGCAAGGCCCCGATCTATTGGCCGCTCTCCACCGCCTCGGGATCGTACACCATCTGGCTCTATTATCACCGTCTGAACGATCAGACGATTTATGCGGCGGTCAACAAATACGTCGAGCCCAAGATATCAGAAGTCGAACGGGGAATCGGCGGTATCGAGAACGACATGAAATCCGCCTCCGGCCGTGACACGACGCGGTTGACCGACCGGCTGAGCGAAGCCCGAACATTCGCCGCGGAACTGCGTGACCTGCGAGAGGAACTCCTGCGCATCGCCGCGCTGCCCTATAAGCCGGACCTCAACGACGGCGTGATCATCAACGCCGCG
Source organism: uncultured Planctomycetaceae bacterium (assembly GCA_964520785.1). GTDB lineage: Bacteria > Planctomycetota > Planctomycetia > Pirellulales > Thermoguttaceae > CAZFQG01. Next base: position 2,236 of record CAZFQG010000305.1, on the reverse strand, counting down.
CCGTTCCACGGTCTTTTCCGCCTGCGCTCTTGGGCCAAAGACACGGAGGACTGCTGGAAGAAGCTCGCCAAGGGCGAATATGACTGGGCGCACCTGGCCTACACGATATGGCCCGATCGCGTCCGGGAAGTCTGCAAGCGCGACCGGTCCATCGCCATCGCCCACGGACTTGAGGGCCTCTGCGAGGTTGAAGCCCTCAAACCCGGGAAGAAAGGCGGCCGCGGCCGTCGGAAAAAGGAGGCCGCCGGATGAAGTTCACCTCGTTTCTGACCAAGAAACTGATCGATCTCTTGGGCGACCGCCGCATCGTGGTCTGGTACGACGCCGAAGGGGACTTCAAATCCTTCGCCGCGGAATTCAGCGCGCCGAACTGCGAGGTGCTGTGCGCCGAAGCCTCCGTCCTTAAGACCCGCCGCCGGGCCGACGAGATTTATCGGCTGATGAACGAATCCGAGAATCCTTCGGAACGGGACCGCTGCCTGCTCATCTACATACCGCGCCGCCGGGGCGCGGGCGAGGAAGAGAAAATGCGGGACCCCTTCGAGGTCTACGCCATGGCGGGCGCTCCCTTCGGCGATGCCGAGGACCAGAAGATCGAATCGCTCGCTCGCCAGGCCATGCCGGGCAAGGCCGACGAGATCACAAGGCTTTTCCGCGAGGGGAAGCCGGACATCGCCCTTCTGGACGGCTTGGAAAAGACGCAGCGTTGGCCGCTGCTGAACGACGTTTTCCGGACGGAAACCCCGGCGGAAATCATCGCGGCTGCCCTGTGCAACACGGTGAAAGCAAAGGAAGCCGCCGCCAAGCCGGGCTGCGTCGACGAGCTGCTGCGGTTGCTCGCCGCCGCCGTCGGGTTCAAACACACAGGCGGCGACCGCGATTGGAATGTGCTGAGGCCGAAAGCCGCCGAATACATCTTTTTCAGCGAGTTCGTGTTCGATTGTCCGGCTGGCGTTCCCGACGCCTTGAGCGCCGTGCCGCGCGCCGGCGTCGAAACGAAGTCCGTGGTCTATGCAGCCTGCGACAGGATGCGCAGCGACACGGGTCTGCGTGAAACCTATGTCGAGCTGGCGCAGGGGATCGAAAGCGGACTCCGCCTGCCGGATCTGATGCCGAAGGATTTCGACCCCGGCGAACGCGACACCTTTCCCTTTGAGGAACGGCGTCTGCTCGGCCGTGCGGTCGAGCTTGTCGTCGCCGGCGACCCGGCGGCGGCACGAACGGTGATCGAAAACCGCAAACGGTCGATTTGGCGGAGGGACCCGCAGAGGTCGCCGGCCTGGACGGCGCTTGAGAGGGCGGCCGCCATGATCGAATCCGCCGCCGCGGTTTCGGGGGGCTTGACCGGGAAAAAGAACCTCACGGATTTGATGAACGCTTACACCGAAGGCGGTTGGTCGGACCTCGACCGGGCGTCGCGCCTGTTTGAAACCGCCCTCACCGCCTGCACCGACGATGACGTCATCGCCCCGGTCGTCGACCTCTGTCGTCGTCGCTACCGCGAAGCCGTCACGGCTTTGCAGGATTCATTCCTCGCAGCGGTTCAAGCGGAGGGCTGGCCGCCGGACGGAGCGTCGAGGCAGACCCGCATATTCGACGAACATGTGGCCCCGTTGCTGGAACGCCGTGAGAAAACCGCGTTTTTTATGGTGGATTCCCTCCGCTACGAAATGGGCCGTGATTTGGGCGAAGCCTTGGCGGGAACGGGTGAGGTCCACGTCAGCCACGCCGCGGGGGTGGTTCCGACGGTGACCGGCTGCGGCATGGCGGCGCTCATGCCGGGTGCGGACGGAATGCTCCGGCTTGTGGAGAAGGACGGAGGGCTGGTGCCGGCCCTCGGAACCCGCCTGCTGAAGACATCGGCGGACCGTATGAAATTGCTGGCCGACACCTACGGAGACCGGTTTTTCGAGACCACCTTGGACGACCTGCTCGGCTCGCCGAAGAAGGCCGCCGCCAACCTGAAGAAGGCGGAGCTCTTTGTGGTGCGGACCCAGGACCCGGACACGGTGGCCGAGAACCTCGGTGCCTGGCGCGCCCGGCGCTACCTCTCGGACGTGATCGGGGATATCGCGGCCGCGGTCCGGTGGGTGGTGTCCCAGGGGGTCGACCGTGTGGTGATCAGCGCCGATCACGGTCACATGATGCTGCCGGAAATTCCGGCGGGCGATGTGGTTCAGACGCCTCCGGGCGGCTGGCTGGAGAACAAGCGCCGTTGCCGATTGGGTTCGGGCCT
>CAZFQG010000304.1:0-4650 GCA_964520785.1 uncultured Planctomycetaceae bacterium | reverse complement strand
GGTTTTTGGTGGATTCGGGGGTTTGTGGTTTTGGGCGGGGGGGATGTGCAGCTATTGCGTTTTCTGCAGCAGTTCGCGGGGAGGCCCGTGGCGCTCCGGTGGGGCTCATGGGGGGGTGGTTCGTTCTGGGACCCTGGGCTCCAGGATGGAATGTCTTGAGCCCTGCAAACGCGATGGATCGCGCGACGGTACGTGGCCGGATCCCAGGCGCCGTCGTAGGTTCGCTGCGGTCGACGTCGGGCTTGACTCGGATGCTTGCTCGCGGCACTTCCATAACGCCCCAGATAATGACATTTGCGATCGATCCAGACAATCGATCCAGACAATCGATCCAGACAATCGATCCAGACAACCGCCTATCCACTTGCCGCCTGTCCACTTGCCTTGTGTTGCCCGGACTTCGGCACTCGCATAGCTCTCCCTGCACTAGGGAATTTGTCTGTAATTACAGACAACTCGCAAAACTACATTCAGGATTCGCTATACAAAGATTCGTAAGTCCTTATCTCGCAAGCATTTAAGTGGGCCCAACAGGGCTTGAACCTGTGACCTCAACGATGTCAACGTTGCGCGCTAGCCAACTGCGCCATGGGCCCGTTTGCAATAATTTCCGGAATTGTCATTCGAAAAAAATGACTGCCGGGAATCGGAATGGCGTGCAAATGGATTGCACACGGATATTTTCCGTCGCCTCGCGTGCGAAGTCAAGGGGGACGAGGGATTTCGTCGTGTCTGAACGGAGATTCTGTCGTGGCGCCCTCGTCATGACCGGATGACGGATCAAAACAGGAGTGTCGGCCGTTAACCCATACGAGAACAGACGCATCCTTTCCTGTCAATTCCTCGGGCAACGTTAATTGGAGGCCACCCCCCCTGCCTGGACTTCCCGGAGCAGGTCTGGTAAAAATGGGGTTTTTCACGTCGACAGCACCGTTTTCCGCACATATTGCCGGGCCTTTTGATGAGCCAGAATCGCGATTTACGTTTTCTAGGGGATTCTAATTCCCCCTATTTTATTGGTGTCGATCTTGGTGGGACGAACGTCAAGGTCGGGGTCGTGGATGACGATGGCCGGTCATTGTCGCGGTTGAGTATCCCAACGGAGGGGGAACAAGGAGCGGAACGCTGTGCCCGGCGAATGGGCGAAGCGGTCAAGGAAGCCGTCTTGCGCGCGGGGCTTGCCCCCTCCGACGTGGCACGGGTCGGCTTCGGGTGCCCCGGAACGATCGACATCCCGGCCGGCAAGTTCATTGTTCCGGTCAACATCCCGGGCGCGAGTTGGCACCATTTCCCGATCCGCGACCGCTTGGCCGAGCACTCGGGCTACGAGGTGTCGTTCTTGAATGACGCGGCCGCCGCGGCGTATGGAGAATACTGGATCGGTTCCGGACGAGAATTCACGAGTATGATGTTGCTTACCTTGGGCACCGGGGTTGGCTGCGGGATTATCGTTCACGATCTGAACATCGCGGGCGAACACAGCCACGGCGCGGAGTGCGGGCACATTATCATCGATTACCACGAAGACGGGCGACTGTGCGGGTGTGGAAAGCGGGGGCATTTCGAAGCGTACGCCAGCGCGACGGCGATGACGAAGTTCGCGGAGGAAGCCCTCGAACGAGGTTGCCGGACGAGCGTCCGTGCCCGGTTGGCCGGGGGCGAGGAACTTACGCCGAAACTCCTCGCCGAAGAAGCCGAAAAGGGGGACGCGTTCTCGCTGGAGCGGGTTCGGGAACAGGCCAAATTCCTGGCCGTGGGGATCGTCTCTCTGGCACATACCGTCGACCCCAGCGCGGTCCTCTTGGGCGGGGCGATGACCTTCGGCGGGAAAGACTCACGACTGGGCCGGCAGTTTCTCGCGTGGATTCAGGAGGAGATCAACCACCGCGCGTTTCCCATCGTGGCCGAAAAACTCATTCTCGACTTCGCCACCCTCGGCGGCGACGCCGGCTACATCGGCGCCGCCGGCACCGCCCGGGCCGATTACTATAAGGGCCTTCAGAAGGGTTGAAGCCGGGATATGGCTTCTCAACGGCATTCCGGGAAGGCGCGGATCGAACGGATTTCGGCTTGTGGGTCACCTCTTCTCCGAAATTCCTTGCGGAAAGACCAAACCAACGTGTTCAGTGGCCAGTATATGGACCAATCCGGGCGTATCCGCAAAGAGCAGGCGTCTTGGCTCTCGGGGTCACGGAACGGACCCAAAGGCCGTGATGAGACATTCAAGCATATCAAGAAACACGCGCTCGCGCACTCCGGCTGATTCCAACCGCTCGCCGGAATTCTTTACACGAGTTCATCGGCATGCTCCGGCTGGAACAGAATGCGCTCGACGCGAATACTGCGCTCGCCGGAAGGGACCGACACCGTCACGATGTCTCCAACGCGGTTCCCGAGGATCGCCGTGGCCACGGGAGCCAGAATCGAGATGCGGTTTTGGGAGATGTCCGCGTCATTCGGATAAACCAGGGTGTAGGTTTCCGCTTCTCCGGTAGCAAGATCTCGCAATTGGACCGTTGAGTCCATTGTCACCACGTCCGGCGACACTTCGGTGGATTCCACGGCCCGGGACCGTTCCAACTCGGCCCCGAGGAACTCCAAATGCGATTTGAACCCGCCGCCTTGATCTTGAAGCGACCTCAGCAGGGTCCCTAATCGCTGGCGGTCCTCATTGGTCACCGTAATGGATTCGGCCATGTCACTTCTCCATTGAAGGGAACGAAATGGGGATGTTGCGCGGCACGAAAAAACCGATTTCGCTGAACGTGCAATCACCCCGGAAGGGCAAACCCCGTTAAGCCGTTTTACGTTGTCAGGCCTGCACGGGTATCGTCTGGAAAACGCACCCAACTAAACCCAATCCGCGAACGCATCGGATCGTAGCCACGACAGCCAATGTCAAGCCACGACCTACCGGATACTTTTCAGGATTTCAATCCGCGTATTGACCCCCTTAATATACGCAGTAACTTAGGAGAATTCAAGACTCGTCGCGGTTGTTTTCGGATCGTAGCACCTTTGTCTAGCACTCCAAGGCTAGGCAATGATAGCACTGAAGACCGGATACTCATGGCAATGAAGGTCGGCTGTCTCGTTGCGCGCAAAGGAAAGAGGTCGTCGCCGCGATGAGTCCGCTCTCGACTCGTTTGCCCTCGCTCTTCCGATCTGTTAGGCTAAGTGACAGGCAATACAGCCTGACGTGCCCCCTCAATGGAAGTTCGACCCCCTGCCCAAAGGAAACCAAGCCATGACCCGTGCCGCGTTCGCCAGCATTTCAATCGCCCTGATGCTGTGCCTTACCTTTGCCGCTCCCTCTTTCGCCGTCAACCTGGCCGACCTCGAAGGCTGGGACATCGTCCTCTCCGGCGAGCCGCTGGAGAGCGAGGTCTACGCGGCCGAGGAGTTGCAGCGATTCCTCGCCGAGGCCACCGGCCGCGAATTGCCGATTGTCCGCGAGACGAAGGGGGACAAGAACCACGTCTTCGTCGGCCCGTCGGAGGCGATGCGGGCCAGCGGCGCCGCCTTCGACACGTCGCACCTGGGGGAAGAGGATTTGCGGATCGTCGTCCGGGGCGAGAACATCGCCATCGCCGGAGGCGGCCCCCGAGGGACGCTCTACGGGGTGTACACGTTTCTGGAGGACTACCTCGGCGTGCGGTTTCTTACGCCGGACCATACCCACGTTCCGAAGATCACGGAGGATCTCGTCCTCGACGATGTCGACTATTCGTACCACCCGCCTCTGTCATTCCGCTGGAGCAACTACGGCGAGACGAACCGCAACCCGGCATTCGCCGCGAGGATGCGGTGCAACACGATTCCCAAGGACGCCAAATACGGCGGGATCACGCCCCGCCGATTGATCAGCCACTCATTCCACCGTCAATTACCCACGTCCCGCTACGGCAAGGAGCATCCCGAGTACTTCACGCTCCGCGACGGAAAACGGCTTTGGGACGTGAAAAACGATTCTCGCCATACCGAGCCGTGCAAGAGCAACCCCGAGGTCATCCGGATCATCACCGAAAGCGTCCTGGAGGAGCTTGCCGCGAATCCGGAGCGTTCCAACATCTCGGTCAGTCAGAACGACAATCATCTCTATTGCCAGTGCGAGAAGTGTGCCGTTTTGGACGCGGGCGCGGAAAGCCACATGGGTTCGCACCTGGCGCTCGTCAACGCCGTCGCCGACGCGGTCGCGGAGAAATATCCCGGAGTCGACGTCGGGACGCTCGCCTACGTCTACACGCGCAAGCCGCCAGTGGGTATCCGGCCGCGTCCCAACGTGCAGATTCAACTGTGCAGCATCGAGTGCAGCCAGGTCTACCCCATCGACGACCCCTCGTGCGCACGAAACGAAGCGTTCTGCGAAGACCTGATCGGCTGGGGCGAGATTTGCGACGATATTTGTATTTGGACCTACAATACGAACTTCCACAACTACCTTCTCCCCTGCCCCAATCTGCGGAATATCGAGCCGAACATCCGCCTGTTCGTCAAGCACGGCGTCAAGGGGGTCTTTATGCAGGGGCCCGGCAATGCCGTCGGCGGGGATTTCTCCGGCTTGCGGAACTACATGACCAGCCGTCTGCTCTGGAACCCCAGGGCCAGCGCGCATAAATACGCAGGATAAGTAAAACAGGTAAGCTTGCG
>CAZFQG010000303.1:0-4768 GCA_964520785.1 uncultured Planctomycetaceae bacterium | reverse complement strand
GGAAATAGTGAAAATCTCGCCTTGGTGGGCTAACAATTGTGAGTTGCGGCACTAGAGTTACGACACAAGACTTGTACACCTACCCCCTGATTGGCCTCCAGGGCCGAGTGGTCCCAGGCACTACAATCGAGTCCCCCACCAGATGAGGGTAGTATGACCAAACCCCTCTATTCGCGAGCGCGGATGCACGGCGAGATTCCTCGAACGCGGTCTATCGCCGCGTCGGCCAACCTCGCGGGTTGTCCGCACGGTCGAGAATCGGCTCGCGCGGGAGCCGCCGTTCGGGCGCGTCGCGACGCGAATCCGCCGGCACCTCGAAGGATGTCAGTTGGGGGCCTCCCTTCTGGGCCTCCTGTTTCTTGGCGAGAGCCCTGAGAAACGCCGGCGAGGCATCATTGAGGACGAAGATTTCACTCTTTCCACCCGGATTGGCGGGATCTCGGATAATACAGATCACCTCCGCGCCTTCGCGACGTCGTCGATCGAGTTCACGAAGCGCTGCTTCTTCCGCGGCCGCCAGCGATTGCTCGGCGGTTTCCACGTCCGCCGCGACGACGGCCCGGGGAGACTTCGCGACGTCTTGGTAGACGAAACTCAGTTTCACGGAATCGAGCAGTTCGTGAATGGAAGGGAGACTCGCGTAGAGCCCCTCCTGGTCTTGCGGATCAGCGGCATTGCACACGCCGATGACATACCCATCCGTGGAGAAAAGCCCGCCACCGCTGCGGCCGACGACCGGCACGCCGGACACCTGTACGTTCGGCGGCCCCAAGTATTTGTCTAGCGAAAGGATACGGCTGTCCCTCGCGGTGGGAGTGGCGCCGTTGTTGCACCCGACGTTGACGACGGAATCGCCGGGGGCGGCCGTATATCCGGAGGGCGCGACCGGGCAGACGGCAACCCGCCCCGGCACGGTGATGCTCAGCAGGGCCAGATCGCGTTTGAGGTCGTAGGTAACCAATCGACCGTCAAGCGTGGTTCCTTGGTTCGGTCCGAAGAGATCGACGTCGATACGGCCCTTTCCCTTCGAATCGCGGAAGATGTGGCCGCAGGTGAGGACCAACGCCTGCCCCTGCCGTGAATCGATGATCGTTCCCGTCCCACAAGAGTGTCCCGAGGGATCTTCGACACGAAGCCGCACGGAAGCGGCGATATACTGTTCCCAATCGGCGTCAGCCGGCGCCGTTTCGTTGCCGAGGTCCGAATAGGAGACCGGCATCGCCGGCACCTTGGGGACCGGCCGCGGAGTTCCCCCGACGTCCGAAGCCGAGTGCCTTGCCGGAATACCGGCCGCCGATTCCCTTGCGGGGGGTGAGGTATTTCCCAGGTCGAGCGGGCGAAAACCTGCGGCATCGTACATCCGGACCAAGCGTTGGTAACTCGTCGCTCCGACGACCCGGTCGACTTCTTTGCCATCGCGAAGCATGATGAAACAGGGAATTCCGGTCACGCCGTATCGCCGGGCCAAATCGGGGTTTTGGTCCTTGTCGATTGCGCGAACGGGATAACCCTTCGCCGCCAAAGATTCGACGACCGGCTGCATCCGTTGACAAGGGCCGCACCAGGGAGCTTGGAAATCCAACAGCACGGTCTCCCGGGGTTCAACGCCGGTCTGCGACAGAGCCAGCACAACAATCGCCGATTTTAGCCAGACCATGGCTTCCTCTTTTTCGGGGGTTCTTTCCTTTTTGACGGGAAGCCAGTGCCGCTGCTCCTTCTCGTCCTTCGGCAGGACGCTTCGTTTTCGGCAAAAGGCAACCTCCATGTCGCCTCCAAACCAAATAATCGCCGACGCACCGCGCCGCTGCGATCGGTTCGAAGAAATTTTATGGACGTACGCAAACCTATTCTGGAAGAGTCGTTCCCCCAAAAGAGGCAGTGCTAATTCCGCACGCCCGCGATGTTCCAACGGGGCGGATCCGGCCGCCCATTAGAATCGCCCTATTTTGCCCGGTATGGCCAAGTGGATCAATCCCAATTCACCGGACTCCGGCAAGAAAAGCGGGCGACTGACGCGAGTTTCTTACAGAAACGGGGGGCTCGACCGTGCCACTCCATCCTCTGTCCTTCACAATCGCGGAGGATCGGCCGTCGATACGGGGGTACCCTCCGGCTCGGATTCCCCCTCGACGGCATCTCGGAGGAGGCGGAAAAGGACCTCGTACCGACGAAGGGTCTTCTCGTCCGGAGAGAGCATCCAGTTGTAGCCCATCGCGGCGTCATTGAACGCGTCACCACACCCAATGACGGTAACGGTTCCTCTGCCGAATCGCTTCCTCGCTACCACGACGTGTTCCCCCACGGTGGCGATCGGACTCCCACCGGTGATGATACATCCCCCGGAGAGTTCGATTTCGGTCGGTTCATCTCCGAGAGTAAGAGTTCCTTGTACGGCGCCGGTCGGCGTGACGGTCATATCAAACGGCCACAACAGCGTGTCGACGGTCGATTCGGGATTGTAGACGGTGTCGACCACCAAGAGACGGCCGCCTCCACGGACGTACTCGACGAGCCCCTCGCGATACGCAGTCGGGATGGAACGCGTCGGGCAGATCACGACGAGGCAGTCACCGTCAAATAGGCTCTTCTCGCGGCGATTGGTGAAGTAGCCCAACCGCGATATCCACTGCTCGAATAAGCCGAAACCGGCGCCGTCGGGGTCCAAATTGAACGCGCCGCGAGCCAGCGGCGCCGTCGAAACGGCCTGGTCGATGATGATCCGAGTGAGCGGCTTTTTCGCGACGGGCACCGGCAAGGCCCGGGCGTGGACCCCGTTGACCAGAAGGCATCCGAGAGTCCAGCCCGCCAGCGCGGACGCGAAAAACAGGAGCCGGTTCGAGTGGCGCGGCCGCGTCAGAATGCCGACGAACAACAGGCCGATTCCCAGCAGGGTCGCGAGGGAGCGGACCGCGAGCCTCGGAAGCGGCGAATCGAAAGGGCCGCTTCGATGGAGCCAGTCCAGCATGTTGATGAACAGTTCGGCCTTTCCCTCCTGGAAGACGCAGAAGTTGGAGAAGATGGTCGAATCGGTAAACGCCAGCACGCGGCCCTTGCCGGGACGCGTGGACCAGAGTTGGATGAACGGCCCGTAGCGCATGTCCGCGCGGTACGCCGCTTGCGGATGATAATTCTCATGATGGTACTCCGGAGGCAGGCTCCAAAGACCGCCGTTTTGAATCGCCGCGCGACCCCGACTGGAACCTGGATTGACGGAACAGGAGACGGCGAACCACATCGGCGGAACTTGACGGACGGATGGATGAGGAACCGGCGGAATGACGTAATGTTGATCGTACGCCGAACCGACCCGGAAGAGCAGATCGTCCCGGAAGGTAAACCCGAACCGTTTCGCGATGTCGTTGAGATAGTTCGTCATGTTGAAGACGTTCGTATGATCGCCGATGAAAAGGACGCTTCCCCCTTCACGGACGAACCGCTCGACGGCGTCGACCTCCTCTCGGGCGTATCGCTCCGTAGGAGTCTTGATGATCAGGACCGCCGCGTCGGCCAGCGATTCCCGATCGATCGCCTCGTCGGGAAGAATCCGGCCCATTTCGAAGAACCGGGAGCAGTAGTCGTAGATCGCCGCGTAGTTGTAACTGGCCAATTCGCCGTACCGGGTCGTATCGTACGGTTCGGTCGTCGGTTCCCAAGTGGAGTGCCGCTCCACGAAGACGATCCGCCCTTTCTTCGGCGCACCGACCGGTTCCCAGTAGCCGATCCACGCGAAGGTCAGAAATGCCCCTCCGACCGCCGCGGGTGCCGCCCACTCGCGCCATTTGAAGGAATCCGGCGGAGAGGATCCGGCCGGGGAGACGTCCGCTTCCGTCACGGGCGCCGGCGGCCGGATGAACCAGGCCGCCAGAAAAACGGGACCGGCAAGCAGAAACAAATGGACCCACCCGCAGAGGAAGGCATTCATCGTCGTCAGGGGCTCCGCGACGTCGGCCATTCCCGAGCGGTGCAGGTAAAGCCCGATCAACAGTCCGCAGCGGATGGGGATCCAAACGGTGACGAGGATCGCGAGGGTTCGGACTTGGCGAAGCCATCGGCGGTAACCGTCGTTCCCCTCGGCTTGGGTGGCCGAGAGCGCCAGGAGCACCGCGGAACCGGTGAAAAACGCCAAAAAGGCCGGATCCAGAAGAAGTTCCCACGTGGCCCCCAGGGGATGTACCTGCCGGGCGGAAACGAGCGCAATGGCGTCGCCGCCGAGCATTGCGTTTGCGCCGAGAAGGTTCACCCAAAACGTCACCAGGCCGGAAAGGATCCAAGGCAGTTCGTGCGAACGCGCAACGAAATCAGTCCAAACGGCGACGGTAATCCACTGCGCCGCCAGTGCTGCGCCGGCCGCCAGGAAAGCGGCGCCGACGCCCAGCGGGTTATCGGCGCTTTTCGCCGCCGCGCACGCCGCGGCGACGGCCAGTAGCAGCGGCGCGATTTTGTCGGGAAATGGAAGGAACCAAACCGGAATCAACAGCAGAAGCATCGCGGCGAGCACCCGGGGCCGGTTGGGCGCCCAGAAGAACGTCTTGGACAAGAGTACCGTCCCCAGGGTGACGCAGAAGACCCAGGGAAGCCACGCCGCCGGTTCGTAGAAAGTCCGGCCGAACAACCACGAGCCGGCCAGAAGAGCCGCGGCGATCCAGGAACGGGTCTTCATGATCTGACCTCCTTTTCCGGCGCAAACCCGTCATCTTCCGTGTCTTCGGCCGGCTCGTCCTCCTCTTCGCCGGACGGCGCCGAGATGGGCGTTTCAGGCGGCTCCCAG
>CAZFQG010000302.1:0-4790 GCA_964520785.1 uncultured Planctomycetaceae bacterium | reverse complement strand
ACGCCAGGCACTGCATCGAGTGCCTCAAGCACGGCAAGCACGCCATGTCCGCCGTCCCGGCTTGCTACGAGCACGTCGAGGACGGGCACGCCCTGCACGAGGCGGTCAAGCAGACCGGGCTGAAGTACATGCTGGCCGAGACCAGCTATTACCACGCCGGGCTCCATGCGATGCGCGAGCTGTACAAGGCGGGCGCGTTCGGAAAGTTGAACTACTCCGAAGGGGAGTACTTCCATTATAACTGTCAGACGATCGCATCATATAAGGACTGGCGACTGGGGATGCCGCCCCAGTATTACCCGACGCATTCCAATGCCTATTATACCGGCGTGACCGGCAAACAGTTCACGTCGGTGTCGTGCGTCGGCTTCACGAACCCCTTGCAGTACGTCGGCAAGGACGCGAATCGCTACGAAAACCCGTTCAGCGATGAAGTCGCCTTGTTCGAGACGGAAGAGGGAGCGCCGAGTCGGATGGCCGTCATGTGGGGCGTCCAGGGGTACCACGGAGAACAGGGTCGCGTGTTCGGGGAACTCGGTAGTTACAACTACGAGTTTGCCGGGGGAAAATACGTCGGTTCGCAAAAGGTCGAGGTGAATCTGGAGCGGCCGGCTCTGCCGCCGGGCGTCGCGGCCGGCGGCCACGGCGGTTCCCACGGTCGTCTGACCAATGAGTTCATCACCGCGATTCTCGAAGACCGGACGCCGCTGTGCGACATCAACCAGGCCCTGGCGATGAGCGTCTCCGGAATCATCGCGCACCATTCGGCCCTCAAGGGAGGCGAACGCCTCCCGATTCCCCAGTTCGCGTAACACCACCCGGACGGTTTCGATGGCCTCCCATCCCCGGGCCGCCCCGATGGCTTTCTATCGGGGCGGCCGGGTACAGGTGGTACCTTCCAGAGCGTCCGGCTTTCGAGATTTCCGTTTTTTTCATTCCCAGATTCAACATTTCCACGCAAGGAGCCCTCCATGTCCCCCTCCCGCCGTGACTTTCTCTCCACCGTCGGCCTCGGCTCTTTGGGAGCCGTGACCGCCGCCAATCTCGCCCAGGCCGTTCTCGCCGCCGAGCAAGACAGCGCCAAGAAATGGGAACCGGTCTCCGACCGGAAGATCAAGGTCGGCATCGCCGGGTACGGCGTGTGCCGTTTCGGCGCGGCGTTCGGCTTCCAAGACCACCCCAACGTGGAGATCGTGGCCGTCACCGACATCCAGCCGCAGAACTGCCAGGCCCTGATGAAGGCGGTGCGTTGCGACAAATCGTATCCCTCTTTGGAAGAGATGGTCAAGGACGACAATATCGAGGCGGTGTTCGTCGCGACCGATGCCCCTGGGCACGCCAGGCACTGCATCGAGTGCCTCAAGCACGGCAAGCACGCCATGTCCGCCGTTCCGGCTTGCTTCGGCGATATCGCCGAAGGGGAGGAATTGCTCGAAGCGGTCGAAAATACCGGATTGAAGTACATGCTGGCCGAGACCAGCTATTACCACGCCGGACTCCATGCCATGCGCGAGCTGTACAAGGCGGGCGCTTTCGGAAAGCTGAACTACTCCGAGGGGGAGTATTTCCACTGGTGCCCCACCCCGATTCCTTCCTATAAGGATTGGCGGGTCGGGCTGCCTCCACAGTGGTACCCGACGCACTCCAACGCCTATTACACCGGGGTAACGGGCAAGGGTTTCACCTCCGTCTCCTGCACCGGCACGCGGAATCCGCTCGTTGCTCAGTGGTTCGGTCCCGGCGACGAGAACCGTTATAAGAACCCGTTCAGCGACGAGGTGGCCCTATTCGAGACGGAGGAGAAGGCCCCCTGCCGGATGGCAGTCATGTGGGGAACGCAAGGCTATCACGGCGAACAGGGCCGGGTTTTCGGCGAACTGGGGAGTTTCAACTACGAGTACGCCGGCGGAAAATACGTCGGTTCCCAGAAGGTCGAGGTGAATCTGGAGCGGCCGGCGCTGCCGCCGGGCGTCGCGGCCGGAGGTCACGGTGGATCCCACGGACGGCTGACGAACGAATTCATCACCGCCATTCTGGAAGATCGCGCGCCAATCTGCGACATCTACCAGGCGCTGGCAATGACCGTCGGTGGAATCGTCGCCCACGAGTCGGCTCTCAAAGACGGCGAGCGGCTGCCGATTCCGGGGTACCACCCCAAGACTTAGAATAGATAATATAATATCTACTTGGAATTCTTTCCAGTTTTATTGACAAAACCGGTATGAGCTGATACGTTAGGTTCAGTTCAGGTTCAGTTCGCATAGGAACCTGAACTGAACCTGTCGCGGGCGGCGAATGTTTTCGCCGACCGTTTGAATCACCTGATGGTGTCGGTTTTTTGGTAATGCTCAACGGAAAGAATCGCCGTTTTGATTTCGTCGCCGATGGTCGGGCGCGTCCGAAGTACGAGCAGTTGCGGCAGTATATTCTGGACGAACTGCTGGCGGGACGCTTATCGCCGGGGGACATGCTGCCGACCGAGGTCGAGCTGGCGTCGCTTTTCCGCGTGGCGCGGAATACGGTCCGCCAGGCCCTTTATCGTCTGGATGAAGAGGGGCTGGTGCGCCGTGTCCGCGGAAAAGGGACATACATTTCCCAGCCGGTCCGCCATTCCATGCCTACCGGGCAGGAGTCGTTCGCCCTGGTCCTGCCCGACACGACCGGAGGTCACTGCCCCAACCTGGTGCAGGGATTCGTCCGCGCGGCCACGGAAGCCAACTCGCACGCCTTGGTCAACGACACGCTCAATGAAGTCGACAAACAGGCGGGTATCTTTCTGAAGCTATTGTCCAGCCGTCCGGCGGGCGTGGCACTGGTGCCGGCACTCGAACCGTGCCCCCCCAACCAAATCCAGCTTCTGCAGCAGGCGGGGATCGGCGTGGTTTTCTGCCATCGTCCGGTCGAGGGAGTTCGCGCGCCTTTGCTTGAAATGCCGTACTTGGAGGTCATGCGAACGGCCGGAACCGCGGTCGCGCTGCGCGGTCACCGGCGGATCGCCTTGATTACTTCGATCCGAAGCGCCACCTTCGGCATCTACGTCGAGGGCCTTCGCGCGGCGGTCGCCCCGTTCGGCGCAACGATTTCGGACCGCTGGGTCTACGTCGGGGAGGGCCAAAGCCTGGACATCCATCGGCGGGAGCAGTCACTGCGCGTCTTTCTAAGATCCATCATGTCGGCGGAGGATGCACCAACGGCGGTCGTTACCACGTTCGATTCCATCGCCGAAGCGGTCTACATGCTGCTCGGGGAACTGGGAGTTCGAGTCCCCGAGGATGTATCGCTCATCGGTTTCGGAGGAACGCGGCGCGATAGCGCGCTGCTGCGCCGGCTCACGTCGGTCGTCATCGACGGAGAAGCGGTAGGCAAGGAGGCCTATCGCGTGCTCAAGGAGATTCACGACGGGGACCGTCCCTTGGAGGACGATGCCAGAATGGTGCTTCCCGTCGGTTTCTACGAAGGACAAACGCTGGCGGGCGTCCAAGACGCGCTGCCGGCACGTAATTGAGGAAGAATACCACCGTTTCAGTCTTCGTTTTTTGTTCCATTTTCTTCTCGAAAGGAGAGACAACATGTTTTGGAAGAACGGATTACTCGCAATGCTCGCGGTCGTCATCGGCCTGGGAGGCTCGACTTTGGCCGTCGAAGTCTGGTACAACATGGAGGGAGATTCGGGAACGGTCGTCACCGACAAGTTGACGTCCGACGGCGCCCAGGACGGCATCCTTGTTAACAACGTCGTCATTCAGCCGATCCCCGGGACGACCGGCTACGGGGCGCAAAACGCCCTGTTCGGCGTCGTCGATCCGTTGCCGGATCCCGTCAATCCCCCCTTCAGCACGATCGAGGTTCCGGATTCGACGTTGCTGGGGGCGCAATATACGCTCGCGATGTGGGCCGATTGCACAGCGGAAAATTCACGCGTCTGATTTCGAGCTACGGCGGCACCGGAGGGGTTCAGTCCGACCGGATTCTGTTGGACTTCGATCCATCCGGAGCAATCCTGACCAACGGTATTCGCGCCTTCGTCAACGGTCAGAATCTCCAGCCGGCGGCCTTCCCCGCCGTCCTGGCGGACCCCGGTTACCATCATTACGCGTTGAGCGTCGACAACGGTGACGTCGCCGTCTATATTGACGGTACCGCGGTCATTCAAGCCAACGTGGGGTTCGGTTACAGCAATACGGTAATGAACCTTCGCATCGGCGAGGATCCGCACGACCTCGGAGGGGGGGCGAACGAGCAGTTCCTTGGCAACGTCGACGAATTCCTGGCGATCAACCGGGCCCTTTCGCCGGCCGACATCGCGAGCCTGGCCGCGGGGACCGCCGTAAGTTCCGTCGTTACCCCCGGCGGTGAATACGCGGTCTATTACGACTTCGAAGGGGGCGTCGCCGTCGACAAATTCACCGCCGACGGCGCCCAGGACGGCATCCTGCACCAGAACGTCACGATCGCCTCGGATGCCGGCTCCGCCAAGGTCGGCGACGGTTCCGCGTTCCTTGCGGCCGCGGTTCTTCCGTTCGTACTCAGCCAAATCGACAGCGGGGTATCCGCCGTCGACCTGGGTGATGAATTCACGTTCTCGGTGCATTTCAACTCCCACATGCTGGGCCAGACCGCGGGAGGATTGACCCGTCTGTTCACGAACTACTCGGGAGGCGGTTCCGCGGCGGGGCGGATTGTTCTCGACCTGGATCAGAGAGAGACGCCGGCGTACGGGTGGGGAATCCGGTTTTTGCTTCCCGACGGAACGGCGGTAACTGCTCCGGACGTCATTCCGCTGAACGAGG
>CAZFQG010000301.1:0-4834 GCA_964520785.1 uncultured Planctomycetaceae bacterium | reverse complement strand
CAAAATAGCCGGTGGGAACCGGAGTTACGGCGCATGGGGCACACTCCTCGAACTGCGGAGGCCGAAAAAAAAACGAATTTGGAAACCATCATAGCCTGGATATTCGGGAAATCCATCCAATTCATGGTTTCCTAACAATTCGAATCGTTGACGGCCAAGTGCACGGCGTTGACAATGATCCGTTTGGCGTTATCCACGTCTACCAATTCCGGTGTTGGGGATCGTGCTTTGGGGCGGCTGAACCAAAACGAATCGAACGACGAGTTTGGTGGCATCAGTCCGTTGGAACGCGGGGGTCCGATAATCGCGATCCAAAATGGTATTCGGATTCCACCCACCGCTGGGATGCTGTCCGCTACGGAGCCTGCTAACGATTTCCTAACACATGTGTTGTTGACGCTGCGCGGTGCAACATGGAGAATGGTCGCGTTGAATACCGCTTCCAATCCAAGGGCCGATACGACTTCGACGAAGGTCCAAGACCCTTCCAATGCCGATCCACTCAAAAACGATCCAGTTCTGGATGCGAATCGTGCTGTTTCTCGCAGCAGTGTATGTTTTTTTGTCCGCAATTGAGATTTTTGGAATTGGCGTGCGGGATTTGGGGGAGCATAAGGCAGAGCAGCTCCTCCAGGGGCTGAGCAACCCCTTCGCCGCGTTGGCTGCGGGGATTCTTGCGACCGTTCTGGTGCAGAGTTCGTCCGTCACGACGTCCGTCATCGTTGGTATGGTTGGGGGGGGTGCCTTGCCTCTCTCCTGTGCCGTCCCTATGGTCATGGGCGCCAACGTGGGAACGTCGATCACGAACACGCTGGTTTCCCTCGGTCACGTCACGCGCGATGCCGAGTTCCGACGGGCCTTCGCCGGCGCGACCGTGCATGATATCTTTAACCTGTTGAGCGTTGCCATCCTTTTGCCCTTTGAACTGGCCACGGGATTCCTCCAACACGCCGCCGAGTGGTTGGTGGAACCGCTTCAAGGACTTGGGACGGGCGGCAAATTCAACAGCCCCATCAAGAGCGCGGTCGAGGGCTGCGCCGAGGCCGTGGAATACGTTTTTCAGCAAGGGTTGGGACTCCAGGGGCCCTGGCTGTCGGCCGTCTTGTTCGTCGTCGCCGTCGGGTGGGTGATTGGGGCCCTGATCGTAATCACCCGGACCATGCGAGAATTGCTTGCCGACAAGCTCGAGGAATGGCTTAACCGAATTCTGAGCAAAAGGGGTTATATCGGCATCCTTCTCGGCGTGCTAATTACCGCCCTGGTCCAGTCGTCGAGCATTACGACGTCGCTGCTCGTTCCCATGTTCGGGGCGGGGATATTGAAGCTGGAAGCGGGTTTTCCGATCATGCTTGGCGCGAACGTCGGTACGACCATCACCGCGTTGATCGCGTCCCTCGTTACCGGGCCTGCCGGTCTCGCAATTGCCTTGGTCCACCTCCTTTTCAACCTGATTGGGACCTTGATTTTCTTTCCCAGCCGTTTCATGCGGCGCATTCCCATTCGACTCGCCGAAATGCTGGCCGAGTTGACCATTCGAAATCGCATTTGGGCGTTCGTCTACGTTGGCGTGACCTTCCTATTCCTTCCGATTCTCGGAATCTGGCTGTGGAGTCGCTAGGACGGGTTGATTCAAGAGGGCGAATCCGGTGCCGATTGACGGGGCAAAGCGGCAACGCTACATTGATGGGTTTGTTGCCGGTTAAAAACTGTAAGTGCCCCCAAGAGAAATGGCTCATTGTTGGTTTCGAGACCACCGTGCTTGGCCGGCCTTCCGGGCCGGAGCGCCTAATTCTAATAGTGAGGAAAACAAGGAATAAAGAATGGCTCATGAAGTGACTTTGATTACCGGAGACGGCGTGGGGCCGGAATTGGCCCAGGCCGCCAGGCGTTGCGTGGACGCGACCGGCGTGGATATCAACTGGGACGTCCAAGAGGCGGGCGTCGACGTGATGGAGCGTACCGGGACGCCGATCCCGGACTCCGTCATGAAGAGCATCCATCGCACGAAGTGCGCCCTCAAAGCCCCGATCACCACCCCGGTGGGGACGGGATTCCGGAGCATCAACGTCCACCTGCGCCAGGAGTTGGGCCTCTTCGCCTGCATCCGGCCCTGCAAACACTATCCCGGGGTGCGCAGTTTCTTCAGCAGCGTGCCTGTCGATCTGGTGATCGTCCGAGAGAATACGGAGGACCTTTACGCCGGAATCGAGTTCGAGAAGGGTTTGGCGGCCACCGGCGAACTGTTCGATTACATCAACCGGGTCTCCACGGATCGGAAGATCAAATCCGGCCGCGACGAGACGGGCATCTCGATCAAGCCGATCAGCGTATCCGGAACGGAACGGATCGTCCGCTGCGCGTTCGAGTATGCCAAGGCGAACGGCCGCAAGAAGGTCACGTCCGTCCACAAGGCGAACATCATGAAATTCACGGACGGGCTCTTTCTGGAGGTCTCGCGGGAAGTCGCCAAGGAGTTTCCCGATATTGAGTTTGAGGAACGCATCGTCGACAACATGTGCATGCAGCTTGCACAGAAACCGGAATTGTACGACGTCATGGTGCTGCCGAACCTCTATGGGGATATCCTCAGCGATCTGGCCGCCGGCCTGATCGGCGGTTTGGGCGTGGCGCCGGGCATGAATGTCGGACCCAACGGGGCCGTTTTCGAGGCGACCCACGGGAGCGCCCCGAAGTACAAGGGACAAAACAAGGTCAATCCAACGGCATTGATTCTCTCCGCGATGCTGATGCTGCGACACCTCGGCGAGAGCGAGGCCGCCGACCGGCTTGAAAACGCCGTCGCCGCCGTCATCAAAGAAGGGAAGGACGTTACCTACGACATGAAACCCCATCGGGACGATCCGACGGCGGTCGGTACCCAGGAGATGGCCGAAGCGATCTGCAAGGAAATGTAGAAGATAATGACGGCGAGCATCCGCGAGGGGGATCGCCGCGACGCCCCGCCGATTTAAGAAACTATTGCGAGATGCGAGAAAGGAGATATGGCAATATGGCTGAAGACTACAAATTCACGTTCGGTCCCTGGAATATTCATGAAGGAGCGGATCCCTTTGGACCAACCGTACGTCCGACGATCGAGTTCGCCAAAAAGCTAGGGCAATACAAGAGCCTCGGTTTCGACGGCGTGCAACTCCACGACGACGACGCCGTTCCCAATATCGACGAGAAAGCGCCCGATCGGATCGCCGCCGAGGCGAAGGAAGTCAGGAAGATGATCGAAGGGGAGGGGCTCATCGCCGAGTTCGTCGCCCCACGGCTGTGGGAATCGCCCTTGGGGATCGACGGCGGCTTCACCGCGAATTCGGCCGAGGCGAGAAAATGGGCCAATGACCGGGCGAAGAAGACCATCGACGTGGCAAACTCGCTGGGAACCAAGCTGATCGTCCTTTGGCTGGCGCGCGAGGGAACCTACATCCGCGAATCGAAGAACGCCATCGAGGCCTACAAGCGGCTGGTCGAATCGCTCAATATGATGCTCGAGTACGACTCCCAAATCGAAATCGCCTTCGAGCCGAAGCCGAACGAGCCGATGGACCACGCCTATCTGCCGACCATCGGGCACGCTCTGGCGATCGCCCACCAGACGGTCGACCCCGCGCGCGTCGGCGGCTTGATTGAGACGGCTCATGCGATGCTGGCCGGGCTCGACCCCTCGGACGAGATGGCCTTCGCCCTGGCGCAGGGCAAGCTCTGGAGCGTCCATCTTAACGACCAGAACGGGCTGAAGTTCGACCAGGACAAGACGTTCGCCGCCGCCAACCTCCGCGCCGCGTACAACCAGGTTCGCGTGCTGGAGCTTGGCGGCTATCCCGAGACGGGCCGTTACGTGGGCCTCGACGTTAAGGCGATGCGTTCGCAGAGGACCGAGGGGGCGACGAAGCACCTCTCCAACAGCCGCGAGCTGTTCCTCATTTTGCTGGAAAAAGTCCGCACCTTCCCGAAAGACGTCGAAGCGCAGTGTATCGCCGACCGGGACTACGAGCAACTGGAATTGGCCGTGCTCCGCCACCTGATGGGTGCGTAGCACGAATGGACTCGGCGCGTCCCAAATCCGGCCGCCCCGGGACGCGCCTGGGCTTTCCGACGCGACCGATTTGCGAATCCGAGAGTGGAACCGATGACCCATCGAGAACGCGTGCTTGCCGCGCTGGACCACCGCGAGCCGGACCGGACGCCGATCGACTTCGGCGGCCACCGCTCGTCCGGAATCGCGGCGATCGCCTATCCCAGACTCCGCGCCGCGCTCGGTCTTCCGCCTCGGCCGACCCGCGTTTATGATCCGGTGCAGCAGTTGGCGGTTCTCGACGACGACGTTCTCGAGCGATTCCGCGTTGACACGATCGAATTGGGCCGCGCATTCGCGCTGGACGAGGCCGATTGGGCTGAGTGGCCGCTGCCGGACGGCACGCCGGCTTACATGCCGCGTTGGGCCCTCCCCCGGCGCGACGCCAACCGGTGGGTGATCAAGAGTCCTGCCGACCGGGTCATCGCCCAGATGCTTGATTCGGCCCTTTATTTCGAGCAGTGCCACTGGCCGTTCCTGGACGACGCGGATGAAAATTTGGACGACATCGAGCATCTCTTCGCCGAGTGCATGTGGTCCGGAGTCCCCTCCCCGCCGGGTCCCCTGGTCGCCGGCGAGGAAGGAGCGCGACGCTTCGTCGAGGGGGCCAAGCGCCTTCGAGCCGGCACGGACCGTGCCATAATCGGCCTCTTCGGTGGAAACCTGCTCGAGCTGGGCCAGTGGTTCTACCGGATGGACCGCTTCCTGATGATGATGGCCGCCGAACCGGACCGGACGGAGGCCTTTCTC
>CAZFQG010000300.1:0-4844 GCA_964520785.1 uncultured Planctomycetaceae bacterium | reverse complement strand
GTCACCAGCGACATTCGCCGGAAGATGACCGAGAAGTACCAGACTGAGTTCTAACGGACGCCACGCTACGAATTTGCCGGTGGTTTGTCTCCAGGCGGCATCGATGGCCCCCAGTCGAGGTATTTCACTGGGTCCTTTTCGATGACGACAAAGCTGCCCTACCCATAAAGGGGCGTATAATATAGGGCGGTGCTTCGGACAGGGTGTCCGGAGTGTTTCGCGCCCCGTATCGGTTCGCCCTGGAACACAGTGTTCCCAATGAGGGAAGGATCCCCCTTGTTGTGAGGATTTTTGCGCGAATAACGGCCTTCTTGGTTTTGGAGATAATCGCCATGGCATCGCGCCAGTGTCTGCTGCGGAAGCGGTCATTCTGGCCGCTCTTCACCGCGTATTTCGCCGCGCTCATTCTCGGGTGTGAAAAACCGCCCGAAAAATCGGTAATCCGCCCGGTAAGGGCACTGAGGGTGGGTGATCTGGCGGCCCTGGAACAACGCGATTGGCCGGGCATGGCCCAAGCTGCGGAGGCGGTGAACCTGGCATTCCGCGTTTCAGGCCCCTTGACGACCTTCCCCGTGAAGATGGGAACCAACGTGAAGGCGGGGGACGTCGTCGCGACGATTGATCCGCGGGATTTTGAAGTCGCCCTCCGCCGCACCGAGGCAAGTCTGGCGCAGGCGGAAGCCAACTTCGAAGCGATGAAGCAGGGGGCCCGGCCGGAGGAGATGCGTCAATTGAACCTGGCCGTCACGGACGCGGAGGCCGCATTGATCCGCGCCACGGCGGACTTCGAGCGTGCGAAGAACATGATGGCGCAACGGGTCATTTCTCAGGCAGAATACGATAGGAAGGAGCAGGCCTTCGTTCAGGCGACGGCCAGGCTCGATTCCGCGAAGGAAGACCTCGCCATTGGGCAGGCTGGTGCCCGGAAGGAGGACTTGGACGCCAAGGCGGCGGAGATACTAGGTCTTCGCGCGGAAGTCGAAGATAACAAAAACCGGCTCGTGGACGCGACGCTCCGCGCTCCTTTCGACGGCATCATCACGGCCACCTTCGTCGACAATTTCGAGACGGTGCAGGCGAAACAGCCGGTCGCGCGGTTGGTGGCGACGTCGAGCGTGGAGTTTGCCGTTTCGATTCCCGAGAACCTGATGGTCTTGCTCCCGCGAGTGGCCGGCATTGTCTGCCGTTTCGACGCATTCGGGGACCGCGAGTTTCCCGCCGTGCTCAAGGAAGTTGGAACGGAGGCGTCCGAGATCACGCGGACCTTTCCGGTCGTATTGGAAATCCAGCAGCCTGAAAACGTGAAGATACTGCCCGGCATGTCCGGTTATGCCAGGGCGAAGGGGAACCCCGAGTCGCCGACGGAATCCTCCGACGGTTACGAGATTCCCCTTTCGGCGATCGGCTCCCAAGACGACGGCACGTCCTTCGTCTGGGTGATCGACGAGAAGGCCGGAACCGTCGCGCGGCGGAGTGTCACGATGGGGCGTCTGACGGACCACGGTGTTCTCGTGCGGGAGCTCAACCAGGGGGATTGGATCGCGACCGCCGGAGTCCACTTTCTCGAACCGGGCCAGAAGGTCCGCATCCTGGACGACTCGATAAGGGCGATCGCTGAACCATCCACGGGCGAGACCCGAGACGTGTCCCCATCGCAGGAGGAGAGCCAGTGAGTCTCGCAGCCAAGTCGGTGGAAAAGAAGACCTTTACCTGGTTCGCCACGTTTCTCGTCCTCGTGGCGGGGACGTTCTCGTTTTTTCAGCTCGGTCACCTCGAAGACCCCGAGTTCACGGTCAAGAAGGCATCCATAATCACGCCTTATCCCGGTGCCAGCGCCGAGGAGGTGGAAATGGAAGTCACCGACCGGATCGAGCAGGCGGTCCAGCAGATGTCGCAGGTGAAGTAATATCGAGTCGATGTCGCGGCCGGGATCGTCGCTGGTGAAGGTGGAGATTCTTGCCGCCTACGAGTCCTCGACGCTGCCGCAGATATGGGATGAACTCCGCAAGAAGGTCGGCGACGCTCAGCAGGAACTGCCGGAGGGGGCCGGGCCCGCGACCGTGTACGACGACGTCGGCGACGTGTACGCGTTTCTGTTCGCCCTCGCCGGAGATGGGTTCGACTACGCCGAGCGCGAGGAATACGCCGACGAACTGAAGAAGGAAATCAACCTCGTCGACGGCGTCGCGAAGGTGATCTTGTGGGGAGTCCGTCCCCGGTGCATTTACATCGACGTCTCTCAGGCACGGCTGACGAACCTTGGATTGACGCTTGAGGACATCAAACGCACGCTGGGGCAGCAGAACATGGTCGTCTACTCCGGCGGAATCGATATCTCAAACCAACGGCTCCGCGTGGAGCAGACGGGCGATTTCAAAAGCCCCGAGGAAATCGGAAACCTCATGGTGCGAGGGAGCAACCCGGTCTCCGGATCGACGACGAACGACTTGATCCGGATCCGCGATTTCGCGAGGGTCCGCCGCGGATACGCGGAACCACCCTCCGCGCTGATGCGCTACGACGGGTATCCGGCCGTCGGGCTCGCCGTGTCGACGAAGTCCGGGGTCAACGTCGTCGACGTCGGTCGGCTGCTAGACAAGCGGGTCGCCGAATTGAATGAAGAACTCCCAATCGGGGTCGAATTGAGCAAGATATCTTGGCAATCGGACCAGGTCGTCGAAGCGGTATCCGCATTCATGATCAGTCTGGTCGAGGCGGTGGTCATCGTTCTGGCGGTCTTGTGGGTCGCCATGGGCTTTCGCGTGGCCGTCGTCGTCGGCCTGTGCGGGCTGGTCTTCACGATCATTGCGTCCTTCGTCGTGATGTACATGTGGGGCATCGACTTGCAGCGGATGTCGCTGGGGGCGCTGATTATCGCCATGGGGATGATGGTCGACAATGCGATCGTCGTCGCGGACGGCGTCCTGGTGCGGCTGCAAAAGGGAATGGACCGAGTCCAGGCGGCGATCGAGGCGGCCACGTTGCCATCGATGCCGCTTCTCGGGGCCACGATCATCGCCGTAGTCGCGTTCTACCCGATCTACGCTTCGACCGAAGGCGCCGGGGAGTACTGCGCGTCGCTCTTTCAGGTCGTCGCCATCTCGCTCATGCTGAGCTGGGTGCTGTCGGTCACCGTGACACCACTGATGTGTATCGCCGTGCTGCCGGTTCCGAAAGCGGGGTCCGAGTCGGCCGATCCGTACGCGGGAGGAATGTACGGAGCGTTCCGCGGACTGCTTCGCTTCGCGATTCGCCGGCGGATTCCCGTCGTTGTCATGCTGCTGATTCTCTTGGCCGCGTCGGGTCTCGGATTCCAGCTCATCGACAAGACGTTCTTTCCAGACTCCGCGCGGCTGCAATTCATGATTGACTATTGGGCTCCGGAAGGGACTCGCATTCAAACCGTCGCGGCGGATTCCAAGGCAATCGAGGACCATCTCCTGGCCGACGACCGTGTTACCGCGGTGAGCACCTTCGTGGGCCAGGGACCACCGCGGTTTTATCTCCCGGTCGATCCGGAGAGTCCCTACGCGGCCTACGCCCAGCTTATCGTCAGCGTGAAGGACTTAAGGGGTCTGAACTCTCTCATTCCGGAAACCGAATCATGGATCGGCGAAAACGTGCCGCAGGCAATCGGCATTGTCCGCCGGTACGGGTTGGGGCCGTCCAAGACATGGAAGGTCGAATGGCGAATCAGCGGGCCCACGACCGCGACGCCGGCGGAATTTCGCGAAGTGGCGACGGAAGCCAGCGACATCGTGAAGTCGTCTCCCAATGCCAGCCAGGTGACGACGAACTGGCGACAAAGGAACAAGAAGATCGAGTCCCAATACGATCAGAAGAAGGCACGCTGGACCGGGATATGGCGGTCCAACGTGGCCGACGCGTTCCAGCGGTCCTTCGACGGCCTCCCGGTCGGGCGCTACCGCGAGGCGGACAAGTCGTATCGCATTCTCCTGCGGCATAACGAACCGGAGAGGGCGGCGGTCGCCAGTACGATGGGAGCCTTGCGGATACAGCCGGCCTATTCGCCGAACAGGGTCCCGCTCGATCAGGTCACCAGTTCCGTGAACGTGGAATGGGACGAACCGATCATCTGGCGGCGCGACCGGAAACGGACGATCACCGTCCAAGCAACCCCTCCGGACGGCGTTACCGCGGCCGCGTTGCGCGGCGACGTCGTCGACCGGTTGGAAGCGATGACGCTCCCCCCCGGCTTCACGACGGAGTGGGGAGGATAGTTCGAGAGTTCGCGCGATTCGCAGCAATCGCTCATTCCGGGAATGGTGCCCGCGTTCATCATCATGGCGCTGATCGTCGTCGCACTCTTCAACGCCTACCGGCCCCCGCTGATTATTCTGTTTGTCATCCCGTTCGCGGCGATTGGAGTCACCGTCGGCTTGTTGGTCACGGATCAGCCGTTCGGCTTCCTGGCGCTGCTCGGGGCGATGAGCCTTGCCGGAATGATGATCAAAAACGCGATCGTCCTGCTGGACCAAATCAACATCGAGCGGGCACAGGGCAAAAAGCCCTACGACGCGGTCGTCACGGCGTGCGTATCCCGGTTGCGTCCGGTGATGCTGGCCGCCGGGACTACCGTCCTCGGCGTCATCCCGCTGCTTCAGGACGTGTTTTGGGTCGGCATGGCGGTAACGATCATGTTCGGTCTGGCGTTCGGGTCGCTGCTGACGATGGTGCTTCTGCCGGTATTGTACTCGATCTTCTATCGGATACCGTGCTCTACGTCGAGCACGCAATGATCCCGAGGCGTTCTCGGCGACTTAAAAGGAGGCAACGGCAGTTTTCTCTTCGAGCCAGCCCTCTTTCGGCCGGAAAAAAGTGTA
>CAZFQG010000299.1:1390-4915 GCA_964520785.1 uncultured Planctomycetaceae bacterium | reverse complement strand
CGGTGGTCGCCGTATCATTAGCCGCTTTTTCGTCGCCAATGAGATATTGATCAGGTGACTGAAGGTGGTCGACCGGTGGCCATCTTCGACGTCGGCTTTCGGCTTCCGCCGCGATTTGACGCAATCCAGGAAATCCCGCGCGTGCAGCGCCGTCATCGCGTGATTGCCCGGAACCTCCGATTTCACCTCGAGCGGTTCCATCCGCGGTTCGCGGTCCTGAAACTGGCCGCCGCGTTCCGGTTCGACGCTGTAGACCTTGGGATCGATATAGAACGTCCCCTGGGTTCCGCGAAGTTCGCATTCTCCCTTAGGAAATGCGCGGTTGCCACTCGCTTCGTACTGGCCGAAGACGGCAATCCAGCCGGAGGCGAATTGGAATGTTGCCTGGAGGGTGTCCGGAATCGTCCGGTCGTCGTCGACGGCATATTTTCCTCCCATGGAACAAACGGAGGCCGGAGCCGTTTCTCCGGTCAGCCAGCGGATGGCGTCGAGGAAGTGGACGCCCCAATTGGCCGCCTGGGATGAATACGGGTCCCACCAGCGGAACTTGTAGGGGGCGATCGTCGCCTGGAACGGCCGCTCGGGCCGCGGCCCCAGCCACATGTCCCAATCCAGCCCCGCCGGCGGGGCCGCGGGCTCCGCCTTGCCAATCCCGTCGGGGTACATGTTGCTCAGCCGGAAACACCTTCCGACCGTGATTTTCCCGAGGACACCGGATTGCACAAACTCCACCGCGCGGCGGTAGTGTGGCGAGGACCGGCGGTGGGTACCGACCTGCACGACGCGGTCGTTTTTCCGCGCCGCCTCGACCATCTTGCGGCCCTCGTGGATCGTGATGGAGAGGGGCTTCTCGACGTAGACGTCCTTGCCCGCATTGCACGCGTCAATCGTCTGAATCGCGTGCCAATGGTCGGGCGTGGCGATGATCACGGCGTCGATGTCCTTGCGATCGAGTAATTCGCGGAAATCGCCGTATTCGTCGGCCTTGCCGTCGACTTTCTTCCGGGCGTGCGCCAAGGACTCCTCGCTGACATCGCAGATGGCGACGATCTCTTGGTCGGCATGCTCCAGGAAGGCGTCGATCACCTGGCCGCCCCGGTTGGCCGTACCGATGGCACCGACGCGGATCCGGTCGTTGGCGCCGTGGACTTTCGCGCTGGAGAGGGCCGTCAGCCCCAATGCGGCCGCGGCGCTCGTCGTCGTAAAGGTTCGTCGGGAAATGGTGCGTTTCATTCGTTTCTCCTTATCCTTCGAGCGTCCAGGGCTTGCGGTATTCGTAGTGCAGCAGGGCGTTCGCCTTATCGCTGTTGGTGAAACGCTCGGTTTCGGCGTCCCATTCGAGCCGTTCTCCCACCGTGAGCGAAATGTTCGCCAGCAGGCTGAATACGGTGGAGAGGTGGCCCACTTCGATATCCCCCGGCGGGGTCTGGCGCGAGCGGATGCAGTCGAGAAAGTTCCGCGCGTGCCGCGCGGTCAGGCTCCAGTTGTCCCCCTTCGCCTTCGCCTTGATCGGTTCCATGCGCGGCTTGGGATCTTGGAATTGGCCCCCCCGTTCCGGGACGATTTCGTAGAAACCGTCGTCCGCGTAGAGCGTGCCATCGGTGCCGCGTATCTCGAAATAACCGGGATACGGCAGCGTCCGGTTCCCGTTGGCCTCGTAAACGCCCACGGTAAGCAGGCGGTTCGTCGGCATTTCGAAATTGGCGTGCAGCGTATCGGGGATCGTGCGGTCGTCGGCGACGGCGAACTTACCCCCCATCGCACAGACGGTGGAAGGAACATCGTCTCCGGTAATCCAGCGGATCAAGTCGATAAAATGGACGCCGTTGTTGGCGATCTGCGACGAATAGAGGTCCCACCAGCGGAACTTGTACGGCTCGATGGTCGCCTGGTAGGGCCGCATGGGTCGCGGCCCCAGCCACATGTCCCAGTCCACGTCGGCCGGCGGTTCGCTGATCGGCGCCTTGCCCATTCCCAGCGGAAACATGTTGCTACGGTGGTAGCACCGCATTGCCGTGACCTTGCCGATCTTACCCCCCTGTACCATCTCGGCGATCTCGGCGTAGTGGGGCGAACTGCGGCGGTGCAGGCCGACGGTGACCACCCGCTGGTTCCGCCGCGCCGCTTCGATCATCTTGCGGCCCTCCACGACCGTCGCGGAGACGGGTTTCTCGCAATAGACATCCTTTCCGGCGTCGCAGGCGGCGATCGTTTGAATGGCATGCCAGTGGTCCGGCGTCGCGATGACGACCGCGTCGATCTCTTTGTCATCAAGCAACTCGCGGAAGTCGGCGTAGAGCGCCGCCTTTCCGCCGAGCCGCTCGTTTGCTTTTTCCATGTACGACTTGCGGACATCGCACAAAGCGACGATCTCCATGTCGTCGTGTTGGAGGAAAGCGGTCATCAGTTGTCCGCCGCGGTTGGCGGTTCCGATGACCCCAATGCGAATCTTGTCGTTCGCGCCGGTAGTTCTCTGGTTCATCGTGCTCGAATCCCATTCGGTGATTGGTTTTGGCGTGCGGTCAAGGGGCGGGGGAGTCTGAGTCGGTCCTGGTCTTGTCATCCGGAGGGTTCGCCGGAGCGTCCACGTGTTTCAATCGGATGTCCTTGAGCGCCGCGGATGTGATCCACGTTGAAAACCCCAGTGGCAATGCCGGCTCCTGTTCCCACCAGATCGAGAACTTGCGGTTTTCCGTCTTCACGTCGATTACCGGCTTACCGTCGATCCAGCCCTGCACCGACGCAGGCGTCACCCGCAACCGGAGATGATACCATCGCTTGTTCTCAAACCGCATGTACTGGGTCGTCTCATTCTCCGCGGCCGGTTCATCATTGATGTTCGAAAGCCCCACGATCGAACCGCCCCAACCTCCGACGATCCACGAACAATTGGATTCCCCCACCGGGAAGGTCAGCCCTACGAAGAAATCTCCTCCCTCCACACGCATCGCGTCGAAGGACAGCTCGTAGTTGGTCCGAGGCGTGTCACCGGTCCACCGGATTCCGGTTGCGGGGCGTCCCTCCTTCAGGTGGATGGCCCCGTCCTTCACGGAGACCGACCCATGGTCCTCAAAATCATATTTTGTGATGATTTTCCACTTATCGAGAGTCTTTCCGTCGAAGAGGCTTTCGGCCTTTTCCGCGGAGGGGGATTCCACCGCCGGTTCGGCTTTCGGCGGGTCTCCCGCCAGGGAAGGGGGAACCAAAGCCAACACGAATAGCACGAATGTCGGCATGCGGCGGGGTTTCCGGTTTTGGAGCCGGGGAAACGTCATTGGGGGCTCCGTTTTTCAGCGGCAGGGGGGATGGCAATCCTCGCGACGTCGACACGCCGCAGCGGGGAATGGGGCATTGGATTTTCTCCATTCTAATACCCGCCGGCAGCGTTGGAAACCCGTGTTCGCGTGGTCGTTTGTTCCAAGTCGGAAGGGAGCGAACGGTGATTCGCGGGTGTGGCAACGTAGAAAAGTGATGAGACAAGGCAGAAAACAATATCGGCGTTACGACTTCCACCGGAAAACATGC
>CAZFQG010000299.1:0-1380 GCA_964520785.1 uncultured Planctomycetaceae bacterium | reverse complement strand
CGAGGTACATGCAAGCGTCCCCTGTCGCTCCATGCCTTTTTGACCGAACTACTATACTTAAATCAATACCACCTGGATTGGTGGAATTCCAGTCAAAACACTTTTGTGTCTATGGAGATTGCGTTGATTCTGTCCTTTCGGCAACCGTACGAGATCCGCCCCCGGGGCCGTTTGATATCATTCGCCGCGGTTCGGAGCTTGACTGGTTTGCCGGAGAACGGGGGATCGAGACCGGCAAACCTTTCTCCAGGACATGCACGCGAAAGAACTTGTCGCGTGCCGGGCCGTATCCGCCAAAGGCCACGATCCCGTAGTGGGACGACGCAGCCGCGCCGAGCCCTCCATAGCCCAGCGGTAGATCATTCGGAGTCAACACCTCCTCTTCGAGAGCCTCGGAATCGAACCGGGACCATCTGATACCGGCGTGGTAGATCCAGCCGTCGTGACGGAAGAAGACCGTTTTCAGGTCACTCGTATCGTGGCGTCTTACACGACGAAAACCAATGCCGTCCTCCTCCAGTTCATAGACCCCGACGGTCCGGTGTCCCGCGACGAGCAACGTGCCACCCCGACTGAAATAACCTTCGGACCGGAGCCATCCACCCGGAAAACAGGGACCTTTTAATGTATTCGCCGGATAAGTCGACCGTTCGAACGTCTTCAGGTTCATGATAAGCGGGGAAGGTTTGCGGCCGATGATAAGCCGGGGAGCCTCTCCCTCGCCGGGCGGATGAAGGACATGCATCCAAGACGGCTCGAAAACGCATCGCGTATCGCTCCTCGTCTTGTGCCAATTCTCGCAATCGTAGCCGAGTGGGACAAGCGTTGCTCGTACAAGGACGTTGACCGCGGTGTGCGTGCCGTCGCGGTCGAGAATCGCGCACCAACTGCGGTGGTGTTTTCCGAACGCTCCCGCCGCCGCTAATCGCCCCTCGCCGAGTACGTGCAGGAGTATTCCACGGTCGGCCGGCGGCAGCCCGTTCTCTTCCGTCACGCGCTCGACGACCTTGCCCGACGTATCGAGGACCCAGACCCCTTGATTGCGGGTGGCGATCCAAACGTGACGGCCGTCCCAGCGCACGTCGTCAAACACGGGCTCACGATCGACAAATCGTTCTTCGAGCACGCCCGGCTCGTGCATGAACAGAATAGCGCCAGAATTCGACGCCACGTCCAGACCGGGGCCACAGGGCGTCCATCGAGTGATACCGCCCCAACCTCCGCGGCCTCGCTCGTCTCGCGGCGAATCATTATGCGGCAGTCGTTTTACGGACAGGTCCAGGGGCTCGAAGTGCAGACGCCCGAAGTCGGGCTCTTCCTTTTGGCGTAGCCGTTCACGGCTTCAGCCGTGTAGAAGCGATGGAGCTTGGCGGTTTTGCA
>CAZFQG010000298.1:0-4993 GCA_964520785.1 uncultured Planctomycetaceae bacterium | reverse complement strand
TTACCCTCCGGCTCGACCAGACCGAGAAGATCACCAATCGCTACCTCTGGGGGCCGGCGGTGGATCAGATTCTGGCGGATGAGCAGGTCGACTGGAACGCCGGGGCCCACGATTACGACATCGACCAAATCCTCTGGCCACTCACCGACCATCAGGGCACCGTCCGGGACCTGGCTGCGGTCAACGAGATTTCGGGCGACACGGAGATCGTAAATACTTACAGCTACAACGCTTACGGCGTCCTCCTGACCGAAACCGACGCCACCGTCACCCACCTCTTCGGCTACACCGGCCGCCCGAGTCAAACCGACACGGGCCTTCAAAACAACCTCAATCGGTGGTATGATCCGGAGATTGGCCGTTTTGTCAGCGAAGACCCGATTGTTTTCCGAGGAGGTGATGCGAATCTAGCGAGGTACTGCGGGAATGATCCGCTGAACTGTGTCGACCCGGGGGGATTGAGGATGCCCGCTTCGGCCACCGATCCAAACGGTGCCTGCGTACATTTTGGGCCTGACGGCACGGGTCACTTTTCGGGGTCAACAAGGCAGGCTGATCCCGAGACAGGAGTCGAGTATGAGGTTGGTCTGGGTTACGTTGAAGCAGCGATTTGGAACTTCCTGCAGAGTGGGGACCCCATACATCTCGAACGATGCCCGGCGGCTCAAGACGCAATCAAGCGTGGCTGGTTTAACACAATCGTCTGGGGGATGGAAAACCCCGCCCAGATGTCAAAAATGCTAGGGGCGCTTCCAGCCGACCTCGGCAAGGACCAGGGCAAGCGACCGGGACCCCCTCGCAGCAGCCAGTCTTCGCCAAAGAAGATCGTGGACAAGAAGGCGGAGGCGATGCGAGCAAAGGTCAAGGCGAATATCCAGACCAGTCGCGAAGTGAGGACGGCGTCGCGGAAGCCGCCGGGCTGGAACCACAAGTGGAAACTTGAACCCTCGACAAGGGACAAGGCCGAGTCTTGGCGATGGTTTGATCCGAATGGTGGGGAATGGCGGTGGCACGGTCCCGACCAGTATCACGCAGAGGGGCACTGGGATTACAATCCATGGACATCCTACAATTCCCCCTGGCAGAATGTGCCAAACTCGCAACACGGACAATGAGAGGATGAATGTGACCAGAGACCTGAACGTGGATTTTTACGAAGCTCCCGATGGCCCAAGACTCCTGATTTTTGGCTCCATGGACGCTGATTTTCGGAGCCTGCGCAGTGTATTCCGAAAGCTCTCGCTTGAGCCCGGACTGGAAATCGAGTTGAAGGGAGCATCCTTTATCAGAATGCTTGGCGAATTGGAGATTTCGTTGCGCAGCACGGCAGACGACCGGCATCGGTCTTCACGCTCCACTCACGGGTTCAGGCTTTCCATCGAGCGAGGCTCACATCACTTCACATGGACTCGCACGCCTGAGGGATGGGCCTACCTCGTGGGGCTAATCGACGGTGTATTGAAAAGCGACTTTCCATGCCATCAGTACCTTGCGAGTTCTCCGGAAGACGACGCTACCGTCGAATTGTCCAAGGGAGAGGTGCAGTGCGATGAAGAGATGTCAGGCAAATCGCGGGAATAAAGCGCGCATGGCGTACGGTCAAGGACTCAGCCCACCTCAACTCCCTTTCATTTGGAGGGTAACGACACTCGACATTGCGTGGTTTCGGCCGACCCAATAGTCTCGAACTCGCAGCGGAGTTCCAGGGGCGGCACACACAACTGTTGAACCTCAACCCCGTCATCCGGTCCGATTTCAGCTACACCGACGGCGAGCTTACCGCGCTGGTTCATTCCGACCCGGCGGAGGCGGTTCTGGCCCAGTACGGTTGGCGGTACGACAATGGGCGGATCGTGGGGGAGGACACCGACGCAAACGGCCTTGACGACGCGACCTTCACGTACGACGCGGACGGCCAGTTGGACACGGTTGTCGGAGCCGGTAGATACGAGGATTACAACTACGATTCCACCGGCAACCGCACGACGGTGACGAATTCAGCCGGGTACGCCTCCTACACCGTCGACGCCTTCAACCGGGTGACCTGCGACGGGACGTACCACTACGATTACGACCCCGAAGGGAACCGCGTCGCGAAGTACATCTGGACCGACGCGTATCCCTGGGACGGCGAGGTGGATTGGAACGCCAACGAAATCTCCAACTGGACCGTCTACACCTGGGACCACCGCAACCGCCTCATCCAAGTCGAATCCGGCGCGACATACGGGACGACGGACGTCACCGTCACCTTCGGCTACGACTGGCTCAACCGGTGGATCTCAACCGACGTCGATTACGCGAGCGCCGACGACACGAGCGAATACTTCGTCTACGGGGGGGCCACTCTCCTCGACGGGGTTTCGCCCTGGGACCGGGCAGCCGTTGATTCGCGGGATATTGGCCAAATCACCCTCCGATTGGACGACACGGAGAAGATCACCAACCGCTACCTCTGGGGGCCGGCGGTGGATCAGATTCTGGCGGATGAGCAGGTCGACTGGAACGCCGGGGCCCACGATTACGACATCGACCAAATCCTCTGGCCACTCACCGACCATCAGGGCACCGTCCGGGACCTGGCTGCGGTCAACGAGATTTCGGGCGACACGGAGATCGTAAATACTTACAGCTACAACGCTTACGGCGTCCTCCTGACCGAAACCGACGCCACCGTCGACCACCGTTTCGGCTTCACCGCCCGCCCGAATCAAACCGACGCCGGCCTTGTCAACTGCCTCAATCGCTGGTATGATCCGGTAATCGCCAGTTGGACGACCCAAGACCCCATCACATTCCAAGGAGGTGATGCAAACCTATACCGCTACTGCGGGAATGATCCGGTCAATTTCGTTGATCCGAGTGGGTTGGCAGACTACGAGCTGCTAAACGAGTTGCTGGATGCGATCAAGTATGCAAGGCTTGCGGAGGCTTCATACTCGGATGACTTGGCGAGAAAGCTGGATGGTTGGGAGTTCACTGTGTTGGCAGATGACAAGGAGTCGGGATTTCGAGCAGTCCTGTTCGTGCATAAGACCTCGGGGGAAATAGTCATCTCGTTCAAGGGGACGGACGGTATCGTCTGGAATGATTGGATGAAAGGGAACATACCCCAGGGACTGGGTCTCGTGGCTAAGCAGTACGAGCAAGCAGTGGCCCTAGCGCGAAACAAGGTCAAAGAGTACGGACCGAAGACGAAAATCACCTTCGTTGGTCATTCGTTGGGAGGAGGTCTTGCCACAACTGCTGCCCTTGTCACCGGAAATTGTGCCTATGTCTACAACCCTGCCGGCGTACATAAGAAAACTGTCGAAAAGGAGGGAGCGACGCTAAAAGGCGCTGAGCGGTGGATCAAGGTCTACCGTGTGCGAGGGGAGGTACTGACGACGCTACAGAATTCCTGGGGACTGCTCGGCCTCGCCGCCCCTGACACGGTGGGAGAAATCCATTCCATGCTACCTCTGAGCAAGGAATGTAGGCCGAGTGTAAAGAGTTCGGTCGTTCCTCCGTCCTATCCAATACAGCTTCATGGGATGGATTGTGTCATAGGGTGTTTGGGCAGGGACATCGAGAAGGCTGCAACGCCGACTTGGTGGCAGAGGATGCTGGATCCCAACAGCTTTCTGCGGGCCCTACGTATCCGCACACCAGTACCGCTATAGGCGAATCATGATTTCGCCAGTCTAACGTCCGGAGCCGCCCCTAAATGACCGTGCGCGATCATGCAACGCGCACAACTGCCGGAAAACCTATACGTCCGGGGGGCGGCTCGATTGTTTGTTGCAGATTTGCGCACGGTGATTTAGCTTTGATGAAGCGGCTTCTGTCGCGCACCGGTGTTGGGAGATACTCTAATGCACTTCGTTTCAGATCGAGGAATTATGATCCGTACGTTGACTCTGATTCACCTGTCTTTCGTTCTGGTAGCGGCAACTGTAGTCGGTTGCCATCATCTAGACGACGGATACCACAGTTGGGATGGGGTCGTTGAACCGGCTGAGGTCTTCGGAAATAAGAAGGTCGTTGCACTTGCTTCGGCCGCACAGCGTGGAGATATTGAGGCGATAGACAATCTGGTTGCTTCTGGAGCCGCCATCAACGCCGAAGGCCGTGGCAAGATAACACCGCTAATGTGTGCCGTTGCCGCAAAGAACAAGGTCGGATTCAGGCGACTGTTGGAACTCGGTGCGAATCCGAACGTGGAGATGGCAAACGGGCTTGGCGTGATGTATTTCTGCGCGGATTCAAGCGACGATTCGGAGTGGCTAGAACTGGCGCTACGCCACGGCGGCAATCCGAATCTAGTGTGTGCAAGAAATCGCTTCTGCCCTCAAAGAACACCGATTTTTGACGCAATCGAGGCCCACAACGTCGTCGGTGTGGGCATGTTGATTGAGGCAGGAGCAGACTTGTCCCATCGGAACAAGGAGGGCGAAACGCCTCTTGGTTTCGCGATGGCGCGCCGTCATTTCGATATTGTGTATCTGCTTCTTCAAGCGGGCGCCGATCATCGCGAAGGACTTATTCCTGGCGATGACGTCCTTGCGATGACGCGTCGCTATCTTGGGGGATCGAAACTCGCGAGGGCCGAGCAGATATCGTGGGCAAGGAAATGCCTTGACATACTTGAAGAAAGGGAGACGCAAGCGACAGGAGTGGCCCCGAAGGATGACCCAGAGTAATGCTTGACATAGCGTCTCAGACGAGTTGCGGGATCGAGACGAGGCGAGCTGAAAGACGTCGAATTTCGGGGACACCGTACACAACTAATGACCCCCGATCCCGTCGCCCGGTCCACGTACACCTATGCCGGGGCCAATCTCACCGGCCTGCTGCACGCCGACCCGTCGGACAACGTCCTCCGCGAATATGACTGGGGTTACGAGGACGCGCGGATCGTCAGCGAGGAAGCAGCGGACGGCTCTTACTACACCGCCGACCGCAACCTCGTCCAGCAACAGCACGAGCGTCATCGATGCGGGCGGCTCGCACA
>CAZFQG010000297.1:0-5086 GCA_964520785.1 uncultured Planctomycetaceae bacterium | reverse complement strand
CATCCACAAAACCGGTATTGAAATCTCCCCCACAAGGGGCGCTATGATCAGAGCCGAACTATTAGAGTATACGTATACGAAAGATAATCTATCCGACCTCGCCACCAGTTGCAACTGCCATCAGGCCCAAAATCTCGGTTTTTTCCCGAGATTCCGTGGAGACCCGGTCCACCTGCGGAACCTGGTGCGCTTAGGGTCACTTTACCTCTTCTCCCGGGCGACACGCGAAAGGCCCTGGACACACCAAAGAAATTGCCTCTGGAGAATGGAAATAAAACCCCTTGTGAGTGGGAAACCGATGGAGTTCTGCTTTGGCAAACCGGCAATCCTGATTTGCGAGATTACTCTTCGAGATCGCGGATCACCGGTTCCATTACCTTGGTATTTCGCTCTACCGCCAGGATAATGGTTCGTTGTTCGATCCCATCGCTGCTGGAGGCGACGATCGGGAGGACCTGCCGGCGGTTCGGCAGCCCGAAACGGATCGTGAAAGTCCCGTCATCGCGGATTTGGATCGGCTCCCCTTTCAGGCTCACGCGAGCGGACGGATCCGTGGCGCCGAAGACGACCAGCTCCGCGTCGACCTGAAACGAGAGATCGCGCCGCTCGGTCCCAATGACCGACGCTCCAAGACCGAATCGGTTCGCCTGAGGGCGGCCCATCGGCCTTCGGAGGCGTTCCTCGAAGACCTCCTTGAGGTTGCTATCGGCATTATCCTCGTACCCGCCGCTGAGGGCGAAAATGCGGTCGTAGTCCTCCTCAACGCCGAGCCAGTTTCCGTCGAGCCCATTGGCCAGTTTTGGTGCTTCGGTCTGTACGATGTTGCTCCGGGCCAAAGAGACGAACCGATCCTCCATCACCAAATAGCCGATCTCCATCTGGTAGCTCTTGGGCGGGTCTTGGACGTCGACATACCAATTGTTCACTCCGCCATGGATTTCGATATCGCGGATTTGCGACCGCGCCGTGGCGGTCGTCGTATTGTTCCGGACCGCGTGCAGTCGCAGAATGGGCTTGGCGGCGTGCCAGTATTGGCCGAGCGAAACCTTGGCACGTTCGACGGAAGCGCGGGTCAGCTCCCAATAGGCGTGCAGCCAGTACGAGTCGCGGACCATGATGACCAGCCGGTCCTTCCGGGGCGGCTTGCTCCCGTTGATCGCCTCGGAAGCCAGATCGCGAGCGGCCGCCAATTTCGCCTTCATTAGCTCCAGGGTCTTGCGCCGCCTTGTCTCCCTCGCTTTTTCTTGCGCCGTGAGAACCGGCGTTTCCCCATTGTTGTTATGGTTGTTCTTGGAGCCGTTTCTCTTGGAAGACGCTCGCTTGGTCTGCTTGACTAGCGCTTTGACCAACTCTTCCTTACGCATCGCATGCCAGCCGGGAATACGTTTCTTCTTAGCCATCGCGGCCAAATCCTTGACCGTACGCGCTCGCAGGGTTGTTGCGGTAATCATGTGGAAGACCTCAATAAACCAACTTCACGGCTTTTCGTTGCCGCGTTCGTGCCCGGACGGCGCCCTTAAGCAGCCGTCAATCGTAACGCAACGTGGTTCCTTGCCGCCTGGGTGGGTGGGGTAATGGCGGTCCTTCGGTGGGGTGGGCCCGATCACCACTCCAGGGCCAATAGCCCGCGTTCTCTACGGCATATGGAGTGGCCGGATGACCGAGTACCCATTGCACCTATTATAGTGGCGTTAGCGAAATTACGCAACAATCCGCCTTCGGAGCACCTCCGTCCGGGACAAGCATTAAAGAGGCGAAGTTGCTACGGCACAAATAGTTATGGCCACATTCCAATTTCGCGATCCTTCTCGGTTTTTTTTCCGTTTCCCCTCTGTCAGGTTACTTGTATTACCAGTTTTCCGTCATCGAATACCGTTGTTCGCTTCTAAGTTGACAATCGGTGACGCGCATCCAGAATTGAGCAGCCTCGAAAGACTTCTTGCCGCCGAAAGGTTATACTAAATGGTTCGCCGCGGCGAAAAACCAAAAACCCCATTTCTGTTCCCGACGTCCCCGATTTGGAGGAGACTCCCGTGACCGCCCCCTGGATCACCTATCGCCCCGAACTCAAGGTTCTCGACTGCACCGTCCGCGATGGAGGGTTGATCAACAACCACCTCTTCGAGGATGGCCTCGTGAAGGCCGTCTATGAGACGTGCGTGGAGGCGGGCATCGACTACATGGAGATCGGCTACAAGGCGTCGAAGAATATCTTTGCGCCCGACCAATTCGGAAACTGGAAGTTCTGCGGCGAGGACGACATCCGACGCATCGTGGGAGACAACCAGACCAGTCTGAAGCTCTCCGCCATGGCCGATGCCGGGAAAACCGATTGGCGGACCGATATTCTTCCCAAGGACAAGAGCGTCTTGGACATGATCCGCGTCGCCTTTTACGTGCATCAAGTGCCCGAGGCGGTGGATATGATCAAGGACGCGGCGGACAAGGGTTACGAAGTCACGGCGAACCTGATGGCGGTATCCAACGCGCAGGAAAAGGAAATCCACCAGGCTTTGGAGGTGTTGGCGGAGACCCCGGCGAGTACCCTGGTCGTCGTCGATAGCTTCGGCGCGCTTTATGCCGAGCAGGTGGAATCGCTCATCAAGATGTATCTCGGCTACGGCAAGCCGACCGGCAAGGAGGCGGGAATCCACGCGCACAACAATCAGCAACTGGCTTTCGCGAACACCATCGAGGCGATCATCCACGGGGCCGAGCGCGTGGACGCCTCCATCGGCGGCATCGGCCGCGGCGCGGGCAACTGCGCCATGGAACTGCTGATCGGTTTCCTGCGGAATCCGAAATTCAAGCTCCGGCCGATTTATAAGGCGTTGCAGGAAGTCTTCCTGCCCCTGTCGCGGCAGATCGAATGGGGGCCCTATCCGCAATTCCAGATGACCGGCCAGCAGAACCAGCACCCACGCAGCGCGATCGAGGCGCGCTCCGGCGGAAAGTGCGACGACTACGTCGCCTTCTACGATGAACTGGTGGCCGATTTTTAAGGCCCCGCCGACGTGGGAACCGCGAACTCGATCCCCATTCTCGGCGCCCATGCCTCGATTGCCGGTGGAATACACAAGGCGGTCGAGCGCGCGAAGGAAGACACGTGCCAATGCGTGCAGTTCTTCTCGAAGAATAACAACCAATGGGCGGCCAAACCGCTCAGGTCCGGCGATGTCGCGCGGTTTCAACAGGCACTGCGCGCCTGTGACGTTTCGCACCCGCTGATTCACGATTCCTATCTGATCAATCTGGCCTCGCCGCAAAAGGAATTGTGGCACAGGTCGATCGATGCCTTCGTGGAAGAACTCCATCGCGCGGAATTGCTGGGCGTGCCGTACGTCGTGACACACCCCGGTTGTCACACCACGAAGACCGAACGCCAGGGATTGCGGCGGGTCGTCCACGCCCTCGACGCGGTGTCGCGGCAGGCGTCGGATTGGAAAGTCCGCGTCCTCCTGGAGACCACCGCCGGCCAGGGGACGAGCCTGGGCGCCTCTTTCGAGCATCTGGGGTTCCTCTTGGGCGAAACCAAACGTGCAGACCGCCTGGACGTCTGTTTCGACACGTGCCACGTCTTCGCCGCCGGATATCCGCTCGGCACGCGGCGGGAATACGACGCGACGATGGGGCGATTCGACGCCGTCGTCGGACTCCGGCGAATCAAGGCGTTTCACCTCAACGACAGCAAACGCTCCCTCGGTTCCCGCGTCGACCGGCACGAGCACATCGGCCGCGGCCGAATGGGCCTGGAACCGTTCCGCCACCTGATGAACGACCCGCGGTTCCGCAATATCCCCATGTACTTGGAGACCCCCAAGGGCGAAGAGGCCGGGGAATCACTCGATGCCGTCAATCTCAGGACCCTCAGAGGGCTTATGGAGCGAAGATAACGCCGAGGTCGGGACGCGGCCGGGACGAGTTTGCCCGGAAGCGCCTCGCTCAACCCGGGTGGTTCTCAAGACAACCCGCTTGACTTCATAGATTTTTGTACCCGGTGTCGCCGACGGCCGGCGAGTGTTAGAATGAATATACTAGTCGATGTTTTTGCAGACGCATTTTTACCGGCGCATGCTTGTCCAGGCCGAACGGCCGGTTGCGGAAGCCTCGGACATCCGAGTAAAGGCGTCGCGGCATCATGGCACCCCACCTGAACCAAACCGGACGGTCTACCCCTCCGGGCCGTCCTATGTACCCCACCTTTTTGGCATCTGGAATCTTCGGAGACGACAATGTTTCAACGGTTTCTTTTCGGCACCCTGTGTATCCTCTGCGCGGCCGGGTTCGTACAGGCCCGGGAGTTCGAGATTACGGTTCACGCGGGAGACATCGACCGCTTGGAGTCGCCAGTATGCGTCGTCCTGGACGATGCCGCCGCGGCGGAGTCGGTGACGTTTACCGACTCCGAGGGCAAAACCATCCCCGCCCAGTTGACGGCGCCGGGGGTGTTGGATTCCACGACTGCCCAAACCGCGAGGGAGTTGCATTTCGTTTTGTCGAAGCTTGAAAAGGGAACCTCCGCCCGATTCAAGGCGAGATTGTCGCCAGAGCCGGTTGCCGGTTCCGCCTTCGAATGGAAGACCGTACCGAACGACTACTCGGTATTACTTCACGAGAGTCGACCGGTAGTCCGGTACATGCGCCCCGTTCTGGACCGTTCCAGCAAGGAATCGGCCGAGGCCACGTTCCGCATGTTCCACCACGTCTACGCGCCGAACGGCAGCCAGCGACTGACCAAGGGCCCCGGCGGACTCCATCAACATCACCGCGGGCTGTTTTTCTCTTACAGCAGCATTACGTACGACGCGGACAAGCGGTGCAATCCTTGGGCCGGGCCCGGATATGACGACGCCTACGAGTTCGACGCCGGGACCCTCCGCGAGGAAGCCGGACCCGTTCTGGGACGTCATGTCGTCGCGATTGAGTGGCGAGCCAACGAATCCCGCGCGGTGGCGAAGGAGTCGCGGCAACTGACCGTCTTCGCGGTTCCCGGGGGGACGATCATTGACTTCGCGACATTGGTGGAAACGGCGGGCGGCAAGGTCAAGCTCGACGGCGATGCGCAGCACGCCGGTTTCCAGATTCG
>CAZFQG010000296.1:0-5094 GCA_964520785.1 uncultured Planctomycetaceae bacterium | reverse complement strand
GCACAAATCGCAACACTTCTGGCCACAACGGGTTAGAGGTTTTTAACAGGCCACCCTCACCCTGATCCACTACCGGTGGTGAGCAATCGCTTCACCCCGGCGAACGGCCCCACCGAGAGCGAGCGAGTGCGCTGGGCGGTCAACCGGTCTCGAGCGCGCGAGGGAAATCGTCGGTCCACGCGCCGCCGACTCCCCCATCGAGACCACCGGCAAGGGTTGATTCCAGTGGGGCAACGAACTTCTTTCGTTACCGAGGCGAATGAGGGTAAACCACTAGTGCAGTTTCGTGATAATTCTGGACAATGTTGAGGACCGCAGTCGACGCAGCAAACACGGCACCCCCCCGAGAGATGCGGTAAAACTGGTTTCGTGAACTACGGTGATTCTGTTTGTCCAGGAGGGAGGGCTCGCCGGTATTGGGACGGCCACGTTCCCTTCGTATTGGAGTTAGCCGTTTTTTTTGCGGTGATGGTGTGAAAAAATCGGCGAATCCGGGACAAAAACCGGTCCAAATCCGGCTTGTATAAGAGGAGTGCCCCAATTACCGGAATCGACGTCCCAAGAATCGACATAAAACCCCCTGTATAGGGGGATTTCCCAACGCTAAGTCACATCGAATTCCCCCTTGCGGCAAATCAGAAACGCTTGAGCCCGAAATACATGGCCGAATCTGAATTATCTCCTAGTTTTTTTATTCGCTTGAACGACGGTGCCGAATC
The DNA here is from genome assembly GCA_964520785.1 of uncultured Planctomycetaceae bacterium. Lineage (GTDB taxonomy): Bacteria > Planctomycetota > Planctomycetia > Pirellulales > Thermoguttaceae > CAZFQG01. The sequence continues at coordinate 4,375 of CAZFQG010000296.1, read as the reverse complement.
TGCCGCAACCGAGGTAGATACGCGGTATCGAGAAAAGTTGTGCGCACTGGTGCAACAAGAACTCAGTCGCCGGCTTGCAGGGCGACTCGACCCGGAGGACATCGTCCAGCCTGCGTTGCGATCCTTCTTTCGGGGGATAGATAAAAAGGGGTGGAATATCGTTTCCGAGGAGGCCTTGTGGGGATTGCTTGTCAAGATTACCCGCAGTAAAATCAGAAAATCGGTTGAGACTCATTCGGCGGACAAACGCGCATTCGCCCGGGAGGTCCCTTGTGGCGAGTGCGTACTTGTTTCACGCGAGCCCGCTCCGGAGGACGCCGCGATCGCGGCGGATCTGGTAGAAGAAACGGTTCGCGAGCTCGACCCACCCGGCCCGGAGATTTTTCGTCTTCGGCTGGAGGGCCATTCGATGAGCCAGATCGCGCTGATGACGGACCAAACGGCGGTTCGTGTACGAATCACGCTGAATCGGATTCGTGACCGGTTGCGAAGGTTGCTCTCGGCTACGGCCGCCGAGTGACCGCGCGGCGGTCGCCGCGCGGATTTGCTTCGTTGGTTTTGCTCCGCGGCGGACGCCTTGAATGACACGGAACCCCTCCTACGCCTTTTCTTCTTGGGACGATGCGAGTTGGTATCTTCTGGAAAAGGCCGTCGATCAACTGACCGCGGCTTGGCGGACATCGCCGGAGCCGCCGATCCTTCCGTTCGTCCCTGTGGAACGTTCCGACGCGCGGTTCAGCCGGATGGTGTTCCATTTGATCGAGGCGGACCAGGAATGCCGGCAACGTTTCGGAGCGTCGCGCGGGACGGAGGCTTATTTCCGCGAGTTCCCCGACTTGCAAGGCGCGGAGAGCGTCCGGGAGGCCATTTCCCAAGCGTGCTACCACCCCGCTCCCCTCGTTTCAGAGGACGACGGCGCCTGCCGTTTCGCCCTGACGGTTCTTTGCCCCTGGTGCGATGCGCCGGTCAAGATTACGGAAGAAGAGCGATCCGCGGCCGCCGAGTGTCCTTTTTGCGGTGAGCAATTCCGCTTGCCGGCGACCGGAACCCCGCTGGATATTCTCCCGAAAGACCGGGTCCGAATTCGGCGTTTCGTGGCCCATTTTCGGCTGATTGCACAGTTGGGTCGCGGGGCTTTCGGCACGGTTTGGAAAGCATGCGATACGCAGTTGAAACGGGTCGTGGCCGTCAAAATTCCCATCGGCGCGCATTCCGGGATGGACGCCGGACGGTTTCTCCGCGAGGCGGAGGCGGCCGCACGTCTGGAACATCCGAACATCGTCGCCGTCTACGGAGAGGGCCAGGATCGGGGAATCCTGTATATCGTCAGCCGCTTCATCGAGGGGGGTAATCTTCGCCAGTGGCAAATCCGGACGGGGCCGGGACCGGACGACTCCGCGAGCCTCTGCGCCACGGTCGCCGAGGCGCTCCACTACGCGCACGAGAGGGGCATCGTCCATCGCGACATCAAGCCGGAAAACATTCTGATGGACCGGGATGGCGAGCCGCACCTCGCCGATTTCGGTCTGGCCAAGCAGGATGATCAGCCGACCCGAATGACCTCGACCGGGAGCGTTTTCGGAACGCCGGCGTACATGTCTCCCGAGCAGGCCGCCGGCAACGGCGTCGACGCGGACCGTCGTTCGGACGTCTACTCGCTGGGCGCGATCCTCTTCGAACTGCTCGCCGGACGCGTCCCTTTCGAGGACAAGAGTCCGATCGGTCTCTTGCGGAAAATCGTCGAGGAGGAGCCCCCGAGATTACGAAGTCTGGACCGTCGCGTGCCGCGCGATCTGGAGACGATCTGCGCGAAGTGCCTGGAGAAGGAACCGCGGCGACGATACCAGTCCGCGGACGAATTGGCCAAGGAACTCCGCCGGTTCCTCGACGGGGGGCCGATTCAGGCGAGGCCGATCGGGCGTCTTGCCCGATTGGGGCGGTGGGCGAGGCGGCGTCCGCAAATCGCGGGGCTCGCGGCGGCGCTCATCGCGGCGACGTTCCTCGGAATCCTGTTTTCCACGGTCTTCGCCATCCGTGCACGGTCGCAGGCGGCCATTGCCGCGAACTATGCCACGGATTTCCAGAGGGAAAAGAGTCTCGCGCAATTACTCGCAACACGGGAGGCCTCGGCGCATGAGGTGGCCGCTGGGGCCTCGTACCGCAACCAAATCGCCCTCGCCGAGCGCGCTTTGTCCGACGGGGATATCGCGGTCGCCTGGGATCACCTCGACGCTTGCCGCTGGGACCTGCGCGCCTGGGAACACGATTATCTTCGCACGCGGTTGACCGGCCGGTTTCGCAGGCTCTTCGGGCATTATTCCTGGGTGTACAGGATCGCGTTCAGTCCCGATGGCAGGCGGACGGCGAGCGGTTCGCAGGATGGCACCGTCAAGGTGTGGGACGCCGCCACCGGGGAGGAGTTGCGTTCGTTCCGTTCCGGTGGGGAGTGGACGATGGTGCTCGATGTCGCGTTCAGCGATGACGGGAACCGTGTACGGGTGCTTCAATCGGACGGCTTTGTCCGCGAGTTCGACGTTGGAGGAAACGAGCCAATCCGGTCGTGGCGGGTGGCCGAGACCCGACTCCGTCCGGGCGTTTTCGACAAAGGCCGACGAAGGGCGATCGCGGTCGCGGATGCCTCCGATTCGGCGGTCCCCCCGGGCGAAGACCGCATCCACGTCCTGGACCTGGACGACGGATCTTCGCGAAACATCGGGGGAATTTGGCCGGGGGTTCTCACGAGCCTCGCCGTCAGCGCCGACGGAGGTCGGATTCTATGCGGCAGCTCGGAGTTCGACGTGCGGATACTGGATGCCCGGACCGGCGCGGTGCTCCTTGGGTGGAAGAACTCGGAACATTTCACGGCGTTCGCGTTTCGCCCCGACGGTCGGCGCGTCGCCGGTGTCAACGTTGCCGGGATGATCGCCGTCTGGGACGCGGAAACCGGTGAGAGGATACACTCTTGGGCGGGCGGAAACTTCGCGATCAGCGCCGTCGCTTTCACCGCCGACGGTACTCGCATCATCACGGGTTCGAAGGACCACGCGTCGCGGGTCTGGGACGCGGAAACCGGCCGGCCCCTGGCGACGCTGCGCGGTCATACCGGCTCCGTCGACGGCGTCGTGGCCGATTCCGCTGACAGGCGGATCGGCACGGGATCGACGGACCACACGGTCGGAATCTGGACGTTGAAGGCCCCGAAAGACGCAATAATCTTCGACGCCGAGGCGGGCCCTTGCGGTGCCGTGGCGTTCAGTCTCGACGGACGGTTCCTCGCCGGCGGCTACAGAGACGGCGGCATCCGGGTTTGGGAGTCGGCGACGAAGAAGGAAGTCCTCTCATTCAAAGGCCATTCACGGTCGATTCGTTCCTTGGGATTCAGCCCGGATGGAACGCGGGTTATCAGTGGTTCCCTCGATGGGTCGGCCAAGATATGGGACGCCGATACGGGTCGGGAGATCATGACGCTCGCCCAGTGGAAATTCGCCGTCGACACGGTCGAATACACTATTCGCGGCCGTTACGTGATCACCGGCGCCATGGATAAGGTATTGACGGTTTGGGACGCCGAAACCGGCCGCCGGGCGCGGACCCTCGTGCACGAAAAACCGGGGCAGATGCAAGCCTCCGCGAGTCCCGACGGCGAGCGAATCGTCAGCGCGGAGGCCGGGCAGGCACCGATTCGTATCTGGGATATCCACGATGGGCGGGAGTTGCTGACGATCCCCGGAACTTCGCGATTTCGCTGTGTTCAAGCCGTCTTCAGCCCCGACGGCACTCGAATCGCCGGCGCCTGCCATGACCACGTCGGCCGCGTATGGAACGCGCAAACGGGGGAACTCCTGGTGGAACTCAAAGGGCATACCGCGATCCTCCGCGAGGTCGTTTTTTCTCCGGGTGGCCGGCGAATCGCTACGTGTTCCTGGGACGGAACGGTCAGAATATGGGACGCCGCCAACGGAGAGAAGACACTATCGCTTCACCCCGATGGCGGGCGCGTCAACTCGATCGTCTTCAGCCCCGACGGGACGCGAATCGCCGCCGCGTTGGAAGACGGCCGCGTCCACGTCTGGGATGCCACTTCGGCTCACGATGCGAGGACACTCCGGGCGCATACGGCGGAGGTCCGCGACGTCGCGGTCGATTCTGGCGGAACTCGGCTCGTCACCGGTTCGAAGGACGCGACCGCCGTCGTCTCCGACGCCGTCACCGGCGAGGAGATATTCCGGTTGCGCGGACATGCGAAAGACGTAAACGGCGTCGACATCGGCCGAGACGGAAGACAAGTCGTCACCGCGTCCGCCGACGGAACGGTCAAGCCCTGGCCTGTTAAAAACCTCTAACCCGTTGTGGCCAGAAGTGTTGCGATTTGTGC
>CAZFQG010000295.1:0-5138 GCA_964520785.1 uncultured Planctomycetaceae bacterium | reverse complement strand
TCTTCGGCTTCACCGCCCGCCCGACCCAAACCGACGCCGGCCTTGTCAACTGCCTCAACCGATGGTATGATCCAGTAATCGCCAGTTGGACAACCCAAGACCCCATCGGTTTCAGAGGAGGTGACGCCAACCTATATCGCTATTGCGGGAACGACCCAATCAACCACGTCGATCCGAATGGCCTGATCGGCTTCGGAGTGCCGAATCTGCTCATCGGCGATGGTGTAGAGATAACCCCGCAAGGAAGCCCCACCTACAACCCGTACGCGCCGGGTGCCGACTTTCCATGGTACACCGTCCCCAACGAGATCTCGGTCTACAACGGCATGGGCTGGTTGCCGGGTCAAGCCGAGGCGGTTAGCGGAACGAAGCTATCGACGGGGCTCGATAGAGTTCAGGTCGCACTTGATGCCGGTGGCACCGTTGAACCGACTCCTTTCTGTGATTTGGCAAATGCCGCGATCTCAGTATGTCGGGGGAATTTCTTTGACGCCGGCTGTTCACTTGCCGGTGTTATCCCGATTATTGGTGACACGGCAAAGGTCGCGAAGTACGGCAACAAGGTCCGAAAAGGCGCCAAAGCCGCCGAGGCGTTGGTGGACGGGGCAAAGAAGGTGGTGGATGATGTTGCGGAAGGGGCCGCGGACGCATGTAGAATACCGTCGCCGAACGCCGCAGCGCGCGAAGCGGTTCAGGGAAAATACGTTGACCCCCTTACGGGTGAGGTTGTCAAGACAACGAAATCTCTGGCGGCAGATCACATCTTCCCCAAGAAGCTCGTGATAGAGTTGCCGGGATTCGACAAGCTGACAAAAGAACAACAAGCTGCCGTACTGAACAACCTTGAGAACTTCCAGGGTTTACCGAAGTCTTTCAACTCTTCCAAGGGTAGCAAGACCGATTGGAGCAAATACAAGGACCAGCTACTGGACCCGGAGTATGCGGAAGAACTGGCTAAGATGCAGCAGCGAATTCGTCAGCAATTGCAGAAACATATCAATAGCTTCTTAGAATGAGAATTCACAAATGTTGACTACGACTTCGTGTTTCTCCAAATATGACCAACCGGAATTTCAGATTCTGTGTAACGAATCGGTTTCAGATCGCGATGTCAACTGGCTCGTCACGTCGCTTGAGAAGACCGTTAGAGATGGAACTCGTTATGTCGACGGGGACTTACTGGCTCTCGGATCCGCTCTGCTGCGAATAAGAGCGAGAGCTGGAACACTAATCCTCCAGGAACCGAGTCCTGGCGAGATTCCGATTCAGTGGCGGGACGGGGTCACGGATTCACTACGGCTTCTTCGTCTACAAAAGGATGTGGCAGAGAGCCTTCGTCAGCTAGATCGAATCGATTTCGCTAGGCTACGCGAAAGTTTGCTCATGGGCATCGATGTTGGACACGACGCCCAGGAATTCTTGCTTGAACGAGCGGAGCGCAATGTCTCAGATTCCGGTTGGTTTATCGGGCTACTTTGTTCTGGCCTCGACTATGGCGATCCGGATAACCTGCGCCGGGTGTCGGTGTTTGAGGCGATCAGCAATTGTCCGCGCATTGCAGGTTTTCTGGCCCTGCCAACCGGGACGCGCGTTGTGTTGGCCAAGGACCGAGTAACCGTAACCTATTGCAATGAACCGCTCATTCCCACCAAAGGGAGCTTGCTGGACGCCGCAGCAAATTAGTTCCTCTCCGATCCCTCCTCGACCGGTTTGCCTCTCCCCGTCGTCGGCGACGCCGCGCCGCGGCGACGAGCCGGATTCCAGACACCGTACACAACTACTGACCCCCACCCCCGTCGCCCGGTCCACGTACACCTACTCCGGCGCCAATCTCACCGGCCTGCTGCACGCCGACCCGTCGGAGACCGTCCTCCGCGAATATGACTGGACGTATGCAAACTCGCGGATTGTCACCGAGGCCACGGACGACTACTACACGGCCGACGAATTCATCTATGACGACGAGGGGCAACTGACCGAGGTCATCGGGGGTGTCGAACCCGCCGAGTATCACTATGGCGCGACCGGGAACCGCACGACCGTCGACGACTTCCGGGGTTCCACCACCTACACCGTGGACGCCTTCAACCGCGTCACCGGCGTCCACTTCGGCGATCACGAAGCCGACATCTATGAATACGACGCCGAGGGCAACCGGACGGCGAAGTACCACTGGGTGGACGCGTATCCCTGGGAGGGCGTGGTCGACCCGGAAGACACGTTCAGCGACCGCGTCGAATACACCTGGGACGCCCGCAACCGCCTGACGTGCGTCACGTTCAAGAACCCCGATGACTCGGTGGCCAAAACCGTCACCTTCGCCTACGACTACCTCAACCGGTGGATTGCGACGGAAGTCGACACCACCCCGGCCACCCCGGGCGATGAGACGGGTGAGTACTTCGTTTACGGGGGGACCACTCTCCCCGATGAGGTCGCCCCCTGGGACCGGGCAGCCGTTGATTCGCGGGATATTGGCCAAATCACCCTCCGCCTGAACGAGGACGGCGAAATCACCAACCGCTACCTCTGGGGGCCGGCGGTGGATCAAATTCTCGCCGACGAGCAGGTCGATTGGAACGCCGGCGCCCACGATTACGATATCGACCAAATCCTCTGGCCCCTCACCGACCACCTCGGAACAATCCGCGATCTGGCCGCCGTGAACGCCACGACCGGCGACACCGAAATCCTAAACACCCGCAGCTACGATGCTTACGGCATCCTGCTCGCCGAAACCGACCCCACCGTCGACCACCTCACCGGCTTCACCGGCTTCACCGGCCGCCCGACCCAAACCGACGCCGGCCTTGTCAACTGCCTTAATCGCTGGTATGATCCAGTAATCGCCAGTTGGATAACCGAAGACCCCATCAGCTTTCGAGGAGGTGATGCAAACCTATACCGTTACTGCGGGAATGACCCGGTGAATTCGGTGGACCCGAGCGGGTTGGATCCGTTCCTCTTGGAGCACGGCTGGATGGAAAGGCAGGGGCTATTTGGTCGGCGCGCTGAAGCGCCCGATCATCGTCCGCGCGACTCCGAGCCGTTTCAATTCCAGTATTGGCCGGAGGCAAACCGACTCTATGAACACTACCTGCTGCAGAAGAAACTGGGCGCAACAAAGAACGAGCAAGTGGCCGGGTTGGTCGTAAAGGCGCTCATTATTACGAATGGAGACGCGCGCAAGGCATTTGATCTCGTTTACACAATGCGAAACTATGGCAGAGGCTTCCCAGATAACGACATATGGGCGGGCACTGACCACTTCCTTCAGAATTTCGTGATGCAGGACTACTTGTCCGTTGAGTCGATCCCGGCGCTTGACGGGTTGGCGTCGTTCGCGGGTTCGATTAGCGGATTTGTCGCCAATGCGTACACGCTCCTCAAGTATAGCGATTTCATTCGGTTGAATCTGTTGCCACGAGACAAAACAGGGGTGCCCCCATCTCGTCCCACGTGGGACCAGTACGAATGGGGAAATGCAGGTGCGTGGGCCGCATTGTGGTATAGTAATAAGATGCATCCAACTTCTCCAGAATGGAAATCGTTCATCAGGTGGCTGGACGATATCACGACACCACGGCCTCCCGTCGACGATGTACCGTTGTACGAATTGGGATATTGAAGTAGGTTGTTGCTGGATACTCACTATTCCGGTTGCTGCATGCCGGCCGTACGCCGGTGGCTGGTCAGTTGCTCGTTGTGCGATGATCAGCGATTCCAGGCATCCGTCACCCTGCGGTTTGTCAGCACGATTTGTCTGATTTCGGGTGAGCCCAAGGAACGAAGAAGAATGACCGATAACTCGCATAGCGATCCTCCGAATGCGGAGTATGAAGGCGTTTCCTTGCCCACGGCTGAGAGAAAAATGTCGCTCCTTCGCGGTGTACGTGGCAGTATTTGGGGCATGGGGCTTCTCGCATTCTGGGATATTGTCGCCACGGGATCCTTTGTTATGTCAATCCTGATATGTCCAATTTGGCTGATTGTGAGCGTGGTGAAAAACGCCATACAACACCCCGGGTGGAGGCTCGCCATTGCAAGGGTGTCAATCCCCCTCGTGACACTCGCGCTCGTCTTCGGAAACTCGCATTTGCAGTACTGCATAGGGGACAAGAACATCCAGCGGCTTATCAACGCTTGCGAAGAATACCACGGACTGAATGGCGTATACCCGAGCGAATTGGAGCAGCTCGTTCCTCGGCATTTAGAGTCCATTCCCCGCGCCAAGTATTGCTTGATATTTGGTGAATTCTACTATATCTCGGCGGGAGGCCAGACGATGCTTGTGTGGTACGTTATCCCAAGTTACGGTAGAAAAGTCTACAAGTTCGAGGACCGTGTTTGGCGTTTTGTCGATTAGCGCGTATGGCCTGTGGTCAGAAAACTCGGCCACCAAGTTCCAGATACCATACTTACGACGCCGAGGGCAACCGGACGGCTCGGTACCACTGGTACGACATTGTCGACTGGGACGGCGAGGTCGACCCCGGCGAAACGTCCAACCGCATCGAATACAACTGGGATAACCGCAACCGGCTCACCGCCGTCACCTTCAACGATACCGACGGCGACCCGGTCAAGATTGTTGCTGTCGAGTACGACTACCTCAACCGGTGGATCGCCACCGAGGTCGACGCAACCCCCGGCACGGCCGGTGGCGAAACGTCGGAATACTTCGTCTACGGGGGGGCCACTCTCCCCGATGCCCTGGGATCGGGCAGCCGTCGATTCGCGGGACATCGGCCAGATTACCCTCCGTCTCGACGAGACCCAGAAAATCACCAACCGCTACCTCTGGGGGCCGGCGGTGGATCAGATTCTTGCCGACGAGCAGGTCGACTGGAACGCCGGGGCCCAGGATTACGACATCGAGTCGATATTCTGGCCGCTCACGGACCATCAGGGCACCGTTCGCGACCTGGCTGCGGTCAACGGCTCCGGCGACACCGAAATCGTCAACACCCGCACGTATGACACTTACGGCCTTGTCATCCACGAAACCGACACCGGGGTGGACCACCTCACCGGCTTCACCGGCCGCCCGACCCAAACCGACGCCGGCCTTGTCAACTGCCTTAATCGCTGGTATGATCCAGTAATCGCCAGTTGGATAACCCAAGACCCCATCACAT
>CAZFQG010000294.1:0-5291 GCA_964520785.1 uncultured Planctomycetaceae bacterium | reverse complement strand
TTCGCGCAGGGTTTGGGCCGCCCGTTCGGATTCGCAATCGTTGCCGGTGAGGGCGCGTCATCGGGGTTCTTGAACGTGGCGCACGTCAGGCGGTTGCGGTTGTCCCGGGTGTGCTCGACGGGGTTGGACGTTTCGACGTCCAAAAACTAGCTGCGTCCCCGTTTCGACGTCCAGGGATAGGAAATTTGATTTCAAGGGATACTCAAGGATAACCGGGGAACTGTACCAAAACAAGGGGTCGGCTTTCTCGCTGTTGCAGCCACTCTCCATGCCACTTTCAAGTTATTCGTGTCCACTCAGATAGGGTAGCCAGGCGCCGTCAAGACATACCGCCCCCAGCACCGACAGCAAATCGCTATCGGCCAGAATCGAAGGTTGCTCAGAAACTCAGAACGTCGCCAGAAATTCGTCGATGTCGACGTACGTCACCTCGCCCGGCTCTTGCTCTTCGGATAACGTCGGCTGGCTCTCCCAATCCGCGTCCGGTTCGTAGACCCAGCCCGCTTCGCTCGGCGGGGCTCTGGGCGTCGACGGATCCCACAGCCCGCAGTGACGTAATATCTTCTCGATCACGTCGCCGCGTGGGGGTTCGATGAACGCAATCACCTTCATCTCGCCGCCGCATCGGTCGCACTTCAGCGGGTCGACGTTCGTGGTGCGCCGCAGACGCATCCAACATTACTCTGTATGTACCTAAGTCGGAATCAAACACGATGTGCCCAATACTCAGGGTCACGATGAAGGTGCATTACTGCAACCACGAAAATGCGGTTGGCGTACACTTGGTATAGTATGCCGTACGGAAAACGATGCAGGATGTGGCACCTGACCTCATCGCCAATAATGCCAAAGGCCTCTGGGCTTTGCGTTATCCGTGACATTGCCGCCTTTGCATCTTGGCGAAACTGCTTGCCTAATCCTGGCTGCTTGCGTTCATACCAACGGCCGGCAGCAGTCAGTTCGGCTTTGGCCTCGGGATGAAAAACGACCGTTTTCATCCGACCTCCTGTTCCAGTTCTCGGAACACCTCCTCCGCCGGGATGCCTTCGACTTTTCCGCTGATTAACTCTTCCGCGCGCCGCTTCGCCAAATCAAGCCACTCACGGCTTACTTCCGGCGTTTCCGTCTCTTCCAGACTGGCGAGCAATTGTTTGGCCAACAGCGCCCGGCTGGAGGCCGGAAGGCCAAGCAACTCTATCGCCAGTCGTTCCATTTGGGTTGACATCGCCGTTGCTCCTGTTGGGATGTGAATTGTATTACTAACATTCAAGATCGTGAACTTTTTAACGGTGCTTTTCCGGCCCCGATGCGGGAGCATCGCTTTGGCCGCGGCCCTGCCGCTTTGTGATGCTTGTATTTTACCACTCGTGTGCAGGGCTGGACAACCACAAGGGATAGGAAATTTGATTCACCAACAAACTCAAGAATAACCAGGGAACTCTACCAAAACAAGCGGTCGTGATGGGCCTTCCCAGCTCTCCACGCCATTGCCAGGTAGTGGCAGCCCACCCAGATAGGACAATTCGCCTCCGCCAAGACATACCGCCGACAGCGAAACGGCAAATCGCTATCGGCCAAAACCAGAAGGTGGCTCGGAATGCCTCAGAAAATCGCCCCGACTCCCCCCTATTCCCCCGGAATCAAGTCCCCCGGCCGTCCCGGACCGTCGTACGGTTCGGCGCCGAGTTGGAGACCGGGGCGCCGGGGCACACTGATCAGTTCGGGGGCGGTGGTGGTGGGGGCTTCGATAAATCCGTGGTACCGGCCGAGCCAGTAATCCATCAGCCAGCACACCGGTTCGACAACGGCCCGGCCGCCGGCGCCGCCGTCGTGGGCGTAGGCGGGGCGGCCACCGCGCTGGGCGGCCATTTCTCTGGGCGACAGGCCGCGGCGCCCGCTCTTGTGGGGCACGAAGCCGGGCCGGGGGGCGAGATCGGCGCGGTGCGAGTTTCTGTAGCCGTGGCTCCGCATGTCGAGGGGGTATTCGCGCAGGGTTTGGGCCGCCCGTTCGGATTCGCAATCGTTGCCGGTGAGGGCGAGTCATCGGAGTTCTTGAACGTGACGCACGTCAGGCGGTTGCGGTTGTCCCAGGTGTACTCGACGGGGTTGGACGTTTCGACGTCCAGAAACTAGCTGCGTCCCCGTTTCGGCGTTCAAAAAATGTGTTGGATGGAGTCGCGTCATCAAGGTTCCTGCTTCTGGGGTTGGGTTGTGATGAAAGGATTTGGCCCGTGTCGAGCTTTCGTTCGTGTGTCTTTGACGAATGGACGTCTCGGCCCGTCGGATGGTTCGGGAATTTTTAGAAATTTCGCCGCGAGAGTCTTGGCAGGCCGTTTGATCAACCTTCCCGCTGAAGCCACCTTCGGCGGGTTGGGTAAATTAGGTATTTACGGTCTAAGGTGCTTGCGTGGTGCAACTCCGACCGGTTATAATTGAACATGGCGTTCGACTGTGCCTAATGTGCTAATTCTGTTTCGATCAATTCGTCGTTGTGGAACCCCTCTTGCGGAGGGTGCGAGGAGGAATCCGACTGACGCCGTAACCCCTGGGTTTCATCCGCGATTCCATATCCAAAGGAGATTTCTTATGTCACGTACCGGAATCGTCCGTCGCATTGCCGAAGTCTGCCGTTCGCATGTGTTGAGGAAAAACAAGACCCGAGCGGAAACGAGAGGAGGCCCGTTAGGGGATGCTCGCCTTCATTCGCTTCGACTTGAAGTGCTCGAAGACCGGGCCATGTTGTCCGGCCAGGGGTTTGACTTTCCGGGCGTGGTCTATGGCCTTTGGGGCAATCCTGAATCCGCCGTGGCCGCGGATCTCAACGGAGACGGAGCAGTGGATTACGTCATTGCCACTTCGTCACATGACCATCCCCCCTTGCGATGGGTGTTCGTCCTGCAGAATCAGGGGGATGGAACATTCGCGGCGCCGGTAGCGTACGGAATTGGGACGAGCCATTATGAGTCCTTCACGCTCGCTGATGCGGACGCGGACGGAGCGGTGGATCTGATTGCGATAAACGAGGACGGGGTTGTAGTGCTACCAAACCAGGGGGACGGAACTTTTGCCGACCCAGTGACGTATGAGGTGGAGGGCGATCCGCGGTCTGTCACGACGGCCGATGCCGACGGAGATGGAGCGGTGGACCTGATCGTGCTAAACGCGGGTGGCGTTGTGGTCTTGCGAAACCAGGGTGACGGTATATTTGCGGCTCCGGTGACGTATGAGGTGGGGTATAAGGTGGGGTATAATGATCCGAGTTCTGTCTTTCCGGTCGACGTCGACGGGGACGGAGCGATCGATTTGATCACGGCACATTCGGGTTCATATCCCGACTACTTCGGATCGGTGTCCGTCTTGCGGAATCAGGGGGACGGGACTTTCGCGGAGCACGGGTCGTATGCGATGGCAGGCACAATAACGATCGCCGATATCAATGGGGACGGGGCGGTCGACGTTGTCGGGATAGCGAACGGTTCCGTTTCGATCCTGCGGAACCAGGGGGATGGGACTTTCGCGGACCAAGTGCTGTATGACGTCCTGGACGGTGTCACATTCGTGACGCCGGCCGATATTGACGGAGACGGGGCGATCGATCTAATCACGGCCAACTGGGATCCATCAGTGCGTATCGCGTGGGTGTCCGTCTTGCGAAACCAGGGCGACGGCGTGTTTCCCACCCGGTCGACGTACCAGCCGGGAGCCGATCCGGATTGCGTGGCGGCCGCCGACGTCAACGGGGACGGGGCGGTGGATCTCGTCACGGCGAATCGCGACGACCGGACCGTTTCGGTCTTTCGGAACCTGGGCGACGGCACGTTTGCCGCCCGGGTGAAGTATGCGGTGGGAGGATACCCCGCTTCGTTGGTCTGCGCGGACGTCGACGGGGACGGGGCAATTGACCTCGTCACGGCGAATTGGGAATCCGACAGCATTTCGATCCTGCGGAACCTGGGGGACGGGACGTTTGCTCCCCGGGTAAGCTATATGGTGGACGGTGGACCTATATCAGTGGCGGCGGCCGACATCGACGGAGACGGCGCGATCGATCTGGTCACGGCCAATGAGGCGATCGATGCGGTTTCGGTCCTACGGAATCTGGGGGACGGTACGTTTGCGATCCAAGGGACGCACTTGGTAGATTATCGCCCTCGGTCCGTGGCGGCCGCCGACGTCGACGGAGACGGAGCGGTGGATTTGATCACGGCGAACGTTGACTCTAATACGGTTTCGGTCCTGCGGAACCTGGAGGACGGAAGCTTCGCGGCGCAGGTCCCGTACCAGGTCGGGGATAATCCGAGTTCACTGGTTCCCGCCGACCTCGACGGGGACGGCGCGGTCGATCTCATCACGGGGCACGCGGGTTCCGACACCGTCTCGGTCCTGATGAATCTCGGAGGCGGCACGTTCGCGGACCAGCAGGTCGTGTATCCGGAGGGATGGAGTCCTTTCACCGCCGCCAATTTCGTCACGGCCGCCGATGTCAACGGGGATGGAGCGATTGATCTAATCACGGCTTTCCTAAGAACGGATGACTCACCGGGTCCGATTCAAGTGTCGCGGAACCTGGGCGATGGAACATTCGCGCCCCCGGTCGTGTATTTGACGAATAGAGACCTTCGATCCGTCGCCGTCGCCGACGTCAACGGAGACGGGGCGATGGATCTGATAGCTGTTAACGTTCCTTCGTATACTGGTATTCCCCTCTACCCCAGTACCATTTCCGTCTTGCCAAACCTGATCGTGCCGACCAACCCAGACGGCGACCTCAACGCAGACGGGCTTGTCGGAAGCGCCGATCTGGATATTGTCCGCGCGAATTGGGGACAGTCGGTCGAGCCCGGTGATCTCCTCGCGGGTGACCCCAGCGGAGACGGCACGGTGGGATCCGCCGACTTGGATATTGTCCGGGCAAACTGGGGAGCGGGGGTGTCGGCAGCGGCCTCCGAGGTTGCTATTTCTCCCACGAACGCGACCTCCATCGGCCCGCGTCGGGAATCCGCGACGGACGAGGTGCTGTCTTCACGGACGAAACTCAACGACCACCGCACCCTGTCCGACTCCGACCTCGCGACCCTCGCCGAGGCGGCCTGGCTGCGCGAGATCGAGGGTCTTCGTAAAAGGCGAGAGAGGAAGGACGTGGATTCCAGGGTTCTAAGCGAGAGATGTTTCCTCTTCGGAAGATGATTGATCCACGCCGACACACCCCTTCCAGAACATTTTTAAAGGGGTCGGGGAAAGCGCCGGGATAAACCGGCTTGAGATTGAGAATGAAAGAGTCCTACAGAGAA
>CAZFQG010000293.1:0-5314 GCA_964520785.1 uncultured Planctomycetaceae bacterium | reverse complement strand
GGCGGTACTTCTCGGCCAGCTTTCCGAGCGACTCGAGCCGCCGCTGGTTGGGCGTCATGACCGAGCAGGGAAGGTGGAAGTACTTGTCCGCCAGGGCTTGGATCGGGTCCTGACCGTTCGCCTCAACGTCGTCGAGAATCGGTTTCACGCCGGTGCAGCTTTCCATCGCCACGACCAGGCCGCCGGTCTCTTCAACCAGGTCGAGGACTCGCTCCGCCCCGTGGGCCATGGGCACGCCGGTCATGAGAACGCGGACGGGCCGTTTGGAACCGCAACGCCTCTTGGCGGCCTGGCACGGGGACATTTCACATTCCCCTTGAAGGCGATCGAGAATGTTCTGGTACTCCTGCAGGTCGGGGCACAGACCCGAGATGCTGCTCTTGAGTTTGAGCAGTTCCCGGCCGGTCATGAGCGGATCGTCCGCCGCCATCGTCTCGGCCAGGCGGCGGCGCAGGCCCCGCTCGCGATTCATGACCGTGGTCGCTTCGCGAATCTTCTCATCGGTGATTTCGGCGCCGAACTTCTCCGCCAGAAACTCGCGGAACTTCTTCAATTCCGCCACCCAATGGGCCATGGCGTCCGGGTCGTCGGCCTTCTGGGGCAGTTCGAGGACGTACATGGGACGGGTGCGACCCATCAGTTCGTACATCTTCTTCTTGCCGTCGCAGGTCGTCTCCCCGACGATCAGGTCGGCCATCTCCACGAACGGATTGCTCTTCTGAACGTGGTACCCGTAGGTCGATTTGATCAAGGGGCAGAGGTTGGTCGGCAGTTTCGTCTCCGCGGCCGGAATCGTCTCGGCCGAACCGCCGCAGAGGCAGACCGGCACGGCGCCGGCCGCCATGATCAGTTCGCGAGGGGTATACTCGCACATGATTCCGACGATCAGCCGCCCCGCCGCCTTGGCCTCGGTGGCGTATGCCAGGCAGTTGGGGATCATGTTTTCGAAACGGTCGGCGCCGTTCCCACCGCCGCCACAGCATGAACTGGACATTCCCATTACCCGGCCTTTCTGGCGACAAACCGCCCTTGCGCGATCTTTCCGGCACTTGCCGCGTCGCGCATGAATTTCATGGTGTCGAGAATGGCGCCGGCCATCTCGGCGTTGAAGCCGATGATCTTCAGCGCGTCGTACGTCAACTGCATTTCGACCATGTTGATGTACAACTCGACGTGCGGGGCGAACTGGCCGGTGTCTTCGCACACGGTCACTTCGCAACCGGCCTTTGTAAGCAATTCGCGGTAGCCGTCGAAATCTTGGATGTTGGGGAATTTCATGAAGCTCAGGAAACGGTCCGCCTCCTCCTCGGTCAACCCGGCGGGACCCTCCACCCAGTCGGTAAAGGCGATCGTTCCCCCGGGCTTCACGAGCCGCGCCGCTTCGTTGATCAGGGCCGGCTTGTCGACCACGTAACACCAGGCGTCCTCGCCCCAAACAAAGTCGGCCGAAGCCTCCGGCAGCCCGGTATCACACACGTCGGCGACGGTGAATTCGATCCGGTCGGCGAACCCTTCCTCGTCGCATCGTTGCCTCCCGGCCTCGACCACCGCCTCGGTCGCGTCGACGCCGTGCATCCGGTCAACGTCGCGGAACCGGGTGAGGAACCGCATCCCCGCCCCGGTGCAGCAGCAGAGGTCAACCCCCTGCATTCCCCTACCGACTCCCGCCGCCTCGGCCAGCGCGGTGGAGGACCTCAGACCCCCAATATGGATCTGCTGACCCATGAGCAGCACCCACAGGTCCCACTCGGGACCGCTGTAGACTGCCTGGACCTCCTTCAAACCGACCGCATTCTTGCCTTTCATGAGAATCCTGTCTGGTTAAACCACGTATTAAGGAAATGAGAGATATTCGCCGTCGCATGGAGGCACTTCACCCCTCCGTAGGGTATCATCAGGCTGAGAACGGCCGCATTACAACGCCTTCTTCCGGATGACCCCCCGGGGAGACAACCACGAATGGCCACCTCCAGAGACTAGCAAGCGAAAGGACGCCCGTCAACCCCCTTGAGAGTAGTCTTTCGCCCTTCCGACGATATTATAGGCTTCCGCCCGGCGGCCTCTGCCCTGATGAGCGAAGCCTGGATCAGTGCTCTCCCCACGCAAGAGTCCCACGGATCGCGGAACCGCCTCGGCGGCACTAGTGCTTCGTCAAACGTAGGAATTGGGGTTGACGTTTCGGTTTCATTGGGGCGATTGCAATACTTCGGCGTGCCGCCCATCCAGAATCTTAGTGTTGACAGAGCACCAGATTCGAGAAGTTCGGCGACCGGCGTTCTGCTGCGAGACTCGCCTTATTTGGAAAAACGTCTTCGGCGGACAGGCTTCCCGCCGTTGACGGAGGATTACTCTTTCCGTTAGAATGAAATGACGAAAAACAGTACACGCCTGCGCGCACCACGCATTCCTTGGAGCCTCCCATGACGCACCGTTTCCACCGTCGACGGTTTCTGAAGACTTCGTCTCTCGCCGGCGCCACCGCCTTCGGCCTGAGACCATTCATCGCCGATGCCGGAGGGACCGACGCCGACCATCCACCCCAGCGGACGATCACGAAGGGTCCCAAGGCCCATTGGTTCGCCTACTACGACAAGCTTGAATTCGATCCGACCGGGCGGCTATGTTTGGGAATGGAGGTCGATTTCGAGCATCGGAGCCCAACGGCGGACGACGTCGTCAAGACGGGAATGGTCGATCTGGAAAACGGTGACAAGTGGATCCCCTTCGGTGAAAGCCGCGCCTGGGGGTGGCAGCAGGGGTGTATGTTGCAGTTCATTCCGGGTTCGCAGACAAAGGTTCTGTGGAATGACCGCGAGGGGGACCGCTTCGTTTGCCATATCCACGATATCGCGTCCGGTGAACGTCGTACGATTGGACACCCAATTTATTGCTTGTCACCCGACGGTAAAACGGCCTTCGCCGCCGATTTCCGCCGCATCAATGACATGCGGCCCGGTTATGGCTACGCCGGGCTTGCGGATCCGTATACGGACGATTTGGCCCCCGAGAATTCCGGCATTTTTCGCGTCGATCTGGCGTCCGGCAAACAAGAGCTGATCTTTTCCATCGCCCAAGCGGCACGATATCCGCTGCCTCCCGAAAAGCCGTTCTTTCCGCCGGAAGAAATGCCCAAGTCCAAGCACTATTTCAACCACCTTCTCGTAAACACGGACGGGTCACGGCTTGAGTTCCTCCATCGCTGGCGTCCACCGGCGGCGAAGGGCTGGCTGACGCGGATGTTCACCTGCGCCCCGGACGGCTCGGAACCGCGATGCATCGCGAACTCCGGAATGGTCTCCCATTTTATCTGGCGGGACCCCAATCACATCCTCGCCTGGGCCCGCCATCCCTCCCACGGCGACAAGTTCTACGTCATCGAAGATAAGGAGGGGGGCTCATGCGAGGTGGTCGCCCCGGAAACCATGCCCCGCGACGGTCATTGTACCTATCTGCCCAACCAGGAGTGGATACTTAACGACGGCTACCCCTTGCGCAATCCCAAGGACAACAAACGGTACGCGGAGGTTTTCCTCTATCATATCCCGAGTGACCGAAAGATCGTCATTGGCCGCTACCACCACCCGGACGAGTACCAAGGGCAGTGGCGGGTGGATCATCACCCCCGGTGCAGTCCCGACGGCCGGTCCGTGGCCATCGATACTCCCCACACCGGGACGGGTCGCCAAATCCAGTTGATCGATATCAGCCGGATCGTGGGCTAAACCTCATCAGTTCCCGGTTCGCGCCCGTTGCCGATCACGGCGAGGATTTCGCGTTCGCTCATGATGAGAAGGGTCTCGTCGTTGACGACGACCTCCGAGCCGGCGTATTGCGAAAACAAAACACGGTCCCCTTCCGCCACTTGATGCGCCGCGCGCGATCCGTTTGC
The DNA here is from genome assembly GCA_964520785.1 of uncultured Planctomycetaceae bacterium. GTDB lineage: Bacteria > Planctomycetota > Planctomycetia > Pirellulales > Thermoguttaceae > CAZFQG01. Next base: position 1,425 of record CAZFQG010000293.1, on the reverse strand, counting down.
AAGACGGCGCCCGTCTCCAACAGAAAGGACGCGTCCTTCCTTCGACTTCTCCCTGGCCTGGTCGGGAATCAAGATTCCTCCCGCCGTAACCTCTTCCGCGTCAAGCCGCCGGACGACGACATTCTCGCCCAAAGGCACCAGTTTCATAATGGAACACTCCCAAAAAAAGGAATAGCCGAAAGCCCGCGCCCTGCGACGCGTTCACTTCCGGCCAAGACATCAAACCCCGATTTTCGCATTCAGCCGCCGTTCCGACAAGGGGCAAATTCTATCTATAACCTCTATGGGTCTAATTATAATACCCAATAAGAACTACTCAGGAGAACCGCGTGGTCAGCCTCGCATGCCAGGGCTCGCCATCCTGCTGCGGAATCGAACATAAACAGCAAGAAAAATCCACAAGGCACACTTTTGCGGCTTGACGCATAGATTTCTGAATGAAAACCGCGAAAAGAAAACACAGCCGCCCCCGGCTCGCGAGAACCGGGGGCGGAATAGGTATTTTAAACCTCTCGCCGATTGCGACTGGGTGCGTCGCTGCGAGACGAACGGGGTTCGGGCGTGTTCTCACACTAGCCGCTAGACTAAACCCGGTTCACGCTGTATTTTTGGCACTCCCGACGGAATCAGCAGCGAGAGGTTATTGCGTCATATTTGAAAGAACGTTGCCGAGCACTCCAGCCCGTAAAGCCAAGTCGTATTCAACTTGACAACAATGTTTATCGGATCGGAATTCATCGGACTTTTGTCCGAGTCACTCGGTTTCCTTCATTTCAATTATACCCGGAAAAACGTCCGTGGTCTTGCCTTTTTCGAAGAGATTTCCGTTAGGGTGATATTTCCGGTCCCGTTAAAGGGAAAGCCGTCGGAATCGGCGGATTCTCCCGGCGGCCCACGGCAAGGGGTTCCGTCGGCAAAGACGACCGGATACTGTCTAAAGAGGAAGCCCTGTCTCTGGGCTCCGCGTGAACGCTCCTTTGGCCTTTGATTTCGAGACTCCGATAATGCGAGCGGCAGGGTCCCCCAGCGGGCCCTTTGGGCCGATGTCGAGACATTTGCCTGGGAAGGTCCGGAAAACCGCCAAGCCAGGCCGCTCGTTCCGGCTCCATTCTCCCGAATTGAATCCCAACTCGCCGCCGTCTCGCCCTACGTCGACGTCATCCTCGTCTACCAATATCAGGGCCTATTCCGCGCCCCCCAAAGCAACGCGCCCACCGATCATCCGGAGGCGGTCCGTTTGTACCGCGATTATTGCGCCTGGTTGGCGAAACACCACGCGTCGCTCATGGAGAAATGAGCACCGCGAGATGAACCGTGTCGCCACGACGGCCGCGGCACGTCCCGGCCGGAATCGGCAATCCACGACGGCACGGTCGAGGCTCGACGCAATACCGTTTCACAGAGGTCGGTGGCCGGCGTTACGAA